>NZ_JACSWB010000278.1 GCF_016888135.1 Leptolyngbya sp. CCY15150
CCATCTTGATTGCCTCACCCTGTTCTCGCCTCTGTGCCTAGCCTAGCCAATTGTCTCCTCTTTCTCCAGCTAGTTTTGCCGCCCTAGAAAAAAAGAAATTTAACAAGGCAATGGATGTGATGATCTCGGCAATCCTCTGTGGTACAGAAGGAATGTAAAGCTTTATGGTTGGATCTTTAGTCATAAACAAGGTAAAACCTCATGCTTAAATTTCAGAGCTCATCTACTAAAGCGAAGGGCTCTGAAATGGACGAATTGGCAAATACCATTTGCTCGAACGTCATGGCATGGACTGCAACGATAAATCAGGTGTCTGTTAAGGCTGTAAGAAACAAGCGTGACAGCCTATGCCTTCAATACCGATAGACTCCCTAGACATGCATGTTGTCTTGTGACAGACACCCATGCCCTTGTAGTATTTGCCGCGAAATACCACTCAAAATTTTTGAGTTTCGACTCTATGCTACACAGGCCTTAACCTAATTTTGGCCAATCTTTAACCAATATTTAACTTGATGATAAAGTGTTAAAGCTGTGCGGCGCTGCTGCCTGATCTGCAGCGCTAAGGGTTCTTGTCCGAAGGTTGATTGGTTATGATGCAGAGGTTTCCGCAGCGGATGATGGGCAACGTTAAGACGACCGCAACAATACATTGCTCACCCGATCGCTCCCCCAGTTCCTTGGAGCATCTGCTTATATCCTAGGAAGGGGTCGTGTGACCCTTCGGACTCTACTCTGCTGATCACGTCATTGCCTATGGCTCTTGATCCCAAGCTGGACTCGGTTGACATTAACGTAACGCTGCTGCTGGAGGGTGGACATCAGCAAACGCTGGCGATCGCTCCCAATTCGTCTCTGTTGCAGCAGTTGATGAGCACATTGACAGATCCTGTGGGACAGCGATCGCAGCGGTTGTTTCAGATCCCGATTCAGGATGGCCAGGCGGTGTTGGCCTTTACGGGCGATCGCCTTGTGGGGGTGATCACAGAGCCGCCCATGGTGCTGCCATCGTCGAGGCTAGCGACGCCGTTGGGGCGAGGGGTGACACCGTCGCCGGTGTGGCGCATTCCCAATTTTCTATCGCCAGCGGAGCATCAACATTTGCTGGACTGGACGGTGCAGCAGGAACGCCAGTTTCAGCCCAGCACCACCTCTACCCAAGCGGTGGACTATCGTAAGTCCTTGGTGCTCTATACCTTGCCGGAGATTGGGGAATTATTCTCCCAAAAAATCCATGCGGCCTTGCCCCTGGTGTTAGATCAGTTGGCGATCGCTCCCTTCCAGCCCACCCAGATCGAAACCCAGCTCACGGCCCACAACGACGGCCATTACTACCGCGTCCACAACGACAGTGGCAGTGCCGACACCTGCACCCGTGTCCTCACCTATGTGTACTATTTCCACCATCAGCCCAAAGCGTTTACGGGTGGGGATTTGCGCGTTTACGATAGCCACATTCAGCAGAATACCTATGTGCAGGCGGAGTCGTTTCATACAGTGGAACCCTTGGACAATTCCATCGTGTTTTTCCCCAGCCATGTCATGCATGAGGTATTGACGATTCACTGCCCTAGCCGGGCCTTTTTGGATAGTCGCTTTACGATCAACGGCTGGATTCGTGGGTGAGCTGCGCCTGGGAGTCCAATAGGCAAATTGAAACGGTGTAGACTCGGTTTAACTGACATCGTTTGCAGGATATTCGGGATGATACAGGGGGCCGATCGTCCAACCGCATCGCAGTGGGGGTATTGCATCAATCCCCACTGTCATCAGCGCCTAAATCCTAGTCATCTAAAGCAGTGCCAGACCTGTGGCACCGAGCTACGTATTGGCGATCGCTATCGGCTGGTGCGACCGCTGCGCCATTTGGGGTCTACCTATCTCACCGAGGTTTTTGAGGTGGAGGATGAGGTAGACCAAGGGGTGAAGGTGATGAAGGTGCTGACCCGGAGCGATCGCAAGCTGGTGGAACTGTTTGAGCGGGAAGCGGAGGTGCTCCAACGGCTCGACCATCCCGGTATTCCGAAAATTGATGACCTAGGCTGTTTTCAGGTGACCCCGGCCCAGTGGAATCATCCCGTGCGCTGTTTGGTGATGGAGCGCATTGAGGGCGAAGATTTGCAGCGCTGGATGACCTACCATCCTCCCATTAGCCAACCCCTGGCCTTGGCTTGGCTGAAGCAACTGGCCGATATCCTGCACCAAATCCACCAAAACCATCTTTTTCACCGCGATATCAAGCCCTCCAATATCATGCTGCGCCCGGCGGAACCTTGGGGACAGTTGACGCTGATCGACTTTGGTACGGTGCGGGAGGTGAGCCAAACGGTGCTGGAGGGGCGAGATTCCACCGTGGTCTATTCTGATGGCTATACGGCTCCGGAGCAAATTCGCGGGCGGGCGACGCCCCAGTCGGATTTCTATGCCCTGGGTCGTACCTTTATCCATTTGTTGACCCAGACCCATCCCAATGAACTGCCGGAGGATGAGCAAACCCATAATTTAGACTGGCAGGGCTATGCGCCCCACATTGCGCCGCTGTTGGCAAATCTGGTGAGTGACTTGGCGGATGAAGAAGCGATCGCCCGTCCCCGCAATTCCCAAGACTTGCTGGATCGACTGGCAGAGGTGCAGGTGATTTTGACGCCCACCTCCATGTTTAGCGAGGCTTTGGAGCCCATGCCCTACCCCATGGTCACCTCCCATGGCGTGACCGATGTGGACGTAACCCGCCCACCCTTGGATGACGATCGCCCAGAGAGACCCACCGTCAAGGTGCCCTGGTGGCGCTCCCATCAGCCGTTGTTGGCAACCTGTGGGGTGTTGGCGTTGCTGGTGGCGCTGCTGTTGGTGAGCTGGGGGCGGCGGGAGTGGCAGCGTCAGCAGATGATCACCGCTCAGCGGCTGTTGGCCCAGTCGGAGCTCCTCTTGCCGCCTGCGGGACAGGAGTTGAAAACCTCCCTACAGTTAGCGATCGAGGCTTGGCAGCGGCTGCGATCGCTGCAGTTGCCCACCCTGCCAGCGGAGGATTTGATCCAAACGGGTCTGAGTCGTCTACCGCGATCGCAACTGCGGATTGCCCATGATGACGATGTGAATGCCGTGGCCCTGAGTGCCACGGGGCGCTATTGGGCGACGGCTAGCGCTGATGGTACGGCCCAGGTCTGGCAGGTTGTTGGGGATGACGATCGCTCGGTGTTGCTCACCACTCTGCAGCATGGGGCGGCGGTCAACACCCTGGCATTTAGCGCGGATGAACGATATTTGGCCACGGCTAGCCAAGATCAAACGGTGCAGCTTTGGGATGGGCAGGAGAACGAGGCTCGGGTGCTGAGCCATGGGGAAGCGATCCAGGCGATCGCCTTCAGTAGAGATGGCTCCCAACTGGTGACGGCGGGAGCGTCTACGGTGACGGTGTGGGATGTGGTCAGCGGTGAGCGGCTGACCGAACGGCGACGCCCGACCCGCATCACGGCCATGGCGGTGCATCCCAATCAAGCCCAGGTGGCGATCGCTAGTGTGGATGGCCAGATGGATCTATGGCGCTGGGATGGGGCGGAGTCGGCGCTGATCCAGCAGGATAGCCCCGTGCAGGCGATCGCGTTCAGTCCTGATGGTCAGGTGATCGCCACGGGCAGCCCCGATCGCACCGCCCGCCTGTGGGATGTTGCCACCCAAACCGAAGTGCGCCGCTGGCTCCATGCCCATAGCGTTGTGCAGGTGGTCTTTAGTCAAGATGGCCAGCGCTTGGTGACGGCGACCGGCAGCCCCCTGCCGCTGCGCCAAGGACACAGTGCCCAGGTGTGGAATGTGCAAACTGGGGAGGCGATCGCCCAAGTTGCCCACCAAGGCAATATTACGGATGTGGCCTTGAGTGACGACGGCACCCTCTTGGCCACCGCTAGTTTTGATCGCACCGCCCAGGTCTGGGATTTGACCCAAGATACGCTGGTTGCCCAGGTTCAGCATCAAGAAGCGGTTATGGGAGTGACCTTGACCCAGGGGCGACAGTTGGCCACTGCTAGCCTCGACAATACGGCCCAGCTCTGGGAACTGGTGGGCAATCCAGCGCTGACGGTGCTGGACGAGGAAGGGCCAATTTTAGCGATCGCCTTTAGTCCCGTTGATTCCCTGATTGCCGTGAGCAGCGGTGATGGTACCCTCAGCCTCTGGCACGAGGATGGTCGGCGGTTGCGGCAGTGGCAGACGGAGTACCCTGTGCATACCCTGACCTTTAGCCCCGATGGACAGATTCTAGCGGCCACCAACCATCGCAATGTGCAGCTCTGGCAGCCCGATAGCGGCAGCCTGCTTCTGACCCTACCGCCCATGAATCCGGTGAATGCGATCGCCTTCAGTCCTGATGGGCAGTATTTAGCGACGGCCAGTACAGATACAACGGCGCGCGTTTGGGAAACCCGTAGCGGTTTGGAAGTGGCGCGGCTAACCCACGATAGCTTTGTCGAATCGGTGACCTTTAGTCCCGATGGTGCCTTCGTGGCCACCGCCAGCCTGGATAATACGGCCCGCATTTGGGACTGGCAACAGGCCACTCCCCAAGAGCTAGCCCGTTTAGAGCACGGCAGTTTTGTGGAATCTGTTTTGTTTAGCCCTGATGGGCACTATATTGCTACTGCCAGCCTGGATAACACCGCCCGCCTTTGGGATCGGCGCAAGCCCGGCATACCCGAAGTCCATCGCTTGACCCACACCCATGATGTGAATGCGATCGCCTTCAGTCCCGATGGGCAGTACCTGGCCACCGTCAGCGGGCCGCGCCTGCTGCAGCCATCACAAAATGACACGATTCAGGTGTGGACGGTGGATCAGGGGCAGTCGGTGTTGACGTTAGCCGATCAGTCGTTGATTGGTATGGGAGGCTTTAGCCCCGATAGTCAGTATCTATCGACGGTGAGCCAAGGGCAGGGGGTGCAGCTATGGCAGATATCGAGCCGTCGGGAAGTGGCTCGGCTGCGGCGCATCGTCAATCCGCGTAGTAGCGTTTTTAGTCCATCCCAGCCCATGCTGGGGGTGACGGGAGCGCGCCAGGTTTGGCTATGGTCATGGAGTTCAGTGGATCTAATTGATCAGGCTTGCGATCGCCTAGCGTTACCGATGACGCGATCAGACTGGCGGCATTATATAGGACGGGAGCCCTACCGCCCTGCCTGTGGCGATCGCTCTGGAATGGGAATGCAAGGGAGTTAGAGGAATTAGGAGTTCCTTAGGGCTACCTTGCCCAGCTATGAAGCCAATGCGATCGCATTGGAGGCTAGCTTCATGAAAACTTTATGTAAAAGCGCTAGTTCCTAACGAATATAGCGATTTTGCAAGTAGAACTGCGGATCGACCCCCGCCATTGCGCTCAAAAATATGAGTAGTTGCCCAGATTACAGTCTCCTAGGTAACCAACTACAGTAAGAGCATAGGAGTTCCGAAGGACGATCCCATGAATGTATTCTCAACCCCCCAGTCTACCCATCCATCTGGTTGTACAGATCCATTTACCTTTTCTCAAGACGTTTCTCCTACAACCCTAACTAGCAAAACCGTCTGCCTCGTATATCCCAACGGCGACGTAGTCGTGAGCTCCTGTGATCAACAAGACCCATCCAAATCCTCCGTTATCCACCTAAGATGAGGTGCGTCTAGCCATGACACCGCAGTCTTCTGTTCTTCACCGTCTCGAACATGCCGCATCAACCATGCGAGACGTGGCGATCGCCCGAGCAGCCATTGCCTCTAGAGACCTATTGATTCGCACGGCCCAGCATTCAGGATGTCCGGTTTACGCTGTCACCACGGACGATATCCTCGATCACCTTGAAACGCTACGGCATCCGCCCACGCCAGAACCATCGGTCAGAACTCCGGTCACCAAGCATCACGCTCAGCGCTCCTCGGATGATTTTGAGCGATCTCTTGATCTCTTGGGCAACTTATTTGGCGGAGTTTCCCTAGAAGCTGAGTCATAAAGCAACAAGGAACTCTGTGGACCTCAGCCCTCTGGAATGACTCAACCATCGTCACTGTAATGTACACATCAAAGCAAAGAGCAGAAGCTCTTTGCTTTTTTTATGCCAAGTCTATTAGATCAAGGACATTGAGTTAACTGGGGTGCTAGGATTCGAACCTAGGAATGGCGGGACCAAAACCCGCTGCCTTACCACTTGGCGACACCCCATCACGGCTGCTTACATATATTAGCAGTTGTGTTACAGGTTGTGTCAACCTTTACAAAAGATTTTTGGCGATCGCCTTCGATTCCTAAAATCCTTGCCGTAGTAAGGCATCGGTCTGTTGATATAACCCTTGCCAAGCGCTTTGCCAATGGCTTTCCGATGACCAGTGCTGAAAACAACTGGTTTGCGACAGCAGGTAGTAGAGCAACGCCTTGCGATAGCGGGGGGATTCGCTGAGGCGGTGACCGGCTAGGGGAGGACGGTGGCCGGCGGCGATCGCGTGGTGGAAGCGTTGGTGTAGGCGTTGGTGGGGCACGTCGGGACGGGTGGAGGGCGACGGCATTACCTGGCAGACGGGATAGTCATCGAGCCCTAGACCGGTGGCCTGCAGCAGCTCTAGATATTCGGTGCCGGTGAGCCCTTGTACAGAGCGATCGCCTTGGTTGAGGACGTCATACCAGGTATTGCGGAAGGCGGCTGGAAAGTCGTGCATCATGGCATGGGTGTTTTCGCCGTCTTCGATCTGGGTGACCAGGGGCGGGATGAGGCGATCGCCGAGGGGTTGGCGGGCAAGCTGCTGGGCTTGGCGGTAGGGCTCCATGCTGGCGAGGGACTCGGCGGTGCAGTGGCTGGGCTGTACGAGCACCGCCATGCTTAGGGTTTGCCCTTGGGTGTTGGTCACCTCTAGACGATGGGGGAGGTGAACCTGGGAGAGCGGTTGTCGTTCGGGGGTGCAGACCTGCTCTGCGCGCACCAAGAGCCAGCGGTAGCCAGTATCTTGCAGGGTTTGCACTAGGGTATAAAGAGCATTGGGCTCTGTGGGGAGCTGGAGCTCGGGCAGGCAGAAGCCCCGCACGCGCCGCAGGGCCTCCCAGCCAAAGATGGCGGCGAAGTGGTGCTGCCAGGCTTGGATATGCAGTTTGAAATCAGCGGCGGGAATGATGGGAGCGATCGCGTGCCCCCAGAAGGTGCCGAGCCATTCGACGTAGGGCTGGTAGGTTTTTTCGGTGGTGATGCGTTTGAGGTTATCGAGCACGTCGCCGCGTCCCATCTGCCGCAGACCCCACAGCAAGGTGCCGGAGTAGGTCAACATCACCCGTGGGCTATAGCCTTGGTTGATCAGGTCAACCATAAAGTTGGCGATGCGGCTATAGCAGTAGGTGAAGGTGCCAGCTCGGTGATTATCCCCATCGAAGGGATGCTCAAACATATACTGAAGATGGCTGATCAGGTGCCCTGGCTCTTGGCTGGGTACCATGGGCTGATGCATATGCAGCGCGACGGCAAAGGCAGCGGTGTAGGTCTCTAAGGATGGGGAGGATGGTTCCAAAAAGACCGGACGTTGATCCTGCCGCACCTGCTCTAGATCGGTTTCCCAGCCGCAAAGATTAGGAAGGTCGTTGATGAGTTCTGGAATGGGCTGCAGGGGCGCGATCGCTTGGGAGTTGGACGATTCATCAATGGGCGGCAGAGCAGAGATCATGACGGCGAGCCTTGTTAAAACTTAAAACAATGACTGGAGTCCTACGCGCAGGGGTGATCAGGTCATTGCGAAGAAGCGCAACGCCACCCAGACGCGATCGCTCAAGGGGGTAACGGGTAATCTAAAAATATCCTTAAGCACCCTAAACCTTAGTATATCGATCCCTTGATGCCTCTCTCTAGTCGTTAACAAAGTTCTATGAATACCGCTGACGATTCGTTTCAAAAAGCTAACGATTGTTTCAGGCGATCGGCGCACCAGCGTTGGCATCGCCACCAAAGCCAGCTCCACATTTTGCGATCGCAGCTTGGGTTTTCGGAGGTTGCGCCCTCGCGGCCGGCGGTCTGTCGCGGTTGTGCTCACTACCATGGAGTTGCCTATGGGCAGGCCCGCGATCGCCGCACGTTGTTGATCTGCGGGTTTCATCCCTATGGTTGGCAGGGGCAGGCTTGTCCAGACTGGCAGCCCGACTAGGCTGGGCGGAACTTGAGTCCATCAGAGACGGGGGCGATCGCTTGCTCTGAGGTCATTTGACGTATATTTTGCGATAGAGTGATTGGGACAACTTGGGTGCTGGCGTATGTTCAACGCCCCATCGTAGCGATCGCGTCATGGCCATAAAAAGAGGTCTATGAGCAATAACGGTGATGTCTTTCAAGCAGTCATATCAGGAGTGATGAAAGACTAGTTGTGTGATGTCAAGTAACAGCCAAAGGAGGCGATAAATTGTTGGACTTGGGAAAGTTTTCTGACGGAACTCCCATCACAGAAGCTAGCCTAAAAGCTTGGAAAGCATTGTCGATGGAGGTAAGAGCTGAGCGTAATCTAAAGCAACTCGATCGCTTAGTTGTAAGCTGGGATACTCTAGTCAATCTTCTTGATAGCGAAGAATACAGAATTAATGTGACATCCAATAATGTACCTAGTATTGGGGGCGATCGCTCTATTGTTTTGTTTTTACATATTCCAAAAGTAGGTGGTTCAACGTTGGCATATGTGTTAAATAAAAACCATGAGAGCCATCATTCAATTCATGCTAATGCTCCAGAATTGGAACACAAGCCTTACCTCTTATTTAAACGCGATATGTTGTGTGACTTGGTGATGGGACATCACAGAATCAACTCGATTCTATATCAACTTCTAAATCGACCCGTGATTCATATGACAATGTTGCGGGATCCTGTCAGCCGCGTTGTTTCATATTATGACTATTTGTATACCTCTAAAGTGCATCCGCTACGTCATAAGGCCAAGCAGATGACACTGCAAGAATTTATCGAATCCAAGGAAATTGTTGAACTAGAAAATGCTCAGTCTCGCCGATTGGTCGGCAGTTTGTATCGGGCTCCGTTCAGAAAAAAAGCAGGTCAATCTGTGACCTCTCCTTGGGACGATACTGATCAACTGCTGAAGGATGCTAAAGAAACATTGACGAGCCGATTTTCGTTGTTTGGTTTGACGAATGACTATACACGGTTTTTGCTAATGGCAAAGAAACTGTTGTTCTGGCGAGATATTTATTATGTTCGTAAAAATGTATCGAAGCAAAAAACAGTTGTCGCTGATGTTGAACCTAGGGTAATTGATTTGATCCGGCAGCGAAATCAGGCTGATATTGCACTGTTTGATTATGCAAAGCAGTTGTTTGATGAGCGTTGCGATCAGCTAGACATTACACAAGAGAAAGTAGATCACTATGAGGCGCTGAACACAACGTATCAAGATCTATTATGCTCATCTCAGCAGCTATTTTCAAGCACTTTACCTGTGAGTGCCGATTTGTAACACGATGAAAATTGCTCATATTATTAACCCATTTAAGGCAAAAGAAACCCAGGATTTATTCTTGGCTCAGCCGATCACATTTAAGACCATGGAAACTGCCCAGCGGTTTGCCAAAGACTATGGTCTGGAGGTAGAACTTTATGCTGCCTACTATCCGGTTGATGAAGAAGTTGTTCCGAGTAGTTTTATTAAAACACCCCCTTTAGATCGCTCAGTTTTAGATGTGGCAAAGATTCAATTCCAAGTGCCTAGAACATTTCCATTGCTGGGTGATATTTTAGATCGCTTATATGCTGCAACGGATGCAGACTATCTTGTTTATACGAATGTTGATATTGCCTTAATGCCGTTTTTTTATACGACGATTGCAAGGTTTATTGAACGAGGATTTGATGGATTTGCCATTACTCGTCGCACGATATCAAAAGATTATAAAGGGGTGGATGATATTCCATTAATGTATGCAGAATATGGAGAGAATCATCCCGGACATGATTGCTTTGTATTCAATCGCGATGTGTACTCTCAATATCGTTTGTTGGATGCTTGCATTGGAGCATTAAGCATTGGCCAGATCTTGCTATTTAATATTATTTGCAACGCGAAAAGGTTTCGTGTTTTTAGAGGTCACCACCTAACGTTTCACCTGGGAAATGACCGAGTCGATTTATCAGAAACATCTGATGAGTACTCGAAATATCAGGACTATTCAGATCACAACTTATATCAAGTTCGTCAGTTTGTGGAATATTATCGATCTATAGATAAGCTCGCCAATCATCGAATTATTCAAAATTTTTTAGACAGTGAACGAGCAACCATGCCAATTCCTGGTATGGAATTTATTTCTGATGAGTTGCTGTAAGTAAGTTGCTGTAAGCAAGTGTAAAGGTTCAAGTTAACTATCTAGGCTGTAACTAAATGCCTTTGCCCACTTTTCCCATTGCTGGATATCAAATCGAGTACTTTGAAGGATCTCTTCTCGTTCTACATTCCACTTTTCAAAGTACTTCAGATTTTCAGTGCTTGAAACTTCTTCACTAAGAGATACCTCTTGAATGCCTAGAAATTGGAAGATTTTACTCACTTCAACCTGATAGTCTGAAGCGAGGTCTTCGTATCTTAAAAAATAGTGATTTTTAATGCGCGGTAAATCGTCTAAAAATCTTTGATGACAGACTATCCAATGTTCAATGAGTTCGTCAATTTTTCCCTTTTTGTGAAACTTTGCCTTGGTAGCATAGGCAACAGCAACAGGATGTCTTAGGATAGTGACAAATTTAGCCTTGGGAAACAGTGCTTGCAGGAAAGGCATCCTGACCAGATTGGGAGGAGATTTTTCTACAAAATTTGATTTGCTTAAATCCCAGTGATGACTCCATTCATCAAATAACTTACGTGCATTCTCTTCAGAGACTAAAGGATGATGTTCATCCATAAAGGAGGCTGGATCAAACCCGAAGCGTCCGGGGCCGCCAAATACCTTGGCAGGTGGATAGATGCTTTGTAGATGTTGTCCTTCATCCTTAGGAACGCCTGTATTACTGAATCCACTAATGTCAGGATGTTTCTTTAAAAGCTCGTGCAGGAGCGACGTTCCGCTTCTGTGTAATCCACAAATGAAAATAATAGTTCTCTGGTCTGCGTCTATCGAAAACATATAGGTTTAAAGCTGTGTGAGGCTAGAAAGTTGAGTGAACTTGAGATCGAGATGCCAATGGTAACCGGAATAATAGCTTAAAACTGATAGCCAAATAATTGAATTTCCTCAGAAAATAAGCGTGTGATGATATCCACTGATTCAGGATCCAGAAGTTCTTGATAGGAAGTGTTGGCTGGTCGAAGATTTCCCTTGGCTCTTGGTAATTCAATGGATTCTTGAATGCCTAGTTTGTTGTGAAGAACGTCCCTTAGATGTTCTTCAAGGCTTTCATACAAACAGACTCTATCGACTACTATGCTCCCTTTGATCGTGTATAGATCAAATCCTTTTCTTCTAAAACGTTTGTTGTGTTCAGATTTAATAAAATCATTAATAGAAGGACGCGGCTCTTTTTGAAAACGATAGTAGTATAAAGACACTATTTTGTCCCAGGGATTCCGCTCAAAACAGAACGTATAATATTGATCCCATACCCTTCTTGATATAAGTCTTCTGACCCTGCGGGCAGAAATATGGGGTCTAATATCTTCTCCTTCGATAGTCGTATAATTTTGAGCTGTTCTATATCCTAATGATTTTCTTAACTCCTCATCCTCAGGAATAATAGGCGTGATAATGTCATCATCGCCGCAAAATTTTGAAAGGGCAATTTCTATGCTGGTTCCTGCTGTTTTAGCAGTTTTGATAAAAACAAACTTATGTTTATGAGAAACAATCATGATAGCTTTAGTCCAAAACAGTCAAGGTGTAATTGTGTTTTTTGCAGAAAAATCTAAGCTCTGATTTTAAGAAGTCACTGATACTATGCCAATCTTCAGGACTTAGCACTGGTTTCTCAATGATTTTTCCTTTGTAGGGCTTGCGTGTATTGATAGTTTTGGATGGAGCTTCAATCTCGGTAAATTTTCGAGCTTCATCTACTAACTTTTTGCGTTTTAGAAACCGGAATAGCTTCCTCTGATCATCCTCAATACGAATAGTGAGATCCGGTTTCATCAACTCAATGATCCGGCTCCAATAGATAAAGGTTGCAACCGCTGCGTCTATGGGGCTAAGAGTTGCTAAATCAAGACCAAAGTAGCGCTGAATGTGCTTTTGGCGAAACGCAAACGACGTCTCTGAATATTGGTTTTCTACCAGTAAACTCGGGATAGCATCTAAGGGCGATCGCACATGATGAATGATGTGCCGAAAGTGCGTATAGCGACGCGATCGCGCATACTTGTCCTTGCCGTAGGGATATCGGGCATCATCCACCGCAAACATCCACGAGGAAATGCCTTGGGCTTCCATGCGTTCATGCCCCACCTCCAACCCAAAAGCGCTCAACAACTGACTCATATAGCCAGACCCACAGCGCGGATGTCCTACACATAAAACATCCCGAATAATAGCGTGCTTCACATGCTGCTCCATGCTCTGCTTCGCTGCACGAATCGTTGCTTCATCCGCTTGCTGCTGCACCAAATAGTCCACATGCTGTTGCTTGGGATGGATTAACGATGCCATTGCCCCAGTCGAGGCTGAATGTTCATGGGCAAAGGGCGGCACCACCGTGTAGTTATGGTATTGCGGCGCAACCTGACGATGAACATAGACATCGACCGTGGTGTCTACTTTCTTCACTTGATCGATGAGGGCGATCGCCATCGCTCGGTTGATGGCATAGCAAGGGTTAGACATGCGGATGAGCGTTGTCGAAAGCTCCACCGTCCCGTGATACTGATGATCATCCCGCAGCCTCCAGCCCAGCCGCAGCAAACAAGGGCGATCGCTTTGGAAGTTTTGCGTAAACTCGTCTGTTGCCACCAGTTGCTGCAACACCAGGGGCGCATGATCATTAAAGAGAATGTCATCCTCAACAATCAGGGCATTCTTCCACCCCTGATCGCGAATTAGCTCCCACACCGCCTGATGGCTAAGCCAAGTGGCCACCTGGGAGGGAAGCAAAACATTGTTGCAATCGTCCTTGCCGCACTCCAGCTTATGGCAGCGAAAACAATCGGGATAGCGCTTCACCCGCTCTTGCCAGTAGTAGTCGTCCACAATGGGCGCATCAGAAGCGATCGCATCAAAAAAACGATAGCGCTGAATGCCAACCGCCTCGAAGTGCTGACGAATGTGCTCCCGCCGATCGAGACTGGCGGGCAAGCTCAGGCAAACAATGTCATCAAACCAATCGGTCAGCCCAGCCAAGTTCTCCATTTGGGGGTTCGATCCTAACGAGCGTTTAAACAAACGACGAAGTAGACGGTGCATCGTAGTTATGAAGCAATGACTATTCTAAGGCTAATGTGTTAGGACATTGAATCCCTTGGGCTGTTGCTCGTTCAATATAGTGGTGAATGCGTGCCTGGCAGTCGTGAAGATCTACCGTTTGATTAATCTGCTGTTTGCGTTTTTCCTTGGTGTTGAAGGTTTTTTGAGCCAGTTCTCGGGTTTTGTCTGTGGGTATAAGCCGCAGCTGATCAAAGACCTGCATCACGTATTCAAAACGACTAAATGACTCTAGCCGCACCGGATGAACCTTAATGTGTGGATAGTCTTGGCAAAATCGTAATGCCCTCGCTTCTATGTCTATCAAGTAGGCAATCGAGCGATCGCATGGATCGAGATGGTCATCAGCATCTATGCAGGGAATCGCTGCCGTCACGGCATTGGGGCTAGACATCCAGTTTGGCCAAACCTCGTTTTGATCAGAAAAATAGCCTAGCTCTAGAAAACTCTTGAGGACAGACGCTAGATTGCGTCTGAGGAGAATGACCTCAATCTGGGCACCAAAGGCATCAACCACCACATCAAAGAAGGTTTTAATAAACATGTGGTTGGTTTCGCAGTAAACCGCCTGGCTTGGCAAATCGTTGAGTAGCTTTCTAAGGGCGATCGCCTTACACTGACGCATTGCAAATGTTTCAGCATAGGGCTTGTGATTAATCCAATGCAGATACTCGCCACTCATAGTTGGGTCTGCCTCATGGAAGCTTCTCACCTGCTTGGCACTGCCCAAGACCTTAGATAAATACTTGGAACCAGCCCGTCCCGAGTTCATACAAAAAATGAGACGATGGGCATCGTTTGTTAAAGCCATACCCTGTGTTAAAGTGCTTTTTGCAATGGATTAACAGCATTCTACCCTGCTTGTTTGTCAGATTAAGAGCTTTGGCTTCGCCTATATCAGCCTCCTGAGTTCACCCTTGGGCTCAAAATAGCGGTGCTGGCAACGTTGACGCTAAAGCCTGCTTAGTCCAGCGCCCTGGTTGCGTTTGAATTGCCTGTATGATAGGGATGTTTATTCTGCGCAGTTGCTTGCCTGATTGGAGCACCCTCAGCCCGCCGCCGTCATAGAGGATTGGAGCACTAGAGACCCGTATGTTGAGCCAAGACGACCTGCTGTACTTCATTCACATCCCCAAAACTGCTGGCACCACCCTCATCTCACTGCTGGATGCCAAGTTTGACGTGAATGAAATTTTCCCGGCTCAACTCTGGAAAGAATTGGCCAAAATTCCCCCGGATCAAATTGGCAAGTACCGCTTCTATCGAGGGCATTTTGGAGCCAATGGTCTCAAGTCCCTCCTGCCCAAGGAGCCTGTTTGCCTGACCATGCTGCGGCAGCCCATTCCCCTTGCTCTGTCTACCTATAAGTTTGTGCTGCGGGAGCCTGGCACCCGAGTCCATTCCTTGGCAAAATCTAGCCAGATGAGCTTTGCCGACTTCGTCAGCCATCCCAAAACCTGCACCCGGATTTCCAACAAACAAACCCGTAACCTGTCGTTTGATATCCACAGCGCTCCGCCCAACGATCCGGTCTTTCATTACAACGAGTCTCGCGATCGCGTCGATCAATGGCTGGAAAAATATCGCATCACCTACTCCGACAGCGAAAGCCTAGAGCGGGCTAAGCAAAAGCTAGATGACTGCGCCTTCTTTGGGCTCGTGGAACGCTTCAACGAATCCATGGCCTTGATGAGCTACACCTTTGGCTGGTCGCCCGTGGGCACCACCTCAAAGCTGCGAGAAGCTACTAGCAAGGCAGAAATCGACGCCCTGCCCACCGATGTGCGAGACATGCTGGAGGACTACAACGAGCTGGATACGCTGCTCTATAGCTATGCGGATGCGGCGTTTCAGGAACGCCTATCGGCCATGATTCAGCATCTGCACGACTTTGCCAAGCCTGGTGAACCGCGCCCCGAGACCTGGGACGAGGATCCAGAAACCATGCAAACTCTGCTCGATCGCCACTATACAGACTGCCAAAAACAGCGTCAGATTCCTCCCTCGGAGGTCATCCGGGTTGACTTTGCCCATGCCCTCAGCGGTTCTGGCTGGCACCATCGCGAAAAGGTGGCTGTTGATCAAACCTACTTCCGCTGGACGGGCCCCTCGACGACATCGACGCTGGATGTGCCCCTCTCTCAACAGGCTGATGTGCGCGTCACCTTTCGCATCATTAATGCAGTTGAATCCGGTATCATCGATAGCCTCAGCCTTAGCGTGAACGATACCCACGTGGCCCTGGCCTTGCTGGATGGAAAAGGAACCGTGGTGAGAACCTATCAGGCGGTTGTGCCCAAAGAACTGCTAGAGAGCGATCGCCCCTTCACCCGTTTCACCTTTCAAGTTGCCCAAACGCGATCGCCCCGTGACCAAGAAGCCTGGCAGTCGGATATGCGGCAGCTTGGGGTAGCGCTGCATTGGATGGATATTCACCCTGTCGAAATGACGGATGATCACCCCATACCTCCGCTGACCCAGTACAAAAACGTTGCCACGGTACGCGATCTAAAGCGTTTGCGCCATCGCCTCCGCCGCCGCGATCGCCTCAAGTATTTAATCAAAACCACCCCAGGATTGCGATCGCTCTATTCTGTTTATAAGCGAATGACAGCGCGGTAGAACCTGGTACTGCAAGACGGAAGAACGAAGATAGAAGAACGAAAAGAAATTCTAGGAAAAACAAGGTTTCCCGCCTTAGAGGACTAGTCAGCTTCCATGCCATCGACCTCTCCATAGAAGGCTCGGGCGGCTTCTCGATGGGTATTGAGATAAACTTGAATGTCTGCTAGATGATGGATAAGCCATTGGATATCGCTACAGCCCGAGAAGCCGTCATTGCCAAAGATGAGGACGGGTGTAGATGGGTCGCGTTGATGCTGTAAGGCTCTTCTTGCCAAGGCCTTGTCCGGCTCTGCTGTGATTAAAAACAGGTAGTGGTCTGTCCATGACGTCAGGATGGCATTGACAAAGCCGGAATTCAGTTTGAGGAGTGGTTTGATGCTGATCCAGAGGACGCGCTTGGACTGCATGAGCGGCAAGGCATCCAGTAGGTAGCGTGTCTCATCGCTAAGATTGTCTCCGGTAGGATCGTTGTCCTGTGAGCGGAGATAGTCCTCTAGTTCTGCCCTCAGTCCTGCTTCTTGAAGATAATCTTGCAGCGACGATGGAATAGAGTTGAAAAGCTGCTGTAGGGTCTGTGGTTCCCTCGGCGTAAACTCTTGATCTAGAGTCGATTTGGCGATAAATGCAGATTTAGATAATAAATCCGTAGGGGGAATCAGGGTGTCTTCTAAGTGGGCGGCGACGGCTTCTAGGGTGCTGTAGTTAGGCGCATCGGAAATGACAATCCATACAGGTTTGCCAGGCTGGATGTCGAGCTGTCGTTTTGATTCGTGAAAGTCGATGGCAGAAAACGAGCAAAGCAGTTGACTAGGCAGCGGGTGATTGAGCAGGGGCGATCGCTGCCGATGTCGGCGGTACTGCTCGACCTGGCTCATAAAGTCTACATAGTATTTATAGATAGGCAATAGACGACTCATTCTGCCGATGACCGTCGTTATCTGCTGCAATCCACTAAAGGCTAACTGTAGGGCAAATAGATAGATCAGTAAGTTAGACCAGCGGTGTTCGCCATAGGTTTGGCTGAAGGCAAAAAATGTAAATACGCTGATCAGGCAAACGGTGAAAAATAGCGTATTGATCAACCGCAGACGACTGGTGACTAGGTGTCGAGCATAGAATAAAAGCGATGCTTTCTGATACTCTGGAGACTCCAGCACCCGTTGGGTATGAGCCATTTTTTGTTCATAGGACGCATGGGTTTCGAGAACGTTATCTAAGCTCTGAGATACATTTTTCTGGGCAGGTCGATTGAGCTTAGAATAGTCGTCTTGCCGCTGCATGACCCAGTGATTCGCTTGATACAGTGGAATAAAGTAGATCAAGACGAGGGGAATCAGAAGGGCTGTTAGGTTAACACTGGTTGAGACTAAAAAGATGAGCGCCAGGATAAACTTTAGGGCAGGTAAAATCCCTCCTAATAAACCTTTGAGGGCGATCGCACTGGCGCGGCTGGTGCTCAACAAAAACTGCATGGCCTGGCTAGGCGGCCCGTCTAGCAGCTTTTGCCATCCTTGGTAGGCCGGATCGCTAGCCACCTCAAATAGTCGATAGACGGAACGTTTTTGATAGGCCACAACCAATCGAGCAATCAGCCAATCGGTTTGATATAAACAGACCGAGCTCATGATCCCTAGGCATAGGAGCGAGATGGCTGAGATAGCCAGCATATAAGGTGTTTCGAGCTGGATATCGATACCCAATACGGTCAGCGATTGCCCCGATTCTAGGTAGCGCACATAGAGAATAAAGCCACCAAAGACGGATGCAGCACTGGTGACGCCGATCCAATTCAGCACCACCACCCCAAAAATCCGCAGCTTGAAATAGTGCCAGCAGTCTAAGACAAGCCAGCCTACTCGAAAAAAGTAGGTTGCCAGCAGTTTCCGTGTCAATGCAAATTTATGAATAGTCAAGGTCGTTTATTGAAATGGAGCAAGGTATAGACCCATGAAGGCTGAGAGGTTGAAAAGCAGGTATGTGTCTAGCCAGACCCAAGCCCTCGGTGACGGGTTCCTGCTTCGGTGGTTGATCGGGATGCGCATGACGGCTCTAGATTGGCCCCGCTAGCCCTTGACGCCACTGCCAGCATCTGTGGGCACAATGTAGCGCTGCATGATCACAAACAAGGCCAAAATCGGGGCGATGGAAATCACAGAGCCAGCGGCGATCAAGCGCCAGTCGAGGGAGAAGGCACCGGCTAGTTTGGCAACGCCTAGGGGCAGGGTGTAGTATTCGGGGCGATCGAGGATGATCAGGGGCCAGAGGAAATCGCTCCAGGAGCCAATAAAGACGAAGATTGCCAGGGTGACCAGGGCAGGGCGCACGGCGGGCAGCATGATGTGCCACCAGATGCCCAGATCAGAGCAACCATCCACCCGAGCCGCTTCTTCCAGCTCCTTGGGGACACCCAGAAAGGCCTGCCGCAGCAGGAAAATGCCGAAGGCAGAGGCGATCGCTGGAAAGATCAAACCCAGATAGGTGTTGCGTAGCCCAAGCTGCACGGTGAGGATATAGAGGGGAATCATCACGATCTGAAAGGGAATCAGAATAGTGGCCACGATCGCTGCGAAGGTGGCATCCCGTCCAGGAAAGTCGAGCCGCGCTAAGGGATAGGCGGCAAGGGAACAGAAGAGGAGGTTGAGGGTCACCGTGAGCACAGCAACGATGACGCTGTTTTTCAGATATTGCCCAAAGGGGTTACTGTTCCACACCGTCACAAAGTTTTGCAGGGTGAACTCTTGGGGAATGAACTGGGGCGGAAATTGGAAAATATCTTCCGTGGGTGACTTAAACGCGGTGCTAACCAGCCACAGCAGGGGCAGCAGCATGGCAAGGGCGATCGCTCCTAGGACGACATAGGTCCAGGTATAGCGCCAGAAGGGTGGGTTGGAGGTGGCCATGGGCAAATCCCTAAAACTCAGCATTGAGGGGCGATCGCGGAAAGGGAATGACGTCGCGAATGTTGGCCATGCCAGTCATAAACTGCACTAGCCGTTCAAATCCGAGGCCAAAGCCCGCATGTTCTACGGTGCCATAGCGGCGCAGATCCCGATACCACCAAAGGTCTTCCAAGGGCATTCCCTGGGCTTGGATGCGTTGTTCTAGGATATCGAGCCGTTCTTCCCGCTGGGAGCCGCCGATAATTTCACCGATGCCCGGTGCCAAAACGTCCATGGCCCGCACGGTTTTGCCATCATCGCTGAGGCGCATGTAGAAGGCTTTGATCTCAACGGGGTAGTCGGTGACGATCACCGGACGTTTGAACAACTCTTCGGCCAGGTAGCGCTCATGTTCCGACTGTAGGTCTAGCCCCCAGGAAACCGGATACTCGAAGGTGCGATCGCTTTTTTCTAGGAGGGCGATCGCCTCTGTATAGGTAATCCGTTCAAACTGGCTGTTGATAATTGCATCCGCATTGGACAGCACCGTATCGCTAATCCGTTGATTGAAGAACTCCATATCTTCAAGACATTGGTCTAGCACCCGCTGGAAGAGATATTTGAGGAACTGCTCCGCCAAATCCATATTGCCATCCAGGTTGCAGAATGCCATCTCCGGCTCCACCATCCAAAACTCGGCGAGGTGGCGGGAGGTGTTGGAATTTTCGGCGCGGAAGGTGGGGCCAAAGGTGTAGACATTGCTAAACGCCATGGCCATGATCTCGGCTTCCAATTGCCCGCTGACGGTGAGGTAGGCAGGGCGACCAAAGAAGTCTTGGCCATAGTCCACGTCGCCGCTTTTGGTTTTGGGAACGTTCTGCAGATCTAGATTGGTCACCGCAAACAGTTCCCCCGCCCCTTCACAGTCGCTGGCGGTAATCAACGGCGTATGCACCCACATGAAGCCGCGCTCTTGGAAAAATTGGTGGATGGCGTTGGCGCAGGCGTTGCGCACCCGGAAGACGGCCCCGAGGGTGTTGGTGCGCGATCGCAAATGACCGATGGTGCGCAGAAATTCAAAGGAATGGCGCTTCTTTTGCAATGGATAGGTTTCCGGATCGGCACCGCCATGGACGGTGATGGTTTGCCCCTGCATTTCGATGCGCTGTCCCTTGCCCAAGGAGGCGACCAGTTGCCCGCTGACCTCCACCGCCGCGCCGGTATTAATCTGGGCAATGATGTCGGCGTAGCTGGGCAGGTCTTTATTGAGCACCACCTGCAGCCCAGTGAGGGAGGAGCCGTCGTTGACGTCCACAAAGGTAAAGTCTTTGAGTTCACGCTTGGTGCGCACCCAGCCCCGAATGGTGACGGCATCATCGGGCTGGCCGGTTCGAAGGATTTCAACAATACGGCGAAGGGTCATGGCTGCAACGGGTATGGGTTCTACAGTCTTACTGTCCGGCGGTGAGTTGCAAAAACCGGATCGTGTAGTAACTAGCGTAAGGCTTTTTGAATCGTCCGGGGACGTTGCCTGCATCTCTGGGTGGGTGGCTGACCCATCGTTTCCCACCAGGGGAGAAGGGGAGCAAGAAAGGTGCAGGTGTTTTCAAAGCCCCTCTACCGACCTGGGAGAGGGGTTTGGGGTGAGGGTCTTTGAGGCAGCATCCAAGCCTGATGAGACGGTGCGTTACGGCTTCGCCTAAACCCCTACGACTGAAGCTCTGGTCTGAACCCAAGGCGAATCCTAGGACGGAGGGCTAGATGCCAGGCGATCGCTCCCGACTGGGCGAGGGCTGTTCTGGCGGTCGGTCGTCATAGGCACCGGGCCAGGGGCCGATAGGTTCTAGGGGTAGGGTTTCGGTGCAGTGGGTTTGCTGATACTGCTTGAAACCGCGAGCTTCGTAGTTTTTCAGCGCATAGGGGCCATCTAGGGAACAGGTGTGTACCCAAACGCGATCGCCCCCCATGTCCCAAGCTTTTTGAATGCCCGTGCTCAGCAAATGTTTGCCAATGCCCTGCCCGAGAAAGGGTTTGAGTAAGCCAAAGTAGGCCAGTTCCACGCTGTTGCGCTGCTGCGGCTGGTGGTGCAGTTCTACATACCCCGCAGGCGTGCCCCGCAGGTAGGCCACCCAGGTTTGCACGGTGGGCTGCTGGAGATAGGCTTGCCAGTGGGCATAGCTCCAGGGGAGGCGATCGCGCCAATGCCAATCACCGCCGACGCTGGCGTAGAGAAAGCGGCTGAGTTCAGGACAGGGGAGTTCGGCTTGGATGACGGTGAGCTCAGGGCGATCGCTCCAGGCGGGACGAAACTCATCGGGGCTAAGTAGTTCTAAATACCAAGTGGTGACGTCAACGCGGTGAGATATGGTGCGGTGAGATTCGTTGGCCATCGATGCTCCTGAGGGGTGGATGGAGCTAGCCAGCGATCGCCTTTAGCAGCCAGCCGATGACAATCCCGATGCCACCAAACCGCACGGCTTGCCAAAAGGGTTCGCTCAAACTGCTCCAGGTAAAGAGATCACTTTCTAGCGCCAGCTTCAGGTCATCAAGCTGCTGGGCGATATGGCTGAGTTCGTCCTTGAGGTCTGGGGTGCGATCGCCCTTGGGAATGCGGCGGATATCATCAATCCGGTTGCGTAGTTCGTCTCGGCGCTGGCGATCGCGCTGCACCTGGGCATAGCGATCTTTGAGCTTGTGCAGGGCAGTCTCAACCTCAGCGAGGGATTCATCAAAGGATGGTGCCGACGAGGGCTCTGGAGAAGATGGCATCTGAAAACCCTATACCCCTAGATGAAGAACCTGCAAACGCATAGCCGCAATCCTATCAAAATCCTTCACCGTCCTCCAACCCTATGGCCTAGCGATTGCTTGGAGAGAATGTCACACTAAAGAAGCTGTTGACCTCTATCCGGATCCAGTTGGGTCTGACGATTGCACCATGGTACATCCATCCCAACCCCTGATTGCTGAAACGCTGAAAACAGCCAAAAGTGAAGCTCTGGCAGACTGGTCTACCCTCGAATTGGCCCAAGCCCTAGCAGAACGGTTAGCGATCGCGCCCCATGACTGGCATCGCCTCAAGGGACATCGTCCTTCCCGTGCTAAGGCAGAACTGGCTAGCGCTATGGTTTACCTACTGAGCGATCGCCCTGAAGAAGCCCTTGCCCACCTGCAGCAGGCCAGCGGCTGGCTGGATCGATCCATTTCCGCGCCACCCTGTCCTAGCCACGGTAACCATTAAGCTTCCTCTTGCTGACCGTCTTCCTCAGATTTTTGCTGAGCAAACCAACCTGCCTTCAGGCTCATTTCAACCTGCGTCATGGAGGGGTTGGCCTGGGTGGCGGCGCTGCTGCTGTGGGATAAATTGGCGGCTTGGTGGCAGAGCAATGTCAAGGCGCAGGAACAGACGGCCAATAGGCAAAGATCTAAGTTACGGTGCGAGATCACCTGGGGAGAGGCGATCGCTGCGGCGCGCACCATCGGCAGATTGGGCTGAGAATCGTAAGGTTTTAGCACAGTTGATGAGGGGTGAATCAGTGAACAGTGGGTGGATGTCGGGGGGCTGACGTCCCGAGGGATCGGGGTTCCCAACCATCCGGGGCAATGTCCTGGTGTCGTCTAGATAGGCTTGGTGCCTGTAGAACCGGTGTGTCTAGAACCATGCAGGTCTAGGTCGATCCGCTTGATCCCAGACTCTGGATACCCGATCCTCAAGCCCAGACTATCTATCTCTAGAGTTAGGATGCCCAGGTTAGATTTCCATCCTGACATGCCACCGCCAAGTCTACCTTGACTTGTGGATCGACGGGTCAGTTCCATGTGCCACCGCCCCATCTGGATCCAAGCCGTACCAGCAGGGCAGGAAGTAGGAGGCGATCGCATCATCCACATCCCAGAATTCAGCGTAGCAATCACTAGAACAGTACAAGGCGACAAAAATCATCAGCACGTCTTGAAACGGTAGGGCGCTGGTGCGGGCTAGGTCATGGGTGTAGAGCTGGTTGAGGGCATTTTGTAGATACAGCAGGTTGCTGACCACCTGGGTGAACATCCCCGTTTCGCCGGTGAGGGTGGGCAAATAGTGGCGGTTATATTCATCCAGAAAAATGTGGTAGAGACGGGCGATCGCCACCTTGAGGCTCGTCTGCTCTTCTAGACCGGGGGGATACTCAGCCGACCACTCTGCCCACAGCTCCGTTTCCAAGGGCGATGCTTCCAGCGCCGATAGATGGATAGACAGCAGGGGTTGCAAAACCCGCAAAAACAAAAAGTCGATGTCGGCTAATCCTAAGTCCAGCTTGGTGGGCAGGGTTTTGAACACCGAGGAACTGGGCAGGCGATCGCTGAAGTGGGGATGATCCCAAATGAACTTAAATTCCGCCACGTCGGCAACCATTTCCCCCAGCAGATGGGTGAACACGAGACCCAGCCGCTGCTGCACTTCTCCGTGGAAAAATAGGCGGGCCCGGCTTTCATCAAGAATTACCCCGTGGTCATCTAGGCGAAAAAGCTCCCGGCAGGTGATCGGCCCTTCGGGGGTGTAGGCGGTTTCCCCCGCCCGCAGCGGTTCGTCACAGTCGGCCAAGATGCTGTAGTCGCTTTCAAACTGGGTGAGCAACGATTGCCAATAATGTCCCCAAATATCATGCACCAGAAACGCTTCAGCCTTCTGGGTGGGAATGATGCTAATGGAGCGCAGCAGGCATTGGATCAGGCGACTGGTGGGGATGTTGAGGGTGGCGGCTAGGCGATCGCACCAAGGGTGATCCAGATCCTGAGGACTGCAGGCTCCGAAAATGGGGAAGCGGTTGAACCGTTCGAAGCTAAAGGGGCTAATCCTGGCTAGAAATTGGGCGATCGCGGCTTGCTGGCTGGTCGGCAGGGAGACCCAAAGCGTTTCATCGCTCAGCCGCTGGTCACCATAATCCACGCAGAAATAAATCTGGGACGGTGTGTATAAACAATGGAGGGCACCCATCGGCAGGGGCACGGCACCAAACAGATGCTGGAAAAGCTTCAGGGTCGCAGCCCCAGGCGGTTGCGATGCGTTGGCTAATCCTACGCTGTCGAGGACGGCCGCCATGATGCGCTGTTGTTCGGCAACCTGGCGATCCACCGCGGCCACGACCTCTTGCAACTCTGCTGCCATGGCGGCGGGAAGCTGAAAATGGTTTACCCAGCGGGCGATCGCTGCCTCGCCTTGCCAATCTACCGGTACGGGGGTGGGTTGATAATGCTGCAGGGTGAAGGAGTCCAGCGTGCCGCGCCAATCTTGCCCCCCCAGTTGGTGATAGCGGGATACCAGCACCAGCGATCGCACAAAGGCCTGCCGCACGGCCAGGGGAATGGTGTCCATGGGGAGGCGATCGCCCTGGATGGGATGGGCGTAGGCTTGGAGCTGGGTTTGCAGCGATCGCAGCCGCTCTTGACGACGCTGAGTGGCGGCATCGGAATCGCTAGCCGATTGCAGGAGCGTGCGGGAAAGCTGGAGCGCTTCTGACAAGAGTTGTCGGCAATTCTCCGGAGGCATCGGTGCAGGCATAATCGTTACCTTATGGGAAGGAATACTGGTCAACCATGACGAAGCTAGGGGCACAACAACGGTTTCTGTGCCATGGAAGCAGCGTTGCTATGTCTCCAACACTACAAAAAACTGCCTCACCTTTCTGGAATCCTCCGTAATTTCTTTGAATGTGTCATTAATTACATTCTTCTGCGACGCCCGACAGCTCCACCTCAACGCCCCTAATGAGCTGCTGTCGAGTTGACGTCCTATGCCGTTTTATCCTGAAGGTCACCATGTCACCATTGTCTTCTAGGTTTCAGTATTCTTCGTACTCCCACCGATCAAACACCGCCTCACTCCAATCGTCGGATCTAACATCGGTGGATGCAAAAGCCTTCCAAAATCCTATCCAACGGATGCTTGGGCGCGCCGGTGTTGAAACATCTGCTCGTGAATCTGGCCCCGCCGTTTGGTCTCGTATTCTGTCGTCCCGCAGCCGTTCTTTCAGACCTGGCCGCGCAGCTATCCAACCGAGTGATGCGCTCCAGGGGGTTCTTAGACCCACCGATGCCCTCAACCCCAAACGACGCAACCGCTACTCCGATGACTATGTGCTGTCCGGCCTCAACGAGGGCGATCGCATTCGTATTACGCTCACCTCCAACCGCTTTGATCCATTTCTGCAGGTGATTGATGCCACCAACGGCAAGGTGCTTCGGCAGAATGATGACATTAGTCAAACGAACACCAACTCCCGCATTAATTTAGTGGCTGAAGCTGGGGTCGAGTATCGCATTCGAGTGACCAGCTATGCTCAATTCGAAACCGGAGCCTACAACCTTGCTACCCGCGCTCTGTCGCTGGCCCCCTCCAATCCGTCTGATCCGTCTAACCCCGGCACCATCAACAACTTCAACTTTTCCTATGGCTATGGGCTAGTTGACGCTGCTGCTGCTGTCGCCTCAGCGGCGGGTCGAGCTCCCTTTGCAAGTGCTCCACCGTTGGGCGGCAGTGCTTGGGGGCTAGATATGCTTAACGCTCCTGCTGCTTGGAACCAAGGCCATACCGGTCAAGATATCGTTGTTGCGGTGTTGGATACCGGCGTGGACTACAACCATGTTGATCTGCGCGGCAATATCTGGCAAAATCCTGGCGAAATTGCCGGAAACGGCATTGATGATGATGGTAACGGCTACGTGGATGATGTGCAGGGCTGGAAGTTTGTCGATAGCGACAGCAACAACCCGATGGATTTTGAAGGGCATGGCACCCATGTCGCCGGAATTATTGCTGGTCTAAACAATGGTGTGGGGGTTACGGGTGTGGCCCACAATGCCAAAATCATGCCCGTGAAGGTGATTGATGGTCGGGATGACGGCTCCTATCGCCTGTTTGACCGCAACGTAGCTGATGGCATTCGCTACGCGGTCGATAACGGTGCTCATGTTGTGAACCTGAGCCTAGGCAACTATATCGGTGATCCAGACATGACCCGCACTCGCGCAGCCCTGTCCTATGCCCGCGATGCGGGTGTGGTGGTGGT
Source organism: Leptolyngbya sp. CCY15150 (assembly GCF_016888135.1). Lineage (NCBI taxonomy): Bacteria > Bacillati > Cyanobacteriota > Cyanophyceae > Leptolyngbyales > Leptolyngbyaceae > Leptolyngbya > Leptolyngbya sp. CCY15150. The sequence goes on from NZ_JACSWB010000278.1 coordinate 25,947, forward strand.
GATGGCATCGGGGAATGAACGCCAAGAGGGGGCACGCCGACCGATTCAGCCCGCCTATTATGCCTTGGATGATCTGGGGATTGCAGTGGGTGCGGTGAACTCGTCTCGGCGGGTTGCCAACTTCTCAAATCCAGCCGGTAACGTGCCCCTAGATTTTGTAGTCGCTCCAGGGGTCAACATTCGCTCAACCGTGCTCCGCAATCGCTATGAAAGCTACAGCGGTACATCGATGGCATCGCCATTTGTGGCTGGAGTAGCCGCGTTGATGATGGGCGCTAATCCCAACCTATCGCCAGCACAGGTAGAGGAAATTCTCAAGGCTACCGCCGTGATTCAAGGCGTGCAGGCCTAGCCCTAAGAGGTATACCTCTGCCCAAGATCAACAACATCTCAGTGCTAGTAGGGCGGGCAATGCCCACCCTACTTTGATTGTGGTATTTGCTTAAAGCATGGGTGAGGCTATTCGTAGTCAGTAGCCGCCTTTAGAATCTACTCCTCCTTCACAAAGGTTTTAAAGGCTAACCTTTAAAATGGTTGACTATGTTAGCACTAAGGTGCTAAGGTATTTTTGTAAGGTAATCTTCCTGTGATAGGAGAAAAAACAACATGAATACAAAAGACTCCTTGTGGCTAGTCGACTACATTGAACTTGATCCTCTCATTAAGACATATAATTCAGACAAAACAGCTAAAATGCTGTTCGATATGACTGCTAAGCGAGAAAGGTTTCGTAAAAGAATTTCTCTAAAGAGTATTCGTGACTCTCTATTTCAAACTTATAGATGCAATGCTAACGTTAATGAGGTTAAGCAGTGGTTTAAGAAGTTACAAGACTGTGACTGCGGTGTTTGGAACGATAAGGAAGAAGCCTTTGAAATCAAGTATCCGCTGCATGAGGTTTGTCAACTGGTAGTAGAGCTCACACTCTAAAGCTGTTAACTTTAAAGGTTAGTTGATATTGATTTTGGTTCATTAAAGTTTAATAGATGATGTGGCGGGCAGGAGGCTTGTCCTGTGCCCGTCACAGTCATTTCTATCTGTCACCGATCTTTGACAATGATTTTAGAACCAAGTATTTCATGAGAAAAAGAGTCCAAAATCATCCCGCAAACAGAAATCATGGCTATCAATGATTTAAGACCTCTAGAAAGATTAAGAAGGCTCTATTCTTCTGGAGTTGTAGCTGCTACCGTAATCTATTTTCTGCGAAACCGAGATGCTACTGGTTGCGAGGTGAATGTAGATGACTTACAAGAGAAATTGCAACAAGAGAATAGCGAGATTTCTAGACAAGAAGTGATTGATGTGTTGAAAAAGCTTCAGGAACTAGGGCTTGGCAGATTTTGGACTGGTCGTCGAGGGAAGCCGTCACGTTTTCAGCCCTATGGCAGCTTTTCAAGTCTTGGCAGTATTGTTTTGGATGAGTCTTCAAATAATTCTATAGAAGATGAAATACCTATCTCTTCATCTCTTGATGTCAAAACTCAAGAGAGTAGTAATGAGATGGGATGTGACCACATCAATCACTCCTATGTATTGCGCCCAGACTATAAAGTAGAGTTTGAGTTGCCGTCTGATTTGAATACTATTGAGGCTGAGCGCCTGGCAGCTTACATTAAGACTCTTCCTTTTGATAAGGCATAGCATTCTACAAGCAACCCCCGTCTTCTAGAACAAGCCGGGGGCTAGCGATCGTGGTGCTGGGGTGTTAGATAAAAGGCGAAATATCTTCACCACAGTCATCGGCTAAAAAGGATAGAGCCCGAAACCGTAGTCCCACCAACTGCTCATAGAGTGGATTGAGCTTGCAGAGGGGTGGAATGTGGACAATCTTGCGGCCAAAGACCTTGACATCCCGCTCAAAGGGACATTGGGGCGGAATCATTTTGCAGAGAAATCGCGCCACACTAGGGTCATGAATATCGAGCTGATCGAGCCAATCTTGGACAGGGCGCAGGGGTTTTAGACCTGGCTTGATGGGGGGGCGAGTCAGAGACGTAGCGGCTCCAGCCTCAACGGAAGTGAAGGTAGGGGCTGGGGCTTCTAGGGTAAGGCGTAGCGATTTCAACATATCGTCTGATAAACCCAACTCGTGACAAAATTCGTGAAGGAGGGCATCTTCGGGGGGCGAGTAGACCCCGTCGGCGATCGCCACCATCACGGCGGTCCTCAGGAAATTTTCAGCAAGGTTCTTGTCGGCACCGAGAGTATTTGCCAGATCTACCGCAGAGATAGGTTCGAGGGTGGTGAGATTAGCATCAGGGGCTATCTCATCTTGGGTGAGGCTGGCAATCATGTCCTTTTCGTGTTCGTCAAAGTCGCCATCGGCCCAAGCTACGCTGAGTAGACCTCGTAACCAAACCGTGACTTGTTCACGACTGAAGGACGCTTGAACTGCGCTCGTCATATCGTTCCTCTCTTGCGTCTAGGAATTGGATTTCGCTCCGATTCTAACGTTGATACAAAACTCGCTGACTGAAACAACAGCTTTCCATCAACTTCTCGGCGATCGCTCCCTGGATCTAGCAATTAGAGACTGACTTTATCGATCCGTGGTGTCTGAAACTGTGTTCCAGACTACGAATGCTGTGCCAGTGCTAGTGTGCCAGTTACGTTCTTAACCTAGCTTCACTGTCAGATCCATCGCCTCCGGGAAACTATGGGCATTTCTCGATCAGGATCGGCATGGGATGGTAGTTCTACGGCCCGCCAACCTAGGCTAAATGGTCTAAACAGTCGCGCAGAATGGCTTGGGTGGCGGCACCGGTTTTTTCCCAGCTAAAGAGCTGGGCCCGGGCCAAACCGGCCTGGCGTAGCTGCGATCGCGTTTGGTCATCGCTCACCATGGTCTGCATGGCCTGGGCGATCGCTCTTGTATCGTAGGGATCCACCAACAGCGCCGCATCGCCAGCCACCTCGGGCAGGGACGACAGGTTGGAGGTAATCACCGGTGTTCCGCAGGCCATGGCTTCTAGGACGGGTAAGCCAAACCCCTCCCAGAGGCTGGGAAAAACCAGGGCGAGCGCTTGGTTCAGCAAAATCGGCAGGTGATCGTAGGGCACATAGTCGAGCCAGCGCAGGCGATCGCCCACCCCCAGATCCTCGGCCTGCTGCTGTAGGGCTGGCTGGTAGCGGTCATCTGGGCTACCGGCAATCCACAGCTCACAGGCAAGCGATCGCGGCATTGCGCCTAAAGCCGCCACTACTCGCCCTAGGTTTTTGTAGGGATCATAGCGGCCGATGTAGAGGAAGTAGGGCTGAGTTGGTAGGTCGAGGAAGCGGAAATGATCGGTATCACAGGCCAGGGGAATGGGGGTGAGGCGCTGGGCGGGGATCGAAAAGCGATCGCATACATCCCGAGCAGTGGTGTGGGAGTTGCACACAATATGCTGGGCCTGGCGCAGCACGGCGGGTACGTAGTGGCGGAAGTAGGGCGTGAGGGGCGACCAGCGCTTGGGAAATCGGAGGGGAATCAGGTCGTGAACCGTAACCACATAGCGACATTGGGCGAATAAAGGCGCTTCGGGTACCGGCGTGAACAAAAGGGGTGCGTTGCTTTGGCGATAGATTTCCAAGAGGCGGGTTTGAGTCCAGACTAAGCGGCGGGCATGACCTCGGGATCCTTGGTCAGGGGTCATGGTGGGCGGCACTTGGGGATGGGCGTCATGGGGAGCGATCGCTTCCGGGGTGAGCACAATGGGCTGCAGGTTGCTCAAGTGGGGCACGACGTTGCGGGTGTAGATGCTAAGCCCTGTGGGACGCTTGGAAACAAAAGAGGCGTTGACAACGATCTGAGACATCTGGATGATTCCGATTCCAACTCCATCGTGGGGACTAGGCAGGTAGGCCGATGTTGAAGACTCAAGTATCCGGCAATCTCTACCCATGGGATCTGGAGAATTCCTAGATCTTGTGTCAAGATGTAAACAATTGTGAACTTTGTTGAAGTTAAGGCTGCTTGTCCTTGACAGTAAGTTCGCAACAGTCTGTCCGGTTTCTCTGGGCAGAGTGGGTAATAGACGCGTGCATTGCGCTGCGACCACCTATGTTGTAATCGAGGAACCCCCCATGAACACGAACATTGCACCCAACACCACACCGTCCGGGTTGCCCCCGAGTGTACAGGGAATTGAGTTTTTAGAGAAAGTGCAGCGGCGCGCCCGCCTAGAAGATCTCTATGATGCCCGAGATATATCCGAGGTGGTCTTCCGCACCCTGCGCGACATGATGCCCAACGAAGTGGTCGATCGCGTCACCGAAGAGCTACAGACGATCACGCCTGCAACCATGGGTGAGTCTGGAGTGGCGATCGCTGACCTCTGGCAAGATACCAACCTGCTGGTACGTTGGCTGAGCCGCGTGCGTGCTCCCCTAGACATTTCTCCCGATAGCTTTGTCTTTCGCATTAGCCAAGAAGCCGGTCTGTCCCAGGGCATTGCCCCCGAGGATGCGATCGCGGCGGTCTTCACCACCCTGAAGGAATGCTTATCTCCTGAACGAGTGCGGGAAGTCGATAATTATCTGCCCAGCACCCTACGTCAGCTTTGGCGTCAGGTCTAGGTAGAGTTACCTCAGCCCCAGTGGCTTAAGCTTTAAATAAGTAAATGCCACATTATGGCATGGCCCTAGGTTTTTGGAGATCATCCAAGATCCTAGGGCTATTTTGATGTTGCTAGGGAGAGCGCCTCAGGCAATCTTCTACCCATAAACTGGTCTTGACAAAACCTTGAGTTGCCTTAACGTAGAGGTAACAATCCTCCCCTTGCCTTTCACAGAAGCGCACTAGGTGAGTTTTGACGTTTTTGGAAAATCAATCTATACTCATGCTTTTACATGACGCTGACTGAATAGGCACGAATGGCTTTATCTACAGTTGCAATCGTCAAACCATTTTGCAAGGCTTGACAGATAAGCATTCTGTCAAATGGATCGCGATGTAACGGTGGCAGTTTAGCCAGTTGAGTCACACTACTTTCATCAAGAGGAAGGCTGGCAATTTGATGGCGATCACGCTGTTCGGGTAAGTACGTTGCAGGATGTTCCGGCAGTGGTAGCTTGCTTAATTGGTATTTGACAATTGCTTCCCAAACTGAAATTGCGCTCAGATAGACCTCATTGTCTGGATCACGAATTGCATCCCGAACATCCATGGACAACTGACTATCACCACTGATAAACCACAGGAATATGTGTGTATCGAGCAGGATTTTCATGTGCCCTCAAATACACTCAAAATCTCTTCTGGCAAAGGTGCATCAAAATCGTCGGGGACAGTGAACTTGCCAGCACATAAGCCAAAGGGTCGTAGCTGCTTACTGCTCGACGAGATGGGTCTCAGTTCAGCGATCGCCTTCTCTGCTTGAACGATGATAAAAGTTTCACCTTCTTCTACTTGACGCATGTACTTTGAAGGGTCGCGTAGAAGTTCATCAACGGTAACACTCAACATCAATAGAGCCTCAACGTAGGTTCAAGGGAGAATCGTCTGCCTTTCACTATGATAGATGATGAATCGTATGCTCCCAGGTTGGGAAAGTCTTAAGTCCTGGTTTCTGATAAAACGTATCGCTCCCGCAAGCATCAAGTTTAGCAAGAGCGATCGCCCTCCACGCCACTCAGGGCTAGGTGGAAGAATAGAGGGAGAAGGTTAAGCGATCGCCTCAAGTAATTTCTTCGTGCCTAATGAGACGTTAACGGTTGTTTCTAGAATGCACTGATCTCTGACGCATTATGAGAAAGAGCGATCGCCCTTCAATACGTCAAAGATAAGATGAACACGCCAGTCGCTGGATTCATTATAGGCTTCGTGGGCTGCCTTGTTGTTGAACCACCACAGTTCTCCTTCCTGCATACGCACCCACTCATCTCCCGCACCAAGGACACTTCCTGCCTCGCTCCTTAAAACAAGATGGTAGCGATCGCGTACCCGGTAATAGTCCCCATGGTCAATATGGCGATAGACTCGACCATAGGGAGCTAATCGCACCACCGTCACTCGCCCTAGTTCGCCACCGATAGATGCGGCAAAATTCTCTGTCCATCCTAATATCTTCGGAAAGTGCTTGGCCATGGCAGTGCAGCGGCTCTCATGGACGTCGTTGCTGTTGGTTGCACCAGGAGGGAGCGGTTTGACGGCACTACGTAGATAAATAGAGTTGGTTTCACGCTGCACGTTCACATGGTCTTGACGGCTCGTGTCGCGGAGCCAGTAGTGGGCATTGGCATCAAGTTCAACGAGAAGTGGGCGTAGATCAACGGTGGCATCGAGCAACTGGAACTGCTGTAAGTGCGATCGCGCTTCACCTTCAGCAATAGTTCTTGGGGTTTCTTGGGGGGTGTCCATCGATGGAGATCTGCCCGATATCTTATCCTGAACGGTAATCTGGACAGAATCTCTAAGACTATTCCAGTACTCTGATGTGTCGTCGATTAACCTAGGAGTGGTAGCTTGGGAAAAGGTGGGGCATTGCATCAGTTTTAGCAATGCCATCAGGCAGTGCTGCACGTTATCGACCCGAATTACATTGTCGTATACCGTTGTGCGGATGCCACCATGTACGAAGGACGGCTTCGATATATAAAACAGATCGATTTCATCTCGAAATTGCAGTTGACGAATACTCCGCAACCCTCGCCAGATAGACTGTTGATAGCATTGAGCTCGGTGAATATCTTGGGTTTGAACCGCGAGATGGTAGGCATCTACTAGACCTTCTAAGTAGACCCCTGTTGATGACGCATGGGGTGGCCCATACTCAGGATGCTTAGGATTATGGAATCGCCCCTGCACATCGGCATAGCGCACCCCATCCCATTGCTGCATGGGTAAGAGCCAGTCGTTCATCTCCATGATGCAGTCAAGGAACTGGCGATCGCCCGTTTCTTGATAGAGCAGAGCATAGGCTTGGGTGTGCCAGGGAATAAAGGCCGGGTTGCGGTGCTGCCGATGCCAGGCTCGATAGTAGTGAAAGCTGGTGTAACACCGCTCTAGTAAATCGGCGTCATGGGTACGCTGATACAGGGATGCCCAAAACAGCAGGGCTTCTCCAGGGTAAAAGTTTTGATTATCGTTGCGATCGCTGGGTTTATAAAAGGTGCGAAATGATCCATCAGGTTGCCAAAGATGTTCGATCGTATGGCAGAGCGATGAGAAGATGTCAGTATAGAGAGAGGGTATGGTTAGAGATGGGCTTCCTTTCTCTTCTGTGTCGCCAGATTCCAAAATGGCTAGGGCAGCCAGAGCGATCGCCCCCAATTTCACCTTGCCGTCATATTCTACGAGTCCCAACGTTTCTTCAGCATGATAAAACTGCTTGAGGTTGTAATTGAGATTATGGCGCGCTAGCGCCCAATGCGTGTCTTGTTGGGTAAAGCGCGCATAGCGGATCAGACACAGCGTCGCCATGAATTGACGGATCAGGTTATTGGCTGCAGATTCGTCGCCTCGACTGGGAAAGTATTTATAGACCATGCGACCATCCATCTGCACCTGTCGCACCATCCATTGCCCCATGCAGCGGGTCATATCTGCCAAGACATCACCGCTTAGGGTTTCTAGGGGAACGATGCGGTTGCCTCGATGCAGGGTTGTGACCATCACTTGGGGTGTCAGGCGAATCAGAAGCTGGCGGGCTTCGAATGCCTGAATCAGTCCGCCTTTGCGAATGAAGGTCTGATCTGAAATAGACTCCTGATCGAGCACCTGTTGAAATGCTTTCTGGAAGCTGAGGTTAGCCGCAATCATGCGAGTGGGGCTGTAGCGGTAGACGCGATCCTGATACTGCACTTCGATGCCGCGAATGCCGCGATGGATATTGGCAAACACCCGATCAAACTCTGCGATCGCTACCCATCGATAGTTATGGGTCAGACAGAGTTCAATCGTATCAATGCCAGATGTTTTGGCGTGATCTAGGGTATCAGTCTTGGAAGAATTGGAGGCGATTAAGGAGGCGATCGCCTGCTCCACAACGCCCTCGACCATCTGCTCTAGGTCGGTGTCATAACGCCAATAGGCCTGTTGCAACTGTCCACCTTTGCGGAGCCCTACATAGGTTGGCCCTAGGCAAGCAATGGGCTGTCCTAAATAAGGTTGCTCGGTAAGCACTGCCTGTATGAGGGTAGCGATCGCATCATGCTCAGCACTCACGACATTGTAGGATGCTGGCGTTTTAAGGACTGGCCTATCAAGATGAGGGCAATGATCTGAAGCTAAATAAGTCATGCGATCGCTCCTTTCACTGAGGTTACGGAATTAAGCCTGGATTCATGAAATCTTAATCGTCGTACCAGCCGTCACCATCGCCGTCACCGTCCCCATCACCGTCTCCGTCCCCATCACCGTCTCCATCTCCATCTCCATCTCCATCTCCATCTCCATCTCCATCCCCGTCCCCGTCCCTATCTCCACTACTGATGAGTCGTGTGGGTTCGGTCATAGCAGAATTGCTCTGAACCATGATGGTCTGGGTCTGATCCAGAGACGAAGCGTCTGCAACCGCCAGATCAACATTGCGATCGCTCTCCTCTACTGAGAGAGCAGCCTGTTCTAGGGCCCGTGCAGTTGCCACACTAGATAATGATGCCAACACTAGCAAGAGTAATAACCGTTGCATAACCATGTCTCCGCTTTTAGATTGTGAATGTCTGCCTGATCCCGCTTTTGCCACATGGGGACATCCTGATGAATTCTCGTCATTGCAGCTCACGATATCCGACGCAAGAATCAGGGTTTCCCCTCTTTTGCCAGTTCTAGGCAAAAGAGGGATAAGTTACTTCCAATTATCGTTAAGCAAAACCAAGATATGTGAGCGGTTTAATCTAAATCAGCCCGTGTGATGGAAGTTGCATCAACGCCCAGCATGGTTGCAACTCGGCTCCTATTGGCAAGAACTAGGGTGTTGTTCCCCTGCTGCCGAAATACCAGATCGTTAAACTCTAGACGACCGCCAATGCCTAGTTCGTCTACTCCATCCTGAAAATCGCGGATGATATCATTACCGTTGCTTTCCAGGACAAATGTGTCTCGGCCACGACCACCAATGAGGATATCCCTTCCAGCTCCGCCACGCAGATCATCATTGCCGTCACCACCGCGCAACGTGTCGTTGCCATTGTTGCCGAAGAGGTCGTCGTCACCGGCTCCACCCACTAAGATATCGTTGCCGTTACCGCCGAAGAGATCATCATCGCCTCCAAGACCAAATAGGCGATCGTTTCCTCCCCCTCCTCGAATATCATCAGACCGTCCGGTGCCGCGAATCACATTGTTGCGATTATCTCCAAAGAAGTCGCCACCGTCCCCATCGCCATCACCGTCCCCATCGCCATCACCGTCGCCGTCGCCGTCCCCATCACCGAAAAAGAACAAGGTTCTTGACACACTTTCATCTTCAAAAGCATCGCTTAGCGTTAATATATCTTTCATGTCATTTCGCTCCTTCATCAATCACGAATCTGTTACACATCAAAAATTGCTGCTATGGCAGTCACCATGCCGGGTAAGAAAGCCCTGGCATTGTGGAATACACCCTAAACATGTTTCCGCTCTAGCCTAGAAGACAAGCACAATAGAACTCATGCTCGGCAAAGAGCTAATCCGTCGCTAGTTGTGATGGAGAACGCATCAAAGTCACGAAGCTCAAATTCCCCAGTTACCGTGAGGCGATCGCCCACAGACACATAGCTAGCAGTATGGTCACCGCACAGATCCCACGAATCGACTCGAAGGACACGGTCACCTGCATTCAGGCGAAAGCCGTCTTCCCAAACCCGCTCTACGGTGCCGGTAAACGAGCCGCTGCTTTGAGCCTGGATGGTGGATGCGATGCCAACGGCAACCAGGCTGCTGACAAAAATTGAACCAACTGCGAATAATTTCATCATGCGTTCTCCAACTGCTCTACTACGCGGCTATTGATGGGTCGTTAGTTAGGCAATGGAACCCATCTCAACCGACTCAACTCAGTCTAGGAGGCGAGCTGTAAGAGGACGGTAGGAAAACGGTAAGAAACTTCTTACTCTTGCTCAGAACAAAAGGCAGAATCACGCCTGAATCTATTGACTGGGTAATGTGACAGTAACGGTTGTACCATGACCCAGCCCGCTTTGAATCGCGATCGCTCCATGGTGGCGATGGACAATTTCTTGAGCGATCGCTAGCCCTAATCCAGTGCCTCCGATGGCGCGTGAGCGAGACTTTTCCACTCGATAGAATCGCTCGAACAGGTGGGATACATGCTCTGGAGGAATACCTATCCCGGTATCACTGACCATCACTTGGATAGAGCGATCGCCCGATAGTGCTGTGAGGGTGACTTGGCCATCATTGGCGGCATACTTTATGGCATTATCAAGCAAATTCAGAAACAGGCGAATCAAATGATCAGGACTGCCCTGAATATAAAGGTTGGACGCAATATGGGTCGAGAACTTGAGATGATGCAGCTCGGCAAGGGGCTGAACCTGTTCAGCGATCGCGGCCAATAGATCACTCAGATCGATCAACTCTAAGTTTAAGGCTAGATGATGCTGCTCAAGCTGCGACAACAGAAGAAGATCACTACTTAGACGAATCAGGCGATCGACTTCTTGTTCAATGGCTTGCAGGGTTTCTGCATAGTTTTCTGCTGTACGTTGCTGGCTCAGCGTCACATGCAGCCGTCCCTTGATAGCCGTGAGCGGTGTCCGTAGCTCGTGGGATGCATCCGCCGTAAACCGCTTTTCTCGTTCAAACGTGGCTTGTAGGGAGTCCAGCATGGTATCAAACATATTGGCCAATCGTTCTAGTTCATCGGTAACCCCCTGATAGCGAATGCGCTGCGTCAAATCACCACTAATTCTGACGCGCTCTGCCATTTCGGTAATTTGACCAATGGGTTTTAGGGCACGGTTTGCTAAAAATAAGCCGCCCAGCCCAACCATGCCAAGAATTAAAGGAATTTCAAATAAATGGTGCTTTAGCAGATCCCTTAATGTGGTGTCCACAGACTGCAATGAATGGGCAACTCTCAGCCATCCTGCTGGACGGTTATCCCGAGGCAAGATTTCTAGAATGTAAACACGCCATCGTTCATCAGCATTGATAATGGTCTTAAATCCAGGACTCAGTTGAGCTTGTAAGGGAAAGGTTAATGAGTCCCCCAAACGCTGGTTAATCACACCATTTTGATCTAACAAGTCAACCGAAACGCCTGCTTCATCGAGCAACGATGTCAATACGGGGGAGTCTTCTCGGGGATCAAAGGTTAGAACATCCACTTCATCATCAATATTTTTCAATGCCTGAATGGCAGTTACCTCTAGGGCACTATCGACTTGATCAAGTAAGGTTCGCCGAAACTCAACGTACATAAACCCATCAGAGATCAGCATGGAAATCCCTGCTAACAGGCTATACCAGGCGACTAGCCGTAATCGTAAATTTTGCCATGGCTTACGTTGCTTCATGATGAATCTATGACGATGAGACTCTACGGATCGGGAGAGCAAGGTTTGCTTTCAGCACTCATGCGATAGCCTACGCCTCGAATGGTGTGAATGAGAGAGTCCGACTCATCTCGATCAATTTTTCGACGCAGATAGCCGATGTACACATCAATGACTTTGAAGTCACCGTAAAAGTCAAAGCTCCAAACATGCTGGGCAATCTGGGTGCGGCTAAGAACCTGGTTAGGGTTTCGCATGAGGTATTCCAATAACGAAAACTCGCGGGGGCTGAGTTCAATGGAGCGATCGCCCCGTTTCACAAGTCGCTGGGCGGTATCCATCTCTAGATTACCAACCTGCAAGATCACATCAACTTGAAGGGGAGGACGTCTTAATAATGCCCGCAGCCGGGCTAGCAGTTCTGTAAAATCGAAGGGCTTAATTAGATAATCATCCGCCCCTGCATCGAGACCCAACACTCGGTCTTGCACGGTATTGCAAGCTGTCAACAGCAGTACGGGTGTCTGGATTCCCTGCTGACGTAAATGCTTTAACGTACTAATTCCATCCATCTTCGGCAACAGGATATCGAGGATGATTGCGTCATACTCGGCAGCGATCGCATAATCTATGCCTTGACAACCATCTTGGGCAACATCGACAGCATATCCTGCTTCGTTCAATCCCTGGTGGATGAATCGAGAAATACCAACATCATCTTCGACAAGCAACACGCGCATATCACAGGTTCGACCTAACTCAAAAGTCGGCGGTTCTATACAGCCATGGTACGCTGTGTTGGCGGTTCAACGACTATAGGGTTGCTCTATGCTCAATCCTGGGATCGCTCGGTAGTGCTTCACATTGAAGGTACAGAGGATTGCGTTACGTCCAACAGTACTAGCTGCAATCAAAGCATCAATCAGACCAACCTTATAGGACATATGATAAGCCGTAAAGTCAGATAGGGCGCGGGCGCAGTCAGCTTCAGTAGGCCAAACAATAGCTAACGGTGCTACAAGCTGCAGAACTTTACGCACTTGTTGCTTATTCTGAGCGTCTTGTATCAACTCCATCACCACAAAGCCAGGGATACCTGGCAGTTCAGGGAGAGAGGCAAACCAAGCAATTGCAGGCTCATAACCTCGCTGAATATCGATCATGACATCGGTATCGACTAGGTACATTGGCTACCTAATCCCGCTCACGGTGTTCGGCTTGGTCGCGCAACCTGTGTGCATACTTCTGGCTGTCGGTAATATTAGGTCGAGAGTTGATCACCCCAACGCTTTCCCAGTAGGTAACGAGGTCTAGCCCTGTCTTGGGGGGATTCTGAAGCAAGGGGCGAAAGGAGAGAACGCGAAGAATATACTCGGACAGAGGCAGCTTAAGCTGAGAAGCCTCAGTAGCAAGCTCATGTTCTAGCTCTGATGGTAGATCTAAAGGGATAGTCATAGCATAGGCTCCTCTTAACTATGCGGTTAGTAGATAACACCGTGATTCTTTTCAGCACAGCCTTGGCAGATGTCATCATTATTTATCCAACTACAGCAGCCCTAGTTTTTCCAGAACGGGGCGAGTGGAGACCACATGGCGGTCTAATCCCAGATCCTTGGGTGATACCCCGAGAGCTAGAGCGACGAGCTGGGGTAGGTGCAAAATGGGTAGGTCAAGCGATCGCCCCATCACCTTCGCCACCTCCGGCTGTCGTGAGTCGAGATTGAGATGACAGAGCGGGCAAGGCGTGACAATACAGTCCGCCCCGGCAGCGATCGCTTCTTGGAGATGCGACCCCGCCATTTTGAAGGAATTGGTCGTGTCATAGCTGGAAATCGGCCAGCCGCAGCACTGGGTGCGTCCTGCATAGTAAATAGGCGTTGCTCCCACAGCTCGGAAGACCCGTTCCATGGATTCTGGCGCGTGGGGATCGTCGTGGGGCAGATGTTTCTGGGCCCGTAGCAGGTAGCAACCGTAGAACGCCGCACAGTTCAGGCCCGACAGCGCCCGAGTCACCCGTTTCTGCAACGCTTCCACGCCATAGTCTCCCACCAAAGCCCAAAGGATATGGGTGACGCGGCTACTGCCTTGGTAGGGTGAGCAGCCTTCTTGTTTCAGCAGACCGTTAATTTGGTTGAGGTAGGCCGGATCCTGTTGCTGCGCCTCCTTCAGCCGTTCATCCACATGGCCCATCACCCCTTGGCAGGTGCTGCAGTGGGTGAGCAACGGTAGATTGAGCGATTCCGCTAGGGCAATGTTGCGGGCATTCACCGTATCTTCCAGCAGTTGCGACTCTTCCTTAAAAGTCCCCGACCCGCAGCAGGCAGCTTTTTTGAGTTCAATCAGTTCGATGCCCAAGGCTTGGGAGAGGGCCTGGGTGGATTGGTGGAGTTCGCGGCAGGCCCCTTGGGCGACGCAGCCGGGATAGTAGGCATACTTGAGTGACATGGGTTCAGCGATCGCAGAGTGTTCTCATCAGGACTGGACGGCAGGCGGGACATTGCCCATGAGAGCCGCTGGTCTCTCCTATCTTCCTCCACAAGTTTGACGTTGGGGAATATCCTTATAGTCCCTTAACGTTGATGGCTATGCCGCTGTCTTGGAGCACTGCAGTCATGATCGGGTTGGCATGGACAGGAGAGCACGAAGCATACGCCTTGGATGCAGGCGATCGCCCTGATGCTTGCGACACGATATCGTCGTTATAAGTTGAATTCTTATCTCTGTTTGATGCACCATTATCAGAGGATGCATGAGCTGATGACGCTTCAAGAGCCTATAGCTAAGTCACTTGAGATAAGTAAAAGCGTGCTTAATCTCATGAGCTGCCTATACCTGTGCCATTCTTGAAAGTATCCTCCGATCGCCCCCCAATACACGCAGGAAATCTTAGGGTAGAGTCATGTATCTAACAGGACTGCACTCGCCGGATTGGCACAACAAGCTACAACCGCTGGTGAGCCTGACGCTATGAGTACCATGTCATGAACCGACGTTTTTTAGGATTACTGGGAGCGATCGCTCTTTTATCTACCGCCTGTGGAGGGTCACCGGAGCCAGATGTCTCGGCCCCGCCGCCGCCCCCGGAGTCGGAAGCTGTGCAAGACGAACCCGCCGATGAACCTGCTGACGATCTAGCTACGTCAGTGCCGGCTGAACCCGCCCCGTCTTCTCCCCAGATCAGCGATCGCCCCTCGGTAGACGAGACCCAGGTTGATCCCCTAGCGGACACCACCGTGATTCCCGGTGAGCGCGTGGGGCCCATCACCCGCGACACCAATCGCCAGCAGCTTGCCGCCATCTTTGGCGAAGACCAGCTCCGCGATGAGGCCATCGCTGTGGGGGAAGGCTTTGAGGAGCCAGGCACTTGGGTGGAGTTGGAGGATGGGCGATCGCTGGCAATTATCTGGACAGATGAGACGCGATCGCGCCCCTTTGAGGTTCGGGAGTTAGGCCCTGCCTGGCACACGCCAGAAGGTGTGCATACCGGCATGGATTTGGCAGAGCTGAGACAGGTTTTGGGGGATTTCCAGTTCTATGGGTTCGCCTGGGACTACGGCGGCACCATTCAACTGGATAACAGCCGGCTGGATGCCTACCGCAATGTCCTGTACCTACGGATGCGCCCTTCCCACAATGAGATGAGCCTTTATGAAGGAGACTATCCGATCATGGGCGATACCCTGTTTCCCTCGGATCATCCGCGTTTAGATGAGGTGGAGCCGGTGGTTCACAGTATGATCGTGGTGCTCAATCCCCATGACTGGAGTGATTAGGCAACACCGGCGCAAAGTCTGTCAACATGCCGTAGGTCAGCCAGATGGCTAAGGCCCGCAGGTAGTGACAGGCGCGGAAGGTGCCCACGGCGGTGATGGCTTCTGGCGTGCGGAACTGCAGCCCGTTGGTATAGATCTGTTTGACGACGGCCTCCGTCATGCGCAGGGCTTCGTCTCGCAGGTTCATTTGCACCAAAAAGGCGGCGAGGCCAAAGTTGATGCCTGTCCACACTTCTAGGGGATGGGTGTCGTCTGGATTCATAGGCGAACCATCGGGACGCAGACCATTGGCCGCGCCGAATTGGCCATTGTGGAAGCGCATGAAACAGGCTTCGTACACCATTTCAAGGGCAGACTGGGCGCAGTCGCTAGGCACGATATCGGGTAGACCCAGCAGGCGGGCATAGAACTGACCGCAAAGCTGATCCGCCATGACCACATCGGAGCCGCTGCCGGTGTCCAAGCGGTAATAGCGACCATTCCATAGCGCTTCTTGGTACAGGGGTTTAGCCTGAGCTAGCCAGGTTTGGTACTGCGAGATTGGGTCGGCGGGACGGGGGGCGACTTCCCCAGCTTCCTCCAAGACTTGACCGATGGCGATCGCTGCTTCCAAGGCCGCCAGCCAGAGGCCGCCGCAGTAGGCACTAATGCCCTTGAGCCGCCAGTCGTCAAAGGTTTGATCCGGTGCTCCAGAGTTTTCGGGAATGCCGTCGCCGTCGTGGTCGAAGCCTTTGAGATAGTCGAGGGCGCTGACCACCGAGGGCCAGCAGTCTCTGAGGAAGGCCAGATCGGTACTGCCGGTGAATAGAAAATCTCGATAGACCTGAAGCACGAAGTCGCTAGCCAGATCTTTCCACAGGTTGCAGTCTTGGTAGCTGGTGTAGTTGGTTTTTTCCCAGGGATGTTCGTTGGGGGCACCCAGGTCGTGGGGGGTGGCGTTGGCGGTTTTGCGCATCGCCATGGGACTTTCTGCGCCAATGGTGTAGTAGTAGCCAATCACCCGTGGGGTATCGTCGGCGCTGGGAATGGCTCGGGCGAAGGCGCGCATCACGGCTTTTTCTAGGTCGGGCCACAGCAGCAGCAGCGACCATGAGGCATGGAGGCGTACGTCTAAGCTTTCATACCAGCGATAGTCTAAGCATTCCGCGACGGCAAACTGCCCCACCGGATCGCGATCGCTGGCCGCACTCCAGAGGCTGGCTCCGCTACAGAGATCGTAGAGTTCGTTAAACAGCGCCATTTTGAACCAATTGGGCAGATCCTCTCGGTCAAGAATCGGCTGTTGCCAGTCCTGGATCTGCTGCTGCCAGGTGGCATAGTGATCCAGCGCCGTCTGAGCGATCGCCCAGGCCTGCCGCCCATCTGCGCCAAAAAAGTCTGTATAGCGCCGCAGATAGGTCACTCCCTGGGCAAATTCGGTCACCGGGACGTCCCAAGCGATCGCCATGGGTAGGGTACGACGCTCTCCCGGCGCAAGGGTGATGCGTAAGGCCATGGCAGCGGCAATCTGTTCTCCAGCAGCGGCGGGGGTAGGGTCGGCCACATTGGGCAGGGATCCATCGCGGGCAAAGCTGTCCCATAGCTCCGCGCCGTCGCCATCGGGATTCCAGCGGCTGTGGTAGAACACCTCGCAGTCGTTAGCTTGGGCAGCGATCGCCCATTGTCCATCACCCTCTTGGGGCTGCGCCGGTCGGTTGACCCGATCCATCACCCAGCCCACCCGTCCGGCAGTATCCATCGGCTGCCACTGGTTGCTATTGCCTTGGCTATCGCCCCAGCGCGGCTGGTAGTCATACACGGGGCTGCCGTCGTCTCGCATCCGCACCTCCGGCGTACTCTGCCCATTGGTAAACCAGCTCACCATATTCTGCCAGGTGACTAAAATGCTGAGGGTGAGGGGGGCATCGGTGGGATTCTCCAGCGTCCAGTGAAACACCGCCACCGGATAGCTGGTGTCTTGATAGTTGCCGGGTAAAATCGGCGAAAACTGCTCACAGGTGACTCGCGCCTGCAATGCCTCATAGACAAACCAACTGCGGGGATAGAGGGCATGGTAGTGTCCCGTTGGCTGCCCCTTGCTGCTGGCAGGGTAGGGTGTCCAAGCGCTGGGAACAGCGTCGGCTTCGGTACAAAGGGCGTAGGCTTGGGTTTGCTGGCCAGACTGTTCAAACAGGCCGAACTGACAGGCTGGCACCGAGCGAAACACATGCTCGCCGCCGTCAATATGCCAGAGATTGAAGTCTCCCCGAGGCGATCGCCCCATACAGCCTGCCCCAAAGCCACCCAACGGCATCCCATGCCAAGGGCCATCGTCGAGATTGCTGGCGTAGCGAACGGTGTAAGGATTAGTCCAGCCCAGCCCAAGGGGCCGCTGCCAGCTACAGCTTGGAATCATGCCTGAAGACCCGCGAATGATCCCCCCGATTTTACCGCCATCTGATGAGCGATTCAGCGATCGCTCCCTGGTTGATAGTAAAGTCGGAACTTTGGCAGCGGTGCTGCGTCATAAGGTCAGAGAAGGACAGCGCTGATCAACCAAGGTGCAGGGACTTAGGCTGCTGATGAATTCAAGGCGGCAGTACTAGCCTCTCCGTAATGCTTCTGAGGCAGCACGTTTTAGATCAGCCAAGCATCTTCATACAAGCTTTATAGAAGCCTCATGATTTTTACATCGAGCTATCCGTGGATTTGCGGTTAGCCCGTGTATTTACGGATGTATGGGCAGCTTAACCTATGGGAATTTAGTAGGCGTGATCATCAAGCGATCGCTTGGGGTTGGTTGAAGCGATCGCTCGATCATAGGTGACGGGTGCTGAGATATAGCTATGCCAACGGCGCGCCCTCTAGGAAGGCGAACAAGATGGGCAAGATTCTGCTTGACTAGAGAGCCCTAGTGCCGTCTTAAGCAAGGTGGCAATTAAGGTTCTAGTTGCGATCGCGACCAGTCCTGGGATCGCTGAGTCATGTCTGCTGGCGCACAGTTCTGAAAGCCATGCAGCCGGTTGTAGCTGCCGTCTGTTCCAACTTGCACACAGCGGACATTGTTAAACAGGCATTCCAAAACCCCTAGCGTAATAAAACTAGTGGCAGCCGCGATGGTCAGGAGTAAGCCAATCTCTCGCCAATCGATTTTCCTTGTCACAAGCTCTCTAGTCATGGTTCTATTAGACGCTACTGATTACGTACGGTCTTCACCCCATGGAGCTGGACAACAACATCACATTCCAATTCGGGATTGCATGGTGGATTCTTACTCATTGGCTCCATGATGATAGATGTCGCAGCGAGAGAAAGGAGTGCAATCATTGCAGCAAACGCGTATTTCATTGTCCTAGCCCTGTGTAGATGCAAGACCCAACTCAACAGTGCAGGATTTATGAAGACCAATCAATCGCAATTCTTCTGATCTTTGATAGAGAGAACGTCTTGGCCTAGGGGCAGATTGGGCTCCGTATCTCCGCATAGGTTCAGAAAATATGCGGAGATACGTCCTAGTTTTATCAATGAATGACATTGCGTAACGCACTAGCCATTTTTGAGCGTTCACTCTACAGTAGTAGTTAGATGATGGTGGCACAGGATACCTGTGCGCTTCTTAAAGATCTTGAAATTGCTAGACCAACGGTCTCTCACAAGTCCTTATCCTTACAACCGATTCACATAGCCTGGGGGTAAGGCCGTGAAAGGGATGACACGCTGTTGTTTGGTATCTCCTAATTTCACTGGTAACATAGCACGGCCTTGAATGAATTCAATGAAGGCACTTACCCCTCATGGCTATGATCCCGCACTAGGGTTTGAGGGGCAGTGCCCCTTGTTTTAAGTGCAACGTCGCTACGGCACCATTGCTCCTTATGGATGGAGAAGCGTCAACCTGCTCCTGCCAAGATCGGGGATAGGCCGATGGAGCGATCGCCCGTACTATCCAAGGTTCATCGCCATCTTGTCTGCGCGCCAACGGTCGGCCTATCGCGCCAAGCTAGGTCGAAGAAATACTCATATCAAGAATTCCCTAGTACTCTGAGGCGGACGTAGCCCGCCTATGTGCTGAGGCGGGCTACTTTGTGCATCCTGGAACTTCTTTTCATTCTTCTGTCTTCGTTCTTCTGTCTTCGTTCCTCTATCTTGCGGTACTTGTTAGGCGACTCCGTTGTAGCTAGGCGTGACCTCGCTAGCAAAGACATCTTCGGCAAACATGATCTTCAAACTATCGAGATAGGTTGAACACTTGATGAATTGGGCTGTGTCTAGACACTGGGCAAATTCATGATCCATTAGCGTTAGCATGTAGCGCACTAGCTCC
Organism: Leptolyngbya sp. CCY15150; assembly: GCF_016888135.1. Classification (NCBI taxonomy): domain Bacteria; kingdom Bacillati; phylum Cyanobacteriota; class Cyanophyceae; order Leptolyngbyales; family Leptolyngbyaceae; genus Leptolyngbya; species Leptolyngbya sp. CCY15150. Next base: position 45,450 of record NZ_JACSWB010000278.1, read on the forward strand.
CAACGCACATTCAGCATGGGGTATAGCATCACGCAGAGGGGAAACAGCTCTTGCTGCACGATGCTGATGTTATCTTCTAAAATGCAGACCCAAAGATAGGTTTGAAACATCTCTGCATCCCGCAGACTGGAGATTTTAACCTGCGGAGAATTGAGCGCACCACTATAGCAATGATGCTGGGGAAATGCCGCCATGACTTGATCGACAACCCGATGGGCGATCGCACTACTTTGGGGCAGGAGCTTTCTCACAAGCTGTAAATCTGTCGATTCATAGGAGTGCTGAGCAGCGGCATCATAGGCCCGTTGCAGGGGCATATAGAGATGATCATCGATAGCTTTGAAATAGAGTCGTAGAGCCTCTTGATCGTTGGTGGCTAGCTCCAGCAAAAACAGGCCGGTGTAGTGGAACTGCATGCTCACAAAGCCGATCACCCTTGGATCAACGAGGGTGTATTTCGCTCGAATATGCCCCAGAAGAGGCGAAATATTGACTGCAAATCGCTCAGGCGTGACGGATGAGACGTAGCTGATAAAGGCTTGATCGTAGATGTCATGGACATCCTTAGCGATCGCCCATGGGTTGATGAGGTTGGGCGGCAGTTGGTGGCGCTTAACTTGTTCTGCAAGTAAATGCTCTGTTTTACTCCACGCTCTTGCACTGACGGCCCGTAGCTCTTGTCGCAAATGGTCGGCAATATCGTAGCGAGAGGTTTGAGCGTTGGTTGGGAACGGCGAGGGTTGATGAACCTGTTGTACATAACGCTTAGCCCAAGCTTGGGAGAAGGAATGTAGCGACGAGGATACCCCAGACATCAACTCATCTTTATTGGGTAAATGCATAGTCTTTTTTTAATAGTGCTAAAGATTGTCTAAAAGAAATCTATTTAGTGATCTATATCACGGTTATTTCTAAATGAAAATCACTGCTGTTCGTTGCGATCGATGAATAGCAGTCTCTGCCGCCCTAGGGATGAATTTTAATAATTGTAACGTATCGATACAATTGCTCCTTGGGTGGGTAGCGATCGCCTGTTCATAAACGGCAACACTTTGCCATAAGCTGGAGATGGGCATTCCAAGCCTATGTTCAGAGTCCTCGTATCGCGATCGCCACCATGACTTACTACATTTCACCTCGTTTTCTGAATACCCTAGCGGTTCACATTACGAAGAATTTCCTAGACTTGCCTAATGTGCGGGTGCCGCTCATTTTGGGCATTCATGGGCGCAAGGGTGAGGGGAAGTCGTTTCAATGTGAATTGGTCTTTCAGAAAATGAAGATCAATGTGGTGCATATTTCCGGGGCAGAGTTGGAAAGTCCTGATGCGGGCGATCCAGCTCGGCTGGTGCGGCTGCGCTACCGTGAGGCAGCGGAACTGGTGCGGGTGCAGGGCAAGATGACGGTGCTGATGATCAATGATCTAGATGCGGGGGCCGGCCGCTTTGATGGCGGTACGCAGTACACCGTCAATACGCAGTTGGTCAACGGCACGCTGATGAACATTGCGGATAATCCCACGAATGTGCAGTTGCCAGGGAGCTACGATGAACGGCCGATTCAGCGGATTCCGATTTTGGTGACGGGGAATGATTTGTCTACGCTCTATGCGCCGCTGATCCGGGATGGTCGGATGGTGAAGTTCTACTGGGAGCCGGATCGCAGCGATCGCCTGGGTATTGTCAGCGGTATTTTTGAGGGCGATCGCCTCTCAACTGCGGAGATTGAGAAGTTGGTAGACCTGTATCCCAAGCAGTCGATTGACTTCTTCAGTGCGTTGCGATCGCGGATTTATGACGAACAAATCCAGCGGTTCATTCACGACATTGGGCTGGAACGGGTGTCTCAGCGCGTGGTGAATAGTAAGGAGGGGCCGCCCACGTTCCCCAAGCCTGACTTTAACTTTGAGCATTTGCAAGGCCATGCCCAGGCGTTGATCATGGAACAAGATCGGGTACGGCAGATGCGCTTGGTGCGGGAATATAACCAGGGTTTGGGGCGATCGCAGCTTGCGGATGAACCCGATGTGTCGCCCCTGCCATCAACCCCAGCTCCCCCGTCAGTTCCTCCGTCAGCTTCTACATCCACACCGTCTACGCCATCGACCGCAGCTGAGCAACCCGATCATGCTGGGCTGAACGGTGCATCTGCGCGTCTTGATCCAGAGGTGTGCGAGCAAGTGCAGCGTCTGGTGAACCAAGGCTGTTGCATTGGTCTAGAGCATGTGGACGCTCGGCGGTTTCGCATGAATTCTTGGCAGAGCGGCCCATCCATTACGGCGGGGTCAGGGCGGGAGGCGATCGCCCAACTGGAGCAAAGCCTGGCCCAATATCCCAAGGAGTATGTGCGCATCATTGGCATCGATCCAGCGTCTAAAACGCGGGTGATGGAAGTGATGGTGCAGCGTCCGTCCTAGGCGCGACCTGCCGGCAGCAGGGATGAGGTGCGGGCTTGGAAGCCAGCCTGGGTGAGGGCCGCCACGGCCTGGTGAGAATCATGGACGCGGAACTGGGCTCCGAAACGCACCAGTTGCCGCTGTCCGTTGGCTCCCACGCTGGCAACCACGGATACCCGTGCCCCATCGTCTTCTGCGCCCCGCTGCTGCTTGAGGATTTCCCGCAGGTGGTTGCGCTGAGCAATATCGTTGGCTGTATCCAGCGACAGGTCGATCATCACCAACTGCACCGCTTCAATGGGCTCAGCGTCTTCAACGATCAGCTGAATGCGGCGGTCATCGCGCCGATCCGCCTTGCCCCAGACCATCAGGCGAGCATCAGGTTCGATTAAATGACCGATGCGCTCAAAGGATTTGGGAAAGACCACTCCTTCTACTTGGCCAGACAGATCCTCCAGTTGGATAATCGCCATGCGATCGCCCTTCTTGGTGATCACGGGCTTGACACTGACCAGCATGACAATAGCGCTGATGGTTTCATTATCTTTTTCTGCTGACGCGCGCTCTGCCAGTTGACTCAGGTTGATGGGAGCTAAAACTTTGGCCGATTGCTGAATGTCTTTCAACGGATGGTCGGAAATATAGAAGCCGATGAGTTCCTTTTCTAGCTTCAGCTTTTCCTGCTGGGGATAGTCGTCTACTGGGGGCGCAGTGGGAGCCGATTCGAAGGTCTCGATCGCTGGATTGTCGGCCGTTTCTGCAAACATATCAAATAAATTACCTTGCCCAATGGCTCGATCCTTCGCCCGCGCCTGAGCCCAGTCTAAGATCAGGTCTAAATCGTCCATCAGTTGACGACGGTTGGGCTTGAGGCAGTCCAGCGCTCCAGATTGAATTAACGCCTCAATGGCTCGACGGTTCACGGCTCGTAGGTCAATGCGATCGCAGAGATCTGCCAGGGACTTAAACTCGCCGCCCTGGTCTCGTTGTTCAAGCAGACTTTCGATCGCTCCCTGTCCAGCATGGCGCACCGCCGATAGCCCAAATAAAATCCGATCTTGCAAGGGCGTGAAGTCTAGCCCCGAACGGTTGATGTTGGGGGGGTCTACCTGGATGCCCATCTTGTGGCAGGTGCTGATGTAGCCATGCACCTTTTCCTGATCGCCGCTGTTGGCCGTCAGCAGCGCCGCCATGTATTCAACCGGATAGTTGGCTTTGAGGTAGGCGGTTTGGTAGGTGACATAGCCATAGGCTGTGGAGTGGGATTTGTTGAAGCAGTATTCAGCAAACTGCACCATCTGATCCCACAGAGCTTCCGCCACTTTTTTATCTACCTTATTGCCTTCCGCACCTTCCACAAACGTGGCTTGGTGCTTCTGCATTTCCGACATTTTTTTCTTACCCATAGCCCGCCGCAGCAGGTCGGCTTGCCCGAGGGAATAGCCGCCCATATCCTGGGCAATTTTCATGATCTGCTCTTGGTAGACCATGATGCCGTAGGTTTCTTTCAAAATAGGGCGGAGAATTTCATGGGCATAGTCGATCACCTCTCGACCGTGCTTACGGTTGATGAACTTGGGAATCAGACCGGCATCTAACGGCCCCGGTCGGTAGAGAGCGAGCACTGAGGAAATATCTTCCAACCCCGAAGGCTTGAGATCTCGGACAATCTGCCGCATCCCCGAGGATTCTAGCTGGAAGATACCGCCTAGTTCTCCCTGGGCCAGCAGTTGGTAGGTTTTGGGATCATCAAGGGGCAAATGGTCGAGATCAATGCTCTTATTCTGGGTATGCTGCACCAAGTCCACGGTTTTTTGGATCATGGTGAGGTTTTTCAGCCCCAAAAAGTCCATTTTCAGCAGCCCCATGGCCTCGATGTCTTCCATGTAGTATTGGGTGATCACCGCGCCGTCATTATTGCGCTGCAGCGGCACCACTTCATCCAGAGGCTCGGAGGAGATCACCACCCCCGCCGCATGGACGCCAAAGGTCTTGTTCATCCCTTCAATGCGCATAGCCATGTCTACCCAGCGTTTGACCTTGGCATCGCTATCGTATTTTTCCTTGAACTCCGCTGCCGGCGTTTCCTCCGAAATCATCGCCTCGAGCTTGGCCGGCTTGCCCCGAGAGACAGGAATCAGCTTGGCCATGCGATCGCTCTCCCCGTAGGGAATATCCAGCACCCGCGCCACGTCCTTGAGCACCGCCTTGGAGGTCATGCGGTTGAAGGTAATAATTTGGGCAACGCGATCGCTGCCATATTTCTCGGTCACATATTGGATCACCTCATCCCGGCGATCGATGCAGAAGTCGGTATCAATATCTGGCATGGACTTCCGTTCAGGATTGAGGAAGCGCTCAAATAGCAGTCCATGGTGAACTGGATCAATGTTGGTGATGCCCAGCGCATAGGCTACCAAGGAGCCCGCCGCCGATCCTCGCCCAGGGCCCACGGGAATGTTGCGATCGCGGGCGAATTTAATATAGTCCCATACCACCAGGAAGTAGGTGGAAAAGCCCATCTGCTGCATCATTTGCAGTTCATACTCTAGGCGATCGCGATACTCTTCCGGTACGTCAGTCCGCTGACTAACGCTCAGCCGCCCCAGCAGCCCGTCCCAGGTCACTTCTTCTAGGTAGGTATCCGCTGTGTGATGGTCGGGAACGACATAGTTGGGGATGCGGGGTTCGCCCAAGAGTCCGGTATATTCGCTAACCTTGTCGGCCACCGTGACGGTATTGGCGATCGCTTCTTCAATCACATCATCGGTGAGATGATCGCGAAACAGGCGACGCATTTCATCGGCAGATTTCAGGTATTCCGTACCGCTGTAGCGCAGGCGTTTGTCTTCGGTGATCAGCTTGCCGGTTTGAATGCAGAGCAGCGCATCGTGGGCTTCCACATCGAAACAGGAAATGTAGTGGGAGTCGTTGGTGGCAATTAGTTGAATATCCAGCTCGCGGGCAATGCGGACAATTTCCACATTGACAATCCGGTCTTCCTGGGAACCGTGATCCTGCAGCTCTAGATAATAGTCGTCTCCAAACAGATCTTTATACCAGCGGGCCACCCGGCGGGCAATCTCAGGCTTGCCCTGCAAAATCGCTTGGGGCACCTCGCCGCCTAGGCAGGCGCTGGTGACAATCAGCCCTTCCCGATGTTTTTCCAGCAGATCTTTGTTGATGCAGGGGCGGGCAAAGATCCCCTTGCCTTGGTAGCCATCCAGATGGGAGAGCGTGGTGAGTTTCACCAGGTTTTTGTAGCCCTGGGTATTTTTAGCCAGCACTACTTGGTGATACTTGGGACGACGTTCCTGTTTCGTAATGTCGCCGTTGATCACATACATTTCATTGCCAATGATCGGCTTAATACCCCTGCCTTTGCAGACCTTCAACAGCTCGATCGCCCCATACATGACGCCGTGATCCGTGAGAGCGATCGCTGGCATGTCTAGCTCTATAGCCCGATCAATCAGTTGAGGCAGTTGGCTAGCCCCGTCGAGCAAGCTGTAGTCACTGTGGATATGTAGGCCAACAAAGGACATAGTTGTTCAAAAAAAAGATCACCGAGTACTCTTCAGGTTAACGGATTCCTTAGGTTATATCTAGGCTTTGTAATGAGCTGAAACCCTTGGTATGACGTTGATTTCTAGGCATGTGAAAGCCCACGCCCAGGGATGACAATGAAGGTCAAGGACGTGTGATTAGTGCAAATGTATTGCTGTCTATAACGCTAGTCTAGCGACGAAGGGCGGGCTTCATCATCCCTCCTGTTCAGCCAGCACTGGCGTCTAGAGTGGAGCTGGATCGGGCCCGGGCACCACACCAGACGGCTCGGGGCTAGGAGAGGGCAGGTCTAATCCAGGATCCGGCACCACGACGGGGTCATAGCTGGGTAGGTCATCGAGTTTGACCTCCGGTGGCGGCACTGGATCGGGTGAGAATCCTGGCTCTGGACTGTCTGAATAGACGGGAGCCTCTATAGCTTCAGCATTGGGTTTGGGACGTTCTGGCGGACTTTCCTGATAGTCAGGTGCTGCTTCGCTGTAACTGGGCTCCGCAGGATAACTGGGCTCCGTGGGATAGATGGGTTCGACGTCACCAGGGCCAATGTATTCCCGCACGGGGTTGGGAGATGAGTACGCCCCTACATCCTGTTCCTGGGTGGGAGATGCCCAAGTGGGTGATTCAAATAAGTAATCGGAGGCAGCGGTATCGGTGATACCTTCACCTGGCCATTCATTGGATGGTGGAAAGGCTTGTTCTCGGTCTAGAAAAATACCATTACGGCGAGGGCTATTGGGCTCTTCTAGCCTCAGGGAAAACCCAAACCCTAGACCACCTAGGGCAGCTAGGACTGAGGTCAGACCAACGGTAATTGGGAACCAACGAATGGTATGCGGACGGGGCGATCGCCCTTTAGATTTAGCAGATGTCGGTTGAGAGGTTGGGGGCGCTGCGGTTGCTTGGGATAGGTCTGGAGCGATGACTTGGGTGGGTTCGGTCAAATCAGCCTCTGGGTGGGATGGTTCAGTTGGAGAAGCGGCCGGGGCCACCACCTGGGTGGGAGCCGTAGAGAGGGTATGGGCAGGCGGAGTATCGGTAGTTGCTGCGTCTGTCTCTGTTTCTTTGTCTGTCTCTGCTGCCGGGCTGGCTACCTCGGATCTGGCGGATGCTTGGGAGGAGGCTACCACTTGGGGAAGCAGGGCTAGCCAATGTTCAATCCCTGAAAAGGCGCTGTGCTCGTCTGGTTTGAGGGCCTTCAGAAGCGCCTGCTCAACCACCGGACTGAGATGGGGCTGATGCTGATGCAGGTTGTGGAGCAGAGGCACCATATCCAAGGCATCCAGCGATCGCGTTTGTCCAGTCAGAGCAGCGTAGAGAACGCGGGCTAGATCCTGGAGATCTTGGGCGGGGGATGGGTAGCGTGCGGTACCTTCTTCGTTTTGGATAGTGCCAAGGCTGATGCTCCCTAGCTGGGCCGTGGGGGGTGTGGTGGGGCGCAGCACAATGGTCTGGGGGGAAACCGCTCCGTGGGGCAAGCCATGGCGATGCAGGGCCGCGAGGGCGGAGCCAACTTGGTGCACGTAGCGCAAGGCTTCGGCTTGGGAGAGGGGCTGGTGGGCGATCGCCTCTGCCAGGGTTTGTCCTTCGGGATGTTCGAGCACCAGGAAGGGCTGGTCTTGTTCAATAAAAGAGTCGATCACCCGGACAAGGTGGGGATGATGGCAGCCGTAGAGTCGCCGTCCTAGGTCTAAAAAGCGCCGGTGCATGACCTCTTGGGACTGGTCACTGTCCTTCGGTGCTATGAGGGTGCGCAGACGGACGGTTTCTTGTAAAACGCTGTGGGTCGCTAAATACGTGATACCGCGATCGCCCTCTTCGAGGACGTGACGAATCACGTATTTTCCTTGCTGCAAGTCCGCATCTTTCGTCAGCGTCATTGGGGGATCCTTGAGAACCTATCACGACACAAATATTCACATCATCCTACCCTGTTCAGGATGATTGCACTAGAACTTCTCCACCGAGAGCATCAGTTCGCTGCTTCTGGGTCAGGCGATCGCTCTAGCATCCTGAACTCATGGACATTCCAGAGCAGGTGGCCGATGGCGGAGAACTGGATCCCCTGAATGCGATCGCGCACGGCGACCAAAGATAGGGGATTGACCAAGTGAATGATCGGCATATACTCCTGGGCTAGCTTCTGGGCCTCGGCATAGAGTTGGTAGCGCGTTTCAAAATCGGTGGCTTGGGATGCTTGCACATAGAGACGACCGATTTCTGCCTCCCAGTCTGCCACCTCTCGACCGATGATGTCATCGGCATCTGGGCGGAGATTGAAGTCATGAAGGCGACCTTCAGGTGACCAGGCACTGATGCCGGAGTGGGGCTCTAGGCTGTTGGTGGTGCCTAAAATTTGTGCTTCCCAATCCAGGCTGAGGGTAATCCGATCGACGATGGCGTTGAAGGACAGGGCTTGTAGGGTGACTCGAATGCCCAATCTCCCTAGATCACGCTGGATCTGGGTAGCGATCGCGTCGGTGGTACCCGATCCGGCCACATGCATCAGAGTGAACTCAACACGGTTGCCGTCGGCATCCAAGAGCTGACCAGCCGCATCGTAGGTAAACCCGACGGATTCCAGTAAAGCTATGCCCTGGCTGGGATCATAGGCGTAGGTGGGCAGCCCATCGTCTGGGGATAGGTAAAACGGACTTTGCAGGGCGATGGAGGCATGTTGAACAGTGCCCAACCCTTGAAAGATGTTGTTAATCAAGGTTTGGCGGTCAATGCCATGGGCGATCGCTTGCCGAAATTCTTTTTGGTTAAACCAAGCCGACTTGACTGGATCCACCAACGGCTGGCCGGCGGGCCGCTGACCGCGATTCAGGTTGAACATCAGGTAGCTGGTGGAGAGGGCTGGGCCACCGTTATAGATGGTGAACTGCCCCCGAGATTCTTCCCGCTTTAGCAAGCCAAAATTTGAGGCAGATGCTCCCACCGCATCCAGCCCTCCCGACCGAAACTGCATTAGGGCCGTATCGGGAGAATCAACAATTTGCCACACCATCTCCTGCACCGGCTGCGGACTAGCGGCATCGTTCCAGGCCCAATAGCCAGGATTTTGTTCGAACACCAATCGTTGCCCTGGGATGTACTGAACCATGCGAAAGGGGCCGCTGCTGACAATCTGCTCTGCTGGTGTATCGGTTCCCCAGGTAGACAAAAATGGCAGCGGCTGACCGTCTATGGGCTCCAGCGCCGAGGCCAAGGCATGGCGGGGCATGATCGGCACCCCGCCCATGTTGCGCAACAGTGGCGCAAAGGGTTCGGGGGATATGATTTCAACCTGGCGATCGCCCACCTGTTGAACCGTCGGTAAGGCACCGGATTCGCCAATGCGCAGACTATCCCGCAGCAGCGTGGGCACGGCTGGGTTGAAGCAGACATCGTTGAAGGTAAACACCACGTCATCAACGGTCAACGGTTGTCCATCCGACCATTGCATGGCGGGACGTAGGGTGAAAACAATCCGCTGACCATCCTCACTCACCTGCCACGATTCCGCCAAGTTGGGCAGGAGTTCCCCCGTTAAGCCATTCTGGCGCAGCAAGCTCGCATAGGTGACGCCGTCAAAGACATTGGGGGATTCTTCATTCAGGGCAACATTGAAGGTTTTGGGCTCGTTGGGAAAGCTCATGGTGAGCCGCTGGGCCAACTCCGGACTGCGCTGTGCTTCCCGGCTGAGGATCGCGCCCACGCACAAAAAAGCGATCGCCCCCGCCAAGAGAGCGGCCCACCACAGCGATCGCCGCTGATTCCACCGATTGTTAAGGGTTTTAGTCAACGAAGTACAGCGTACAGATAGAGATGTTTGTACTAGAGGCTTTCGAGGTACTTCAGCAAATCTGCCATTTCTTGAGGGCTAGGCTGGAACTGAGGCATGGGCGGCGTTTGCCCACTGGTAACTTGATGGATGAGGCTCACTCGTGATTTGTGATCGGCTACATCTTGGAGACTGGGGCCCACAAGTCCATTGGCATAGAGCCCGTGGCAGCTTGAGCAGTTCATCTGAAAAATAGCATGGCCGCGCACCGGATCGCCGTCTAGGGATAAAACTTGCTGGACGTAGGGATCAGAATACCAAATCTGATAGGTTACTAGGATGCCAATGAGCAGGGCAAGTAACACAAAAAATGCGGCGAGAGCCATGTGCAGCATGGCTCGTTCTTGTAAAGGCTGCTTTTGATCTGGCGCGTTCAGTAAATCTCTAGTCACAACTCAAAGTAGCCGCAGCTATGGAACATGGGTGATGAAAACGGTTTATGAAACGTAAAACTTGGCTGTAACATTGCTGGCGACGCGTGAACCCGGATCATGTATTTGTCGCATACATAAGTTTAATTAACTTAATTCGATCTTGCAAAGCTTAAGCAGAGGTGAAGAGGGTCATTTTCGATCATGAGGGGGCGATCGCCTCGGGGATGCTAGGACTGATGTGACCACGGGGCGATCGCTCCTTTAACTTTGTACCCCTGCCCAGTATGATAAGAATGGTAAGAAATGTTGTGATGCCCCAGGTGACGTTGCCACAAACAGCCGTTCTCAACCCACGCGGATGGTTGCTCTGTAGGCAGACTGTGGGCAAAAACTCTGCCCTGAGGCACGGGTAGCACTAAGATTAAATAAAACCGTTGAGATCGAAGGAGTTGAACTGTGGTAGAGCCTCTATTGTCTGGAATTGTGTTGGGATTAGTGCCGGTGACCCTGCTAGGCCTGTTTGTGGCAGCCTATTTCCAGTACCGCCGTGGCAACGAATTCGACCTGTAGTCTGAATCTACGATGGTAGGACGGCCAGGATCCGCATAGATCCTAGGCTGTCGATCGATAGTAAACCTCTCAAGTTCCCTGGGATCTTGGGAGGTTTTGCGTTAGCAGGGCTTAGGCGTTGCCATAAAACGTGAGGGCGGTGTTGCCATACTGCTTATGGCGTACGGCGATGAGTCCGCTTGAGGTCTGGCTGGGGATGCGATCGGGGAGGGGCTGTTGAGGATCATGCTCGGCGGCGAGTTCACCGCCTGGGGCCAGTAACTGGCGGCGGGCGATCGCTTCTAGTACGGGTTGATACAGCTCACTCTGGTAGGGCGGATCAAAGTAAATGCGGTCGAAGGCACCCGACAGAGTAGCCAATTGCTGGAGCACTCCACCGCGCCGCACCTGAATCTGTTGATGGGGCTGCACCACCTGCTGCCAGTTTTGCTGCACAATCCGGCAGGCTGGCGTTGATTGGTCAATGGCGATCGCTTCTGCCGCACCGCGACACAGGGCCTCGGCTCCCATAGCGCCACTGCCAGCACAGAGATCTAGCCAGCGGCAGCCCGTGATCTCTCCCTGCCAAATATTGAATAAGGCCTGTCGAACACGGGACGGGGTGGGGCGAGTTGCCAGTCCTGGCAGGGTTTTGAGTTGACGATTGCCGTAAATGCGAATGCTCATGGTGACCCTCAGCCTTAGATGGCTACCCAAAGGCGGATTAATAGGGCGAGACCCATGGCAGCGATCGCCCCAACTAGGGTATTGATCACGTTCACCAGTTCATTGGTCAGCCAGTCCCACTGGTCTTGCAGCGTCGCACCGATCAGGCTTTCCACGGTGGTCGCCACTAAGGCCGCCACAATACAGAGACCGATGCCTAAGGGATCGATCATGCTGACGCCCCAGCCGACGAGGGCGATCGCCACCGACGCGACTGCGCCCGCCAGGGTGCCTTCCAAGCTGACTGCGCCCTCCGTGCCCCGAGGGACGGCTTGTAGCGTGGTGATCAAAAAGGTGCGTTTTCCATAGGCCTTGCCCACTTCACTGGCCGTTGTGTCGGAGAGCTTGGTGGCAAAACTGGCGACATAGCCCAAGAGGAGGAGCGATCGCCCCTCGATGTCCGTAGCTGGGAGCAGTAGTAGACCCAGGGCACAAAGCGCACCGATCAGGGCCGAGCCCCAGACGTTTTCTGGCCCCCTTGCCCCCGATCGCTTCTCGGCAATTCCCGCTGCTTCTTTCTGGGCCCGGCCAATGCGCGTCACCGCCGACCCCACCAAGAAGTAGACCATGACCACGGTATAGCCCTGCCAGCCCAAGCTACCCCAAATCAAAACGCCCAAAACCCAAGCATGCACCAGGCCCGCTGGGGTGAGGAGTGCTTTGGGTGCTAGCCAGGCGAGACCCAGCAGCACCGTGTTGAGAGCCATGGCGATCAGCCAGGAGTTAGAAAAATCAATTGCCACTGTGGTTATCCAGTCCAATGCCCTGATTGTACTGGATGCTGGAAACACCAGGAGGTTGCTGGAGTAGCCCTTGCTGATGGCTAATACTTTCGTTCCTGAGGTTCAAAACGGTTGATCACCACAGGGCGATAGGAGATGTCTACGCCAGCGGGGGAGTAGTAGGCCAGGGTGTGTTGCAGGAAGTCGGCATCGTTGCGATCGGGGAAGTCTTCGCGGCAATGGGCTCCTCGGCTTTCTCGGCGTTGCAGAGCGGATTCTAGAATAATTTGCCCAACGGTGAGCAGACTGCGCAGCTCCAGCGCCTCGGTGATCTCGGTGTTCCAAAGGGCTTGCTTGTCGTCGAGGTAAATGCGCTGGGCCTGCTCTTGGATCTGCTGCAGTTGTTCTAAACCTTGCTGCATGGTCTCGGCGGTGCGGAAGACGCCACAGTGATCGGTCATGCAGTCTTGAAAGGCTTGGCGTACCTCGGCAATGCGGTAGTCGCCGGATTGGTGGATGAGGGTGTTTACCTGCTGCTGAGCTTCGAGGACGTAGCGCCGTTCGTTTACTTCCGGCAGTTTGCGATCGCTGACATAACGGGCGATCGCCGCTCCTGTCCGTCGTCCATAGACCACGCATTCGAGCAGGGAGTTGCTGCCTAGACGATTGGCTCCGTGGACGGATACGCAGGCCGTTTCACCAGCGGAGAAGAGACCGTCTACAAAACCATCAGGGCCGCTGCGCACCTGACCATCGGTGTTCACAGGAATGCCGCCCATGGAGTAATGCACGGTAGGACGGATGGGAATGGGTTCATGGACGGCATCCACACCAGCAAGGCGATGGGCCTCTTCCCAGCAAAAGGGCACGCGGCTCATGATCTTGTCCTGGCCCATGTGTCGTAGATCGAGATAGACGAAGGGGCCGCCAGCACTGCCATCGAGGTGAATGCCGCGACCTGCGCGCAGTTCTTTGGTGATGGCGCGGGAGGTGATGTCTCGGGGCGCTAGCTCCATCTTGCTGGGAGCGTAGGTGGCCATGAAGCGATCGCCCTCACTGTTGATCAGATAGGCCCCTTCCCCCCGCACGGCTTCGGAGATCAGCACCCCAGCGGGATAGAGACCGGTGGGATGAAACTGCACGAATTCCATATCCTGCAGCGGAATCCCGGCTGCCGCCGCCATGGCTAGACCGTCCCCGGTGGAGGCAAAGTCATTGGAGGTGGTATTGTAGGCGCGTCCATAGCCGCCGGTGGCCACCATGATCGCCTTAGCTCGGGCCACTTCAATATGCCCGTCCACCAAGCGATACATCACCAGTCCTTTCGCCTGCCCCTCTTCCACAATCAGGCGCATTACATACCATTCGTCGTAAATGGTGACCCCATAGCGACGTAGATTGCTGACCAGTTCGTGCAAAATAGCGTGGCCGGTTTTATCGGCGGCGTAGCAGGTACGGCGATGGGTATGGCCACCAAAGGCCCGTTGGGCAATGCGGCCATCGGGCAATCGGGAAAACAGCACGCCCATATGTTCGAGATCAATCACCACGCCAGGGGCTTCGCGGGTCAAAATTTCCACCGCGTCTTGGTCGGCAAGGTAATCGGAGCCTTTGACCGTATCGAAGGCGTGGGCTTCCCAACTGTCGGCGGCGTCTACGTTGTTGAGGGTGGCGGCGATTCCCCCTTGGGCAGCCACGGAGTGGGAGCGGATGGGATGGGTTTTGGCAATGACGCCGATGGAGAGGGCGGAATTGGTGCGGGCAATTTCAACGGCGGCGCGGCAGCCAGCTAGGCCGCCGCCGATGATCAGAACATCATGCTCAATCATGGTCGAGGATTGTGGGTTGGGCGCTTCTATCCTGGCGCAGATCGGCGAGTTCCCCACCAAAACGCAGGGAACTCTTTAGGATGATCGGCATCTGGGAGAGCGATCGCCTGGGTAAAGGACAACTAGCTAGCCACTTGAGGATTTTGGGTGCTGACGGGCTGGCTGGCTGGACTGGATTCTGTCTTGGGTTCGACGGCCGTAAATTCAATGTGGTTGAGGAGGGTGGTGACGAAGGCGAAGAGCAAAAAGGGTAACGACAGCACCAAAATCAAGCCCACGGTGGCTAGGGCATAGATGGGACGGCTAGCGCCCATGAGAGCGAGGGCTGTAGCAAGGCTGAGGAAGATAACGATCAGCCAAACGACAATCTGACCGTAGATATCCCCGAAGGACAGGGTGCAGGCAACGCGATACTTTTCCATGTTCATGGCGGTCTAACTTCGTACTCCTTAAACTCCTAGGTTAAAGGGTGTTTGCCCTTGACCTGAGCGAACTCAACCTTTTTTTAGATGAACCGACATATGTCTTAACATACGGGGGCTAGGTTGTTCATGGCGATCGCCCTATGACCCATTCCCACCGTTACCTTTTGTTTTACAAACCCTATGCTGTGTTGACGCAGTTTAGCGATCGCACCGAGGCGTCCCGAGATACCCTGAAAGCCTATATTGACGTGCCGGGGGTCTATGCTGCTGGTCGGCTGGATCGGGATAGTGAGGGACTGTTGCTGCTGACCAACGATGGCTGGCTGCAGCATCGCTTGACCGATCCGGTGTTTGCCCATCCCCGCACCTACTGGGTACAGGTGGAACGATGTCCCGATGAGCCTGCCTTGGAGCACCTGCGGCAGGGGGTGGTGATTAAGGGCGATCGCACCCGGCCAGCCCAAGTGCGGATTCTGGAACAAGAACCCGATCTACCGCCCCGCGATCCGCCGATCCGCTTTCGGAAAACCGTGCCCACGGCCTGGCTGGAGTTGACGTTAACCGAGGGACGCAACCGCCAAGTGCGGCGAATGACGGCGGCGGTGGGCCATCCTACCCTGCGGCTAGTGCGACGAGCGATCGCCCACCTGCGCTTGGAAGGCCTGGAGCCAGGCCAATGGCGAGATCTATCGGAGGACGAAGTGATGGAACTACGGCGGATATGTCGATCGCCCCGATCAAAAAAGCGACCCTAGGATTAGGATCGCTCATTTGGAGGTTTTGCTTGAAATGGAGCTGACGGGAGTCGAACCCGTGTCCGCCTCAGCTATTGGTACTTCACTCGTTCACAGGCGTAGCTTCTCTAACCCTTGAAGCGGGAACCGTCCATTATCCCGGACGGTAGGATGCTCTGGTAAAGTCTTAGCTAGTGGTTGACCAGAGGCAGCCCACTAGAGCATCCGTTGGTTTTTGTCCACAGCCCTTAACGGAGTCACACTGCAGACGCTCGAGCCGGTTAAGAGGCGTTATTAGGCAGCAACAGGTGCCGCTTTACGAGCAAAAGGTACGATGTTGTTCGCATTTACTTTTTTTTTGAGTCTTGATTTACGAGAGTGGACTCGCTCTCGGCCTGAATCACAAAGTAGTGTTCACTAAAACGTCGAAACCATTACAGCCCCGCGTGGGTCTCCGGTAGATGCGTCGCTCTCCATGATTTGGAAGTCCATGATCTGGAGGCAAGTTCTCCCCGGTCTTACTATTATAGACGGACAATCCATCGGTTGTGTGCCCATGGGAACGTCTCACGAGTATCGTAAGACAGAAGAGCAAAGACAGAAGAGCAAAGACAGAAGAGCAAAGATAGAAGAACGAAGATAGAAGAACGAAGATAGAAGAACGAAAAGAAATTCCAGGATGCCCAAGGGTTTCCGCCTTAGTCCATAGGCGGGTTACTTCCGTCTCAGAGTCATAGGTCAATGCCTGACGATAGGTGGAGGCCATCTCAGGGCGATCGCGCCCAGGCTTGGACGAGATTGATTGCAGCGGGGACAATATTAAGTAACATGAAGGGAAATGTACGCAGTAGGCCCGTCATGGTTATACGAATTCTGATCACCGCTTGTGTTGTGCTGCTGGCGATTGGGAGTGTGGGATTTTGGGCAGCACCTGCCGCCGCGATCGCAACCGTGCCCGTGGCTGAGGTTTCATCAGGAGGTCAACCCTTGTTTCATTTTTCCGGTCAGCGTCCTTCCAATCTGGGCGTGAAGGACGGCAAACTAGCCGCTTGTCCCGCATCCCCCAACTGTGTGAGCAGCCAAGCTGATGCCGCCGACGCAGAACATGCGATCGCGCCCCTCACCTATCGCTCTACACCAGGAGAGGCGATCGCCACCCTGAAGGGCATTATTCAAGGCATGGAGCGCACGGAGATTATCGACGAATCGGATACCTATCTCTACGTTGAGTTCACCAGTGCCCTTATGGGGTTTGTGGATGATGTAGAGTTTTATGCAGAACCCGACACAGGCATTATCCATGTGCGATCGGCGTCCCGTTTGGGGCAGTCTGATCTGGGGGTGAATCGCACCCGTATTGAAGCTATTCGCACGTCTTGGACAGCTTAGCGTCTGCTGGTAGGGCATGTTCCTAGGAGCGGTCTGCCGGTCAGGGTTGTCGATTCAGTCGCCGATTGAACCGGCCGATCGGCAGATCGCTCATCCTGTAGGCGATCGTCTAGACCCCCTGCGGTCTTCACCTCTAGGACAACTACCTGTGGAATCGATGGGCTGGGTGCTTCATCCCAGGATGGCGGATGCCCCCAGTCCATCGCTGTATGTATCTTAGATTGTCACTGCGCGGCGGTCTGCGCCTTTTTCATGACTCCTTCCTCCCCTTCCCCCCAATCGAATCTAGGATCATCGTCCCCAGGGGCTGAGTATCATGCCCCCAGCGATGCTGAGCCAGTTCAAGTGTTGATTGAGTCGTCTACCCGAGCGGGATATTTGATCAACCGGCTCTTTCGCTGGTTTGGGCGGTTGTCCGACGGCAGCAAATGGATGGTGGGACTGGGGGCGATCGCCGTGGTGCTGACGGTGCTGAGTATTGTGCTAGAACTGATCTCCTTTGTGGTGAAGCTAGCGCTGCTGCTGCTCTTGGGGTTAGGCAGCTACAAGCTACTCCTGATGTGGCGATCGCCCTCGTCTACACCCCGCGATTAGCTGTTTGGGATGAGACGTAGGATTAGTCCACCCGCCCGTCATTGTCCGCAGGGGTAGCCCAATATTCGCGCTGCTGAATGCGATCGCCTTCGCTGTTACGGCGATCCTCCGGCTGGGGAGACTGCTCCATCCGATCGTCAAAGGGTTGGCTGCTGCTAGCCGGTAAGCGATCGAGCGATCGCCGCGATGGCTGACGCCGCAGGGTGCGCCAGGCTGCCTTCACCCCAACAACGAGGTTGCGCGTTGACGACTGAGCCCGCTGCACTTGCTTACGGGCACCTCCAAGTCCTTGATCCACTTGCTGCACCACCCGCTTGGCGCTTTGAACGCCATCGTTCACGTCATCGGTCAGTTCACTAATCTCCAGCCCTGTCAGACGAATGGATTCGAGGGTGGGGGGAAGTTCACGGCTTAGGGTATCAAACAGCTTTTCGGCACTGCGAGCCGCCCGCGCCAGTTCTTTCAAGGTCGGTATCATTGCAACCAAGACAGCGGCCAAACTCACGGCCACCAGCAGAATGGATACCCCCAGCCAAAATACAGGATCTATCACAGGTGTTACGTCAAACTGGAGTCGTGGGAATGGTTGCTGACCTCAGATCCGGAGTCGTCATCACGGTCAAGCGCCATCTGGCGATCGCGCTGACTGGCTTCCACCCCCGCCGCGATCGCTTCCCTGAGGCGCGTTAAGGTGCCATCCCAGTTGCGCAGGGCAGATTCTGAGAGGCGATCGGCCTGGAGCTGGACAGTGGTGGACAAATCTTCGGCAATATCCGGTAGGGCGCTCGCTGATTTTTTCAAAAGCTGACGAGTTTCCCGCCCAGTCTTAGGGGCTACCAATAGCCCAGTAATGGCTCCAACGGCTGCCCCAATCAGCAACCCGCCTACAAATGCTCCGGACGAACCCGATCGCTTTTCTACCATGCGTTTTTCTTCCTCTGCTGCACCGCATTAACATTAAACAGAAGTCTGGACGTTGTCCATTGATGGCAACCTATGCCTAATGTTGGTGTGCCCCAACTTGCCCCTAAGATACCTCAATATGTAGCGAGTTTGTGGAATTTCTAGGACAGCGATCATGGGGACTGTGGAGATTCTCCATCGCGACATCAGACCTGTCTAGCCGCTTAACGGTTACGGGGCGATCGCGTCCGGCGACGGGGGGATGGATAGCGGAGCCGCCGCCAGGCCAGTTGACCCACGGCCAGGAGCGATAAAATCTGCTGCAATCGAGCCACCTGCTGGTTCAGCCGTTCATAACTTTGCCGCAGTTGGTAGGAGCCTTTCTGTGCCGTGATGATCGCCTCCGGTGCTCCATGCAAAACATCATGGGTGCTTTGCTCTGCCGACAGGAGCGCATCGGCTACATTGGCCAAGGTGCGCCGCAGGCTCCAAACGTGCCAGGTGATATACCAACAGATGGCGGCAATCAAGACATTCAAGATCAAGACGGTGGTGACCATGGGTGTCCTATGGAAAGCAAGGGGAGAGCGATCGCCCGGATGGCTGTTTGTTCATCATACTATTGCTAGCTGCTATGAGCCGATTTGAGCCGATCCTAGGCGGTGGGGTGTGGGTTAGAACTATTGGCCCCCTGTCTTGTTCCCAGCAATCAGCCGTAAACTGTTGAGGGGCACTAGGGGTTCGCGGTCATCGGGCTATCCAGGACGTAGAATCAAGATCCCCCCGGCCATCCTGAGTTGAACGTTAGGTTACTGTGCCGGCCTCCATTCCCACTCGTGGCTTTTGTTTAGGGAGAAGCATCCATGGTTCAGTCTGCCCCAACTTCTGTACAGCGGTATGTTCATCCAGAACGCGGCAACAATAATGCGACGGGCGATCGCGCCAATCCGTATAAAACGCTGACCTTTGCCCTGCAGCGGGCTCCCAAGGGCAGCACCATTTACTTGAGCCCAGGAACCTACAACACATCCTCCGGTGAGACGTTTCCCATCCAAATTCCAGAAGGGGTGACGCTCATGGGCGAGGAGAGTAACCGGGGGCAAGCGGTGATTATTTCTGGCGGAGGGCTGTTTAGCAGTGCCTCCTTTGGGCAGCAGAATGTGGCCTTGGTGCCAGCGGATGGGGTGCGGCTGGTGGGGCTGAGTGTCACCAACCCCAATGCGCGCGGTACTGGCGTTTGGATTGAGTCTAGCCAACCTGCGATCGCCCACTGCACCTTTGTGGACTGCGGGCGGGAAGGTGTGTTTGTCACTGGCAGCGCGACGCCGGAACTGGTCAACAACCTCTTTCGGCGCAATGCCGCCAGCGGTATCTCTATTGTGCGCAACGCTAAGGGCGAACTACGTCACAATATCTTTCAGCAAACCGGCTATGGCATCGCCATTAGTGACCAAGCCGCGCCCCTTTTGGCAGACAACCAGATTTTGGAAAATCATTCCGGTATTGTCCTATCGCGATCGGCCCGGCCGGTGCTGCGCAATAACTGGATTGCCCGCAATACCCGCATTGGCTTGCTGATTCGCGATACGGCCCAGCCCGATCTAGGTCGGAGCCTGTCGCCGGGGGGCAATGTTTTTGATGGCAATATTCAAGCCGATGTGGTGAACGAAAGTACGGCAAAAGCAGTGTCGGTGGGCAATCAAATCAACCTGAACCGCACCACAGGAACGATTGAATTTGCGGCCATGGCTCCTGGGGCAACCCTGCCGACACCCACGCCCAGCTCCCTGCAAGTCCGGGCAGAGCCGGTGGTGGTTCCTCCAGCGCCAGCGCCCGCGCCTCCAGCACCAGTGCCCGCACCGCCCGCCACCGCATCCACCACAGAGGTGACGCTGACGGATATCCAGGGCTATTGGGCAGAGCACTTTATTCGCGGCTTGGTGCGTCGGGGCATTGTCAGTGGCTTTACCGATGGCACCTTTCGTCCTGAACTCACCGTGACCCGTGCCCAATATGCCACCTTTGTCTCCCAGGCGTTTCAACTGCCTGATACGGTCGCGCCAGCTTCGTTTTCCGACGTGCCATCCAATTTCTGGGCGGTGGGGGCGATCGCTAAGGCCCAAACCATGGGGTTCCTGTCAGGATTTGCGGATGGCACCTTCCGACCCAATCAAACCATGAGCCGCGTTCAGGTGATTGAGTCGTTGGTGAAAGGGCTAGATTTAACCGGCGGTACACCCAATTCTCTCCAGGTCTATCGCGATCGCAACCAGATTCCCAGCCAGTCAGCCGTAGCGGTGGCCACGGCCACCCAGAAGCGTATGGTTGTGAACCACCCCTTGGTGGATATGCTCAATCCCATGCAAACGATTACCCGTGCCCAGCTTTCGGCCTTGCTCTACCAAGCCTTGGTGATCACGGGGCGGGGATGGGCGATCGCGTCCCCCTTCATTGTGGAACCTGCCTTGGCAACGCCTTCTTTCTCTGACATTGATGGCCATTGGGCCGCGCCCTTCATCCGTGGCTTAGCCAGTCAGGGGTTCATCCGTGGCTTTGTAGATGGCACCTTTCGCCCCAATGCGTTGATGACTCGGGCGGAATATGCGGCGCTGCTGTCTGGCACCTTCAATCCCCTGCCCGATCGCCCCGTGGTGACCTTTGATGATGTGCCCAATAGTTTTTGGGCCGCTGGGGTGATTCAGCGAGCCTATCGAGGCAAGTGGCTGTCAGGGTTTGGCGACGGTAGCTTCCGCCCGCAGGATAATTTGCTCAAGCTGCATGTGTTGCTGTCCTTAGCCAGTGGCTTGGGGCTAGAACCAGGCGATCGCCAGTTGTTGAACTTTTTTACGGATAAGGATCGCATTCCCACCTATGCCCTCGATGCTGTCGCTGCGGCCACTGCCCAGGAAATTGTGGTGAACCATCCCCAACTGCAGGAGCTGAATCCCAACCAAACCGCAACCAGGGCAGAGGTCACTGCAATGGTGTATCAGGCCTTGGTGTATGCCCAGCGATCGCAGCCCGTCACCTCGACGTTTGTGGTGAAGCCTGACGCATCCATTTCCAATGATCCCGACGGATCAGTTATTCCCACTGATCCCAGTGGTTCGGTGGTGATACCTCCCACAGCTCCAAGGGTGATGCTCGATCCAGGACATGGCGGTACCGATCCCGGCACAGTGGGGGTCGGTGGGTTGAAGGAAAAAGATTTGGTATTGCCCGTCGCTCAGTCTGTCGCGTTTCAGCTTCAGCAGGCCGGAGTGCTTGTCTCTCTAACGCGATCGACCGATCAAGCCGTGGCGTCGGATGCGCGCGTGAAAGCAGCCGAAGACTTTAAAGCTGATTTATTGGTCAGTATTCACGCCAATGCCCTAAGTCTCAGTCGCTATGAGGTGAATGGGGTGGAGACCTACTATTACCGCTCCTCCGATGAGGGGGGAGAGCTAGCGCGAGTGGTGCATGATCAAATTTTGCAAAAAGTAGGCATCAAGGACTTGGGCGTTCGTCAAGCTACGTTCCTCACCCTCCGCCAAACCACCATGCCATCGGTGTTAGTGGAAGTTGGCTATGTCACCACTCAAACTGATGAAACCAATCTCATTGACGAGAGTTACGTGAAAAAGCTCGCCGACGGCATTGCGGAAGGCATTAAGGTTCATCTACGTCGCCGAGGAGCGATCGCCTCCTAGTACCACAAGACAGAAGAACGAAGATAGAAAAACGAAGACAGAAGAACGAAAAGGATTTCCAGGACGCACAAGGTTTCCCGCCTGAGCAACTAGGCGGGTTACTTCTGTCTCAGAGTATGAGGCTCTGGTTTAAAACCTGCTAAACCCCTTGATCTTTCGTACGAGAGCATCAGGATTTGGATGAGGTTTAAAACACTCCCCAGTACTAAGAGGCGATACGTCCAGGGATGCAGGGGTAGTCTAGATGTCGCGTCTATCGATGGTGTCTAAAATCATCGATAGACGGGGCGTGATGCTAGGAGCGATCGCTTGCGGATAGTGGGTGAGGGCATAGAAGGGCTGTCCATCGCGATCGCCCAGAAACAAGGAGCCACGATAAACGGTGTCGTCTACTGTATGTTGAAAGTCAATGCGTTCATCAGCCCACGTATAGGTGAGCACGCGCGTGCGATCGACCATCTGCCAGCGACGATTGGCGAGGATGCCGTCGTCTCCTAGGACGCGATCGCGCAGCTCATCAATGGTGACCTCGCCAACTGGGACAACGATTTGGAGATAGATGAATGGGTTGGGTTCGCCGTCATCCTGGGTTTGGTTAAACTGAACAGATTGAGTGTCCCCGACGGTTTCAAATAGACGGCTAAACTCTCCTCGGGGGGTGTAAAGCGTGAGGGGAAACTCTTGATGGTCGAACAGCTCAAGTTCTACTTCCGTGGGCTGGCCATCGACCATCACTAGGGTCAGCTTGGTGGGTGGGAGTTCTTGTCCAGAATCAGATTCAGGGGGCGTCTCGTTTTCAGAGGGGTCGCTATTGATGTCTAGTTGTTCTCCGAAGCTCGATGACCAGTTTTCTAGCCAGTCGGGCATGGTTGTGCAGGCCGCTAAGGTTAGACCTGAAACGATGCTCAGAACTATCCAAGGTGTCCATTTCATGGCGAGGTACGGCGAAGAGCTACAGGTTTAATGCGGGAACAAACAAGAGCGATCGCCTGCCTGCATAAGGTATCAAAGACTGGGTTGCAACGGGCTAGATTCATAAACGGGCAATGGAACTGAACCGGCTTAGATGGTAAGCAATCATGGGGATTCAAACACGCAGACTGGAATGAAGCTTATCCCAAACTATACGCTAAGGCGAGTCGTTTGCGATCGCTCCCTTCGGCTGGCAGACAGGGCAAAAATGGGCCGATCGCCCCGCCAGCTTGATGCGTTCGATGACGGTGTCACACAATCGGCAGCGATCGCCTTCTCGACCATAGACCCAGGCTAAGCCGCCATAGTTGCCGTTGACGCCTTGCAGATCTCGAAAGGTGCTGATGGTGGTGCCGCCCGACTCAATGCCTTCCCGCAGCACTCGCTGGATCATGGCGTGTAGGGTCGTGCATTGATCGATCGAAAGGGTGGAGCTATCGGTAGTGGGATGGATGCCGCTGAGGAACAGCGCTTCATCGGCATAGATATTGCCCACGCCAGCCACAAACTGTTGATCTAACAGGGCCGTTTTAATCGGTCGGCGGCGATCGCTCAGCCAATGGGCCACATAGTCCACCGAAAAGTCGGAGGTAAAGGGATCGGGGCCCAGGCGAGTTAAACCGGTGATCACCTGGGAGGGTTCCATGCCCGGCGGCACCCACCACATGCGCCCAAAGGTGCGTTGATCGACAAACCGCAGTTCGCGATCGCCCTCAAACCATAGCCGCACTCGACAATGCTTCTCTAGGGGCGTGGTTGGCGGTACCCAAAAGAGCTGACCGGTCATACGTAGATGCACACCCAACCAGGCCGAGGGGGTTGTTGAGGGTGCTGCTGACGTGATTTCTGCGAGCAAATACTTGCCGCGCCGATGCCATTGGGCGATCGCCTGTCCGGTGAGTCCGGCAATGAAATCGTCCATACAAAATGGGTGGGCAATGGTGCGATCAAGCAACACATCCCCACCCACAATGGTTTGATGTAGGGTAGCTGCATTCAGCCCCCGACATACTGTTTCAACTTCTGGTAGCTCGGGCACAGTCAGTTTGCAAAACGTAGAGTAAATCTAGTCTAGCGGCTTTCCGTGCTAGAGAGTCTTACTTTTTCTTCGCTGGTGCCGAAACTTCTTCCACTTCATCTAGGGAGAAGTTGTTGGTGTTAACACCGCCAGCGGAGCCGCTAAAACCGGTGTAGTTTACCTTGTCAAACCGTACAATAACGGGGTATTTAATGCCGCTTTGATCTACGGAAGCAACGGTTCCTACATCTTTGTACCAGTAGGATTCTTTGCGCAGAATACGAACTTTTGAACCACGTTGAACCATGAGAGTTTTCCTTTCAGGCTATGTCCAATTATTAACGTCGGCACGCTACCCCTTGCCGCTCGATAATACGGGATAAAAAGGTCTGGAGACTTAGCTCATGTTACGGTGCAAGGGGCAAAACAGCGTTGTTTACAGCGTACTACTGGTTTGGGGGTCTCCGGTCATTTTGGTTTTTAAGTTTTATTGCCGACGGTCACGACCTGGCAACAATTTCATAAGACTTTGTCCCAATCGATGTCCTCTGGTGTTTGCTGGGCGTCTTGTTCTTCGGAGGGTGTGGTAGGCAGGTCATCCGCTGGGTCAAAGAAGTCTGAGAGATCCACGTTGAATTCTGAAAGATCGACCTGGTCAGGGTCATTGAACTCTGAGAGAACCACATGGTCAGGGCCGGAGACGGTTCCATGGTTAGCTTCAGCAAGGCTCGTATCACCAGAGATACCCATATCACCATGAGAGACATGAGAGACATCTTCATCAGAGATATCTATATCAATGAAGTCTTGGGCCTGGTCAGGGGCGATCGCTGGCTCTTCTGCCGTTTCTGACACGGTCGTTTCTGATCCGTCTGCTTCTTCCTGCGGGTTGATCACGGGCCCAACCACAATCTGCTGGATGATCTCTTGGTTGTCTCGCACATTGATCAACGTACCTTGCTCAGCCATTTTCTGGAGCTGATCGGCTTGCACCTGTTCTTGATCGCCGTAGAGTTCAGCTAGGGCGTCTCGCATTTCCTGCACCCAACTGGAATTTTCGCCCTGGATGATCTGCTCTGTGCCATTGACGAGGGCTTCAATATTGGCCTGCTGCTGCCGGGCTGTTTCGGGGAGGGCGCGCCACCAGGCTCGCAGATCGTATAAATCGGATGCGGCGGTGTTGCAAGAAATAAGATTGGGTTCTACCCGCTTAAATTCCAGAAATCCAGCGAAGGCGGCGGCAAAGGAACTGCTGACGGCAACCCAGACTTCAAAGCCCACGGCAGCCAAGAGGGTGCCGACCCCGCCGAGAATATAAACCCACCATTGAAGCTGGGTGAGTTCTCGCCCAAGCCGCTGAGCTTTTTTGCGGTAATAGTCAAACTGATCTTCTAGGCGATAGATCAGGTATAAATCAGCGCTTAGGTCTGAGAAACCATCATCTCCCCGCGATCGCGCTGCGCCATAGGGCGGTGGTAGCTCGCCATCATAGACGTCCAGCCCAGATTGGTTCACCTGGGTCTCCATGACGTGCTTGCCGACAATTTTAATCTTGCGCGCTAGGACAACCTCTCGAATTTCCGATGCATCCGCAGCGTAGATGTCTACCTGGGTGCGATAGCGATAGATTTCCTTTTTCAGGGTTTCTGCACTGCCCCGCAGCATCACCCAGTTGACCCCCATGTTGAATTTAATGGAGGCAGCAATCAAAATCGTTACCAAAATGGGCAGCAGAATCACCAAGAGGCTCATTGACCCCATGATGGCCTCGTTGGTATTGCGCAGTCGTCCGGTGGCGACCGATTGAATAAAGTCTGAGAGGGGTGGCCCTTCTTGTCCTAAGGCAACTTCCAAGACCAGGTATAGGACTGCAATGGTGGTCGAGGCAACTCCTAGGCTGGCGACCCATTTTCGCTGCCGAATGAAGGCTTTTTGAGCCTTGACGGCGTTTTTGTCGTAGTCTCCAAAGCGCTGCCAAGCATCCTCAAGCACCGGTGTGCGAGGTTGAGGGGAGTCAGAAGCGTGATCTGGATTGGCCGCCTGGGAGGTTGTCGAGGCTGGGGTGCCTCTAGCGGCTGGTTTTGGGGTTGGAGGTTGGGAGGACGATGGCGGTTTAGCAGATGCAGATGACATGACTGATTCCTAAACATGACGATACAGTAAGGCACGGTCAGTAGCTGGGGATGATAGATGATCCCATCCCTTCAACGAGGTGGGGTTGAAGTTTTGAGGGATGGGGTTGTGTTGATTTTACCTATTTGTTGGAGAGCGATCGCATACCAGGAAAGGAATGCTGTCACGGAGAGTTGATAGCAGCAATAGGAAGATGTCGAGGCTATGTATCAAAAACTCTGAAGCGATCGCTCTTGCTTTGAAGGGTGAGAACCCGATAGCGTAAAGGTAGTCTACTTAATAGCGTTGCCCATGGTAGGGTGGCCCCAGAGGTAGGCATCAACGGTGGGTGAATCCAATGGCGATCGCCTGGTGTGATGTCCCTTGCCCCAATCCAGTGCAGACAAAAGGAAGAATCATCATGGCTCAGCTTCTAAGTGAAACCGATATTCAACAGCGTTTAGACGATCTGTCAGGTTGGACGTTGGCGGGCAACGAGATTCAATGCCAGCGTACGTTTAAAGACTTCATTGAAGCGATCGCCTTTGTGAATCGCTTGGTGGAACCAGCCGAAGCAGCCGGACACCATCCAGACATTGCCGTTTCCTACAACAAGGTGACCATTTCCTTGACCAGCCACGATGCTGGTGGTCTGACGGCGAGTGACTTTGACATGGCTAAGGTCATCTCTGGTTTAGCGTGATCTCTGGTTTAGAGTAAGTTGTCCCATCGGCTTGACCGACCTTTGAACATCTTGACTTGGGGGCGATCGCCCTGCTGTTTGCCAAAAGTTAACCCAACTATGGCAATCTGGAAGAAAGACATGCGTTAGTCGGGGCGATCGCCTCGGTCTAACCTGTCCCCCAACTAATCCGCATTTTGGCGAATCCTCTATGCAAACCCTGCCCACTCCCACTGCATCTAGTCCGGCTTCCGACGCCTTTGATACCACCATTCGTCGCCGCAAAACCCGCCCCGTGCCCGTGGGGGCAGTCACCATTGGCGGTGGATATCCGGTGGTGGTGCAGTCAATGATCAATGAAGATACGCTAGATATCGAGGGTTCGGTGGCAGGCATTCGCCGACTCCATGAAATCGGCTGTGAAATTGTGCGGGTAACCGTGCCCAGCATGGCCCACGCTAAGGCTCTCGCTGTGATTAAGCAAAAGCTAGAGGCAACCTATCAGCCGGTTCCCCTGGTCGCTGATGTCCATCACAACGGCATGAAGATTGCCCTAGAAGTGGCCAAGCATGTCGATAAGGTGCGCATCAACCCCGGGCTGTACGTGTTTGAAAAACCCAAGAGCGATCGCACTGAATATAGCCAAAGCGAGTTTGACGAAATTGGCGACAAGATTCGCGAAACCCTAGAGCCGCTGGTGATCTCCCTTCGTGATCAAGGCAAGTCCATGCGCATTGGCGTCAACCATGGTTCCTTGGCAGAACGAATGCTCTTCACCTATGGCGATACTCCCGAAGGCATGGTGGAGTCGGCGCTAGAGTTTATTCGCATCTGTGAATCCTTAGATTTCC
This sequence comes from Leptolyngbya sp. CCY15150, assembly GCF_016888135.1. Taxonomy (NCBI): domain Bacteria; kingdom Bacillati; phylum Cyanobacteriota; class Cyanophyceae; order Leptolyngbyales; family Leptolyngbyaceae; genus Leptolyngbya; species Leptolyngbya sp. CCY15150. The sequence goes on from NZ_JACSWB010000278.1 coordinate 72,804, forward strand.
GCAACTTGGTGATTTCCCTGAAAGCCTCCCGCGTGCCGGTGATGCTAGCCGCCTATCGCCTCATGGCGAAGCGCATGGATGACCTCGGCATGGACTATCCCCTCCACCTCGGCGTCACCGAAGCTGGGGATGGCGAGTATGGCCGCATCAAGTCCACAGCGGGCATTGCCACCCTCTTGGCCGATGGCATTGGCGATACCCTGCGTGTGTCTCTCACGGAAGCACCCGAGAAGGAAATTCCCGTCTGCTACAGCATTCTGCAAGCCCTGGGTCTGCGCAAGACCATGGTGGAATACGTCGCCTGTCCCTCCTGCGGTCGCACCCTGTTTAATCTAGAAGAAGTGCTCGACAAGGTGCGCAATGCCACCAAGCATCTGACGGGGCTAGATATTGCCGTCATGGGCTGTATTGTGAATGGCCCAGGAGAAATGGCCGATGCCGACTATGGCTATGTGGGCAAGCAGGCGGGCTATATTTCCCTCTATCGCGGTCGCGAAGAAATCAAACGCGTGCCTGAAGATCAAGGCGTTTCAGAGCTGATTAATCTGATTAAGGCAGACGGACGATGGGTTGATCCCTAAGCGAATGAGGCGTCTGGAGGACAAGATCGGACAAATTCAGGCTGATTTCTCAGCCTGTTCTCATATCGCTTGTGCTAGATTGGGCCTAATTCTCGTCTCTTCATCGGAATCAAGACATGGTTATTACGAAGCGCGGACTTGTTCTAGGTGCAACGGCTGTGGCGGTTACGGCAGTTACGCTCACGGGTGCTGGATTGCAGCTATCTAGAGGTCAAGCCTTCTTTCAAGATAGTCCTAAGGAGTTGATCGACGAAGTTTGGCAGTTAATTGACCGCACCTATGTGGATGCTACCTTCAATCAGGTCGATTGGCGGGCCGTTCGTCAAGATTACCTCGAACGCTCCTATCAAGATCAGGACGATGCCTACGTTGCCATTCGGGAGATGTTGGATCAGCTCGATGATCCCTACACTCGCTTTATGGATCCCCGCGAGTTTCGTGACATGCAAATCGATACCTCTGGAGAGCTCACAGGGGTCGGTATTCAGCTCACTCAGGATGAAGAGACGGATGAGCTGGTTGTGGTGTCACCCATCGAAGACACCCCAGCGTTTGAAGCTGGGGTTCTTGCCCAAGATGTGATTGTCGAAATTGATGGACAAAGCACGGAGGGTATGAACGTCAACGATGCGGTCAACCTGATCCGTGGCCCTGTGGGTACGGAAATCACCTTGACGATTCGTCGGGGGGAGCAAGAACTAGACTTTCAGTTGCGCCGTGACTTGATTGAGATTCATCCAGTTCGGTATTCGCTACAGGAAACGGAGACCGGTGATGTTGGCTATATTCGCCTCACCCAGTTCAGTGCCAACGCTGCCCAAGAGATGGAAGAAGCGATTCAAGACCTCCAGAATCAGGGTGTATCCGGCTACGTCCTCGATCTGCGTTCCAACCCCGGTGGGTTGCTCTATTCCAGTATTGACATTGCTCGTATGTGGCTGGATGAAGGCGGTATTGTCTCAACCGTGAATCGTCAGGGCGTCTCCGATCGCGAAGTGGCCAATGGCACCGCATTAACCGATTTGCCGCTGGTGGTGTTGGTTGATGGTGGTTCTGCTAGCGCCAGTGAGATTCTTTCCGGTGCGCTGCAGGATAATGAACGTGCCACCTTGGTGGGAACCCAAACCTTCGGTAAGGGCTTGGTGCAGTCGGTGCGCGGTCTGGGAGATGGTTCCGGAATTGCCGTGACGGTAGCTAAATATCTCACGCCCAATGGTCGAGATATTAACCAAGAGGGCATTGAGCCAGACGTGATTGTGGAGCTAACGGAAGAGCAGATTGAGGTGCTGTTTAACGATCGCACCCTGATTGGCACCGATCGCGATCCGCAGTTCTCCCAAGCATTAGAGATCTTGTCTGACCAGATGACTGCTCAGCGACGCCCCACTCAGGCGAATGTGCAGCCTTAGGATGTGGTCTTGCCACCGGGACGGAACTTGGGACGGATAAGCGTCCTAGCGTGGACGGCAATGGCCGGCGCGAATCAGACCAATACGGTGAGCGATCGCCTCGGCTTGGGATGCATAGGGGCCCCATTGCTTGGGCGTGGGACTGGCTGGGGACGATGCATCTTCAGGCTGAGTGTGGGTAATGTCGCATTGACCATCACTCTGCTGCACGATATACCAAGTGTCTGGTTGGGATGACATAGTTCATAGAGGGTAGAGAACTGGGCGGGCCATGGGGATCCCCGAGGGATCCAGGATCTAGCCCAAGGGATCCAACAGGTATGATACGCTTTGAAGCTGGGTGCTGTCTTGGCGGTGGGGCGATCGCCTGCTTCTCCCACACCTTGTTCACCCAGTAGAATGCCTCAGGTTGACGCTGTTATGACCGCCCAAGATTCAAACCCGACGAAGCCACCGGCTGGATCCGATACGGATCGTATCCCTGACGAGGTGCCTACCTCAACGGTAACGGCCGATGCCTCAAACCCTGCCGGTGGCTCCGGGGATACCTCGCCCAATCCTCAACCGCCGCCCGAATCCCGCCGTGATACCTTGCGCACGATTGTTGTCGCCGTGGCATTAGCGCTGCTGGTTCGCCTCTTCATTGCCGAACCTCGGTTTATTCCATCCGACTCCATGGTGCCGACCTTGGCGGTGGGCGATCGCTTGGTGATTGAAAAAATATCCTACGCCTTTCGCGAGCCTCAGCCTGGCGATATTGTCGTCTTCGTGCCGCCAGAAGCGCTGCAGGCCCAGGGCTATGAAGCCAACCAAGTGTTTATCAAACGTCTTATTGCCGGGCCGGGGCAGGTGGTGCAGGTGCAGGATGGGCATGTTTGGGTGGATGGGGTGGCGATCGCCGAACCCTACATTGCCGAACCGCCGAACTATGTGCTGAATCCCTTGGTGGTGCCGCCGGATCAGGTTTTTATGCTGGGCGATAATCGCAACTATAGTTTTGACTCCCATGTGTGGGGATTTTTGCCGCGCCAAAATATTATTGGACGGGCGATCGTTCGGTTTTGGCCCCTCGATCGCTTGGGTGTTGTTCCTCGTCCGCCTCGAATCACGCTCAATGAGACTCCTAGCCCCACTCCGGTGGATCTAGCCAGTTAAAGCACGAGGTAATGCATCAGGCTGCCCATGAGAGAAGCTGGGAGGGCGAGTCGCTGCTGTAGGTCGGCCATGCTTTGAAACCGCCCTCGCTGCTCACGATTTTGGACGATCGCCCTGGCTAAAAAGAGATCCACATCGGGAATGCGGGTGAGCTGCTCCACAGAAGCGCTATTGGGATTCACCGGCTGGATGGTGCAAATGCTGTCGGCATCGTAGTAGCAAAACCTCAGGACGGGGGCAAGCCGCTGAATGTTGGATACGGGTACGCTTAGCGCCGCTGCAATATCTTCTAGGCAATGAAACTGAAGGCCTGAACGCTGTAGGCTAACGAGCGATCGCGCTTGGTGAATCGAGAGCCCCGGTAGCCGCAGCCAGTCATCAACCGTAGCCTGGTTGGCATCAATGACTACGCCAATCTGGGCGGCCAGGGCCAGTTCCTCAGCATTCTGAAAGCGATAGTAGGGATCCTTCAGCAGGCGGGTTTTTAGGGGTTGCAGGCGGGTTTTTAGGCCGTTGCCCACCCGTTCCATGGCTGTTAGCCAGCTCGATCGCCTCATGGGTCACTCCTCTGCCACGTGGTGAATGGGGGTTAGGCAATGCGATCGAGCAACTGTCGTCGCTTTTGCTCAAACTCGTAGTCGGAAATCAGACCATCTTGCCGTAGTTGATCCAGGTGGCGTAGGGAATCGGCGATCGCCCCCACCTGTTTGGGATCCACCGGCGGCTCTGCTGGGGTCTGGGGTGCCAGATTGGGGTTCATGGTCAGGTCAAATTCATCGGGATGCTGGGATAGATACCACACGCCCTCAATGGCGCTAGCAACGCGGGGAATGGGTGTCCAGGATAGGAGCAGGTAGAGAATGCCCCAGCCATATTGCCCAAGGTAAAACTTATGTAGCCCCGAGACAGGAGCTACGGCCCCTGCAAAGGCGAGGATAATAGCCAGCTTCCGGTTTTTTGCTTTGACAATCATCGTGGGACGCTCCGGTGGGGAGACGGCATGGAAAGTAGTCTGGGCGATCGCTCTCCCTTGCCTTTTCTATCATATCCACATCCGTCTCTCCGCTGCCCCACCTTGAAGCTACTCCCAACGGCGGATAACCGAACGTCATGGGGCGATCGCCCGAAAAATGCCATCACCAATCCCACAAAAATCCCACAAAAAAGGGACTGTAGAACAGCCCCTCAGGATCTTGAAAAACGCTAGAGTTCAGGATTGGATCTAGGAGGAGCGATCGCCCCCATAAATCCCAGCTCTCCTACTTTTTCTTCTTACCGCCGCCCTTCTTCTTTCCACCAGAAGGCTTGGCGTCTGAAGCTGGAGCTTCTTTCACAGCAGGTGTTTCAGCGACCGGAGCCGGAGCTTCTTCCACTGCTGGCGCTTCCGCAACCGCAGCAGGCGCAGCAGCACCGGTTTGGGCGGCGACTTCTGCAGCAAAGTCAGACTCTTCCTTCTCGATGCCTTCCCCTAGAACAAAGCGCACAAAGCGACGCACCTGGATGTTTTCACCCAGCTTGGACACATTCTGGGTGACCAATTCTTGCACCGTGATGCTTTGATCTTTGATGTAGGGCTGATCCATCAACGAGAGTTCTTTCAGGCGCTTTTCAATGCGCCCGACTACAATTTTCTCGCGGATGGCTTCGGGCTTGCTGGCCAAGTCATCCCGACCCATTTCAATCTCTTTTTCCTTTTCCGCGAAGGTAGCGGGAATATCTTCGGTGCGCACATACTCAACGTTCGGGCAAGCGGCAATCTGCATGGCAATATTGCGCACTAAAGCCTGAAAGTCTTCGTTGCGAGCTACGAAGTCGGTTTGGCAGTTGACTTCTACCAACACACCGATGCGGCCGCCGGTGTGGATATAGCTGTCAACCAATCCTTCTGCTGCGACCTTGCCGGCTTTTTTCTCGGCCGAGGCAATCCCTTTCTGCCGCAACCATTCGCCAGCCTTGGCGATATCACCCTCATTTTCCTGCAGGGCTTTTTTGCAGTCCATCATGCCTGCGCCAGTCTTATCGCGCAGTTCTTTGACTAATTTTGCTGAGATCTCCGGCATTGTGCTTAACCCCTACATCTACATGTATCAACAGTCCGCGGTATATCCGCAGTTGATCGGACAGACGAGGGAACCTCTCTAGATGGGGATAACTCACCCTCTAGAGCCCCCTGCTGCGTTAGCTATTACCCGACTCGTCATTGCCGTCGGAGACGTCACTATCATCGTAATCGTCTTCGGCACCGTCGTACTCATCGTAGTCGTCGTAATCCACCTCTCCTTGACCATGATGCCCTTCGTAAATGGCATCGGCCAGCTTACCGACAATCAGCTTGATGGAACGAATAGCGTCGTCGTTGGCGGGAATGGGAATGTCTACAACGTCAGGATCGCAGTTGGTATCCAAGAGGGCAATGATGGGAATGCCGAGCTTTTGGCACTCTTGCACAGCGTTATATTCTCGACGGTGATCCACAATCAGCACCATGTCGGGTAGCTTGCGCATACTCTTGATGCCACCCAGATATTTCTGCAGCTTTTCCATCTCGCGGCGGAGAACAGCGGCTTCTTTTTTGGGTAGAAGGGCTAGGGCTCCGGTTTCTTCACGGTGCTCTAGTTCCTTGAGGCGATCGACGCGGGTTTTGATGGTGGCCCAGTTGGTGAGCATACCGCCCAGCCAGCGCTGGTTTACAAAGTAAGCACCGCAGCGAGCAGCTTCTTGAGCAACGATGCCGGCTGCCTGACGCTTGGTACCCACGAACAGTACTTTCTTGCCTTGCTCCGATGCGTCTCGGACGGTGGCGTAGGCTTCTTCGATGAGCTGAGCCGTTTGGACTAGGTCAATGATGTGAACGCCGTTCCGTGAGGTGTAGATGTACGGCGACATCTTGGGATTCCAACGGCGGGTTTGATGGCCAAAGTGAACGCCGGACTCTAAGAGTTCGGCCAAAGATACTACGGGCATGTGTTTTGACTCCTTTCGGGTTTATCCTCCACCCAAGTGCATTTCGCAAACTGCGAAACACCCGAATATCTGGGTGTGCGATTTTTGACAACTTTTCCAGAATAACACAATCGCTGATCATCTTTCTTGGTGATCTCAACAACCTTTTTTCAATCGAGGCCGTTTGTCAATCGATGGTCTTGAAAGCGCTGTACCCCTAAGATTGTGGGGGGTAAATGGGGCGCTAGTCTGAGACGGGTTACGTGATATCTGTTCCCTATCTATTCAGCAGGATCATCTCTTATGCAGCGGCGGCATTTTTTACGTTTGAGTGCTTGGGCAACTGCCGGGGCAGCGATCGCTCCCCTTGTTCCGTATCGGGCGATGGCGATCAGGGGCGATCGCATCAAACCAGCGCGATTGGCAGCCGGGGATGCTGTGGGAATCATCAGTCCAGCAACGGCGGCTTTCCTGCGGGAGGATGTGGAGATTGTTCTAGAGGCGGTGCGAGCCCTGGGGCTAGAGCCGGTGTTAGGCGAGCATCTGTTTGATCGCTATGGCTACTTGGCAGGCCAGGATCGCGATCGCGCGGCGGATATCAATCGTTTCTTTGCCGATCCGGCGATCAAAGCGTTGATTCCTGTTCAGGGCGGCTGGGGCAGTAGTCGGGTCTTGCCCTATTTAGACTATGACCTGATTCGCGAGAATCCTAAAATCCTCGTTGGCTTTAGCGACATCACGGCTCTGCTCATGGGCATTACCGGGCAGACTGGGTTGGTGACCTTCCATGGCCCCAATGGGCTATCTGGATGGCGATCGCAGGAGGTGGATATGTTTCGCCGAGTGTTGTTCAATGGCGAGGCAGTGACCTTTTCCAATCGTCTTGCTGGTGTTGATAGCGATCGCCTCATGCAGGTGTCGAACCGCACCCAGACGATCACGGCGGGGCAGGCTCGGGGGATGTTGGTCGGTGGCAATTTGTCGGTGCTGTCGGGGATTGTTGGATCGCCCTATATGCCGGATCTCACGGGGGGCATTCTATTTCTGGAAGATGTGGGAGAGTCGATTTATCGGATTGACCGGATGATGACCCAGTTGGCCCTAGCAGGGGTATTTGACAACTTGGCGGGCTTTATTTTTGGGCAATGCACTCGCTGTGGCCCCGATGCGGATTATGGGTCGCTCACCCTGGAAGAAGTGGTATGGGATCACCTTGAACCTCGGGGCATTCCAGCTTGGTATGGGGCAGCGATCGGTCACCTAGAGCCGTTGTTGACCCTGCCCGTAGGCCTAGAGGTGGAGATTGACGCCACGGCGGCCACCATTCAGATGACAGAGTCAGCGGTGACCTAGCCGGGATGGATCTAGCAGATGCCTGAAAAATCCTCAACGGCTTATGCCAAAATGGCCAGAGATCTGCATCCCGCATTCCAGTAAGTTTAGGAGAAGCTCGTGGAGTCCCGTTACAACCCAGGAGAGATTGAACCCAAGTGGCAACAGGTTTGGGCTGACCAAGGCAGCGATCGCGCCGAAGAAAACGAGAAGCCGAAGTACTACGCGCTGTCGATGTTTCCCTATCCATCGGGTAATCTGCACATGGGTCACGTGCGCAACTATACGATCACCGACGTGATTGCGCGGGTGCGGCGGATGCAGGGCTACCGGGTGCTCCACCCCATGGGCTGGGATGCTTTTGGGCTGCCGGCGGAAAATGCGGCCATCGATCGCGGGGTTCATCCAGCGACCTGGACTTACCAAAATATTGAAACCATGAAGGGGCAGCTCAAGCGACTGGGTCTGTCCTACGACTGGGATCGGGAAGTGGCCACCTGCGCACCAGACTACTACAAATGGACGCAGTGGATTTTTATTGAATACCTGAAGGCGGGGCTAGCCTACCGCAAAGAGGCCGCGGTGAACTGGGATCCGGTGGATCAAACCGTGGTGGCCAATGAACAGGTGGATGCGGATGGTCGTTCCTGGCGATCGGGGGCGATCGTCGAAAAGCGGATGCTCAGCCAGTGGTTTTTGAAAATTACTGACTACGCCGAACAGTTGCTCACCGATCTGCAAACTCTGGACGGCTGGCCTGAGCGCGTCAAGCTGATGCAGGAAAACTGGATTGGCAAGTCCACCGGGGCAGAGGTCACCTTCAAGACAGAAGATGGGGCAGACCTGACGGTGTTCACCACCCGCCCGGATACCCTCTGGGGGGCCACGTTCATGGTGCTGTCGCCGGAGCATCCCTTGGTAGACAAGCTAACCAAGCCGGAGCAGGCTGAGGCTATCCAGACCTATCGCACGGCGGCTGCCAGCAAGAGCGACCTGGATCGCATGGTGGAGGATCGGGAAAAGACCGGGGTCTGGACGGGAAGCTACGCCCTCAACCCAGTGAATGGTGCGAAGGTGCCGGTGTGGATTGCCGACTATGTGCTCATGGGCTACGGTACTGGGGCCATTATGGCGGTGCCAGCCCACGACCAGCGGGACTTTGAATTTGCCCGCCAGTTTGGCCTGCCGGTGGTCGTTGTGGTGCAGCCGGAGGGCGAGACCCTAGACGGCGATGCTATGGCCAAGGCCTGGCCAGGCGACGGGGTGATGGTGCAGTCGGGGCCGCTGGATGGGATTCCCGCTGGGAAAGGGCCGGGGCAGAGCGTGGAGAAGGCGATCGCTTGGCTTGAATCTGAAGGCAAGGGTAAGGGGACAGCCACCTATCGCCTGCGGGATTGGCTGATTTCCCGGCAGCGCTACTGGGGCGTGCCCATTCCGGTGGTGCATTGCCCCACCTGCGGCATCGTGCCGGTGCCCGAGTCGGATCTGCCGGTGGTCTTGCCAGACAACGTGGAGCTATCGGGGCGGGGCGGCTCTCCCTTGGCCAAGCTGGAGGACTGGGTGAATGTGCCCTGTCCCACCTGTGGCACGCCGGCCAAGCGGGAAACCGATACCATGGACACCTTCATTGATTCCTCCTGGTACTACCTGCGCTACGCCGATGCTCGCAATGAAAGCCAGGTGTTTGAGCCTGCCAAGGCCAACGACTGGCTGCCGGTGGATCAATATGTGGGCGGGATTGAACATGCCATTCTGCACCTGCTCTACTCGCGATTTTTCACCAAATTCCTGCGCGATCGCGGCCTGTTGAACTTTGACGAACCCTTCCAGCGCCTGCTCACCCAGGGCATGGTGCAGGGGCTCACCTACCGCAACCCCAACCGGGGTGGGAAAGACCAGTGGATTCCCTCCGATCGCGTTGCCGATCCTAGCGATCCCCGCGATCCAGACACCGGCGAACCCCTAGAGCGTCTCTATGCCACCATGTCCAAATCCAAGGGCAATGGCGTGGCTCCGGAGGACGTAATTGCCAAGTATGGGGTAGACACCGCCCGCATGTTTATCCTGTTCAAAGCGCCGCCGGAGAAGGATCTGGAATGGGATGATGCGGATGTGGAAGGGCAGTCCCGCTTTCTGAATCGCGTGTGGCGGCTGGTGACTGACTACCGTGCGCCATCGCCTGCGCCGACCCTGCCTGAGACTCTGACGAAGGCGGAAAAGGATCTGCGGCGAGCGGTGCATCTGGCGATTAAAGACATCACGGAGGACATCGACGGCGACTACCAGTTCAACACGGCGGTGTCGGAGTTGATGAAGCTGAGCAATGCCCTGAGTGACGCTGACGGTAAAACCTCGGCGGTGTATCACGAGGGTATTGAAACGCTGGTGATCCTCCTGGCTCCCTTCTCTCCCCACATTGCCGAAGAGCTGTGGCAGGGCTTGGGATACAGCGAATCGGTGCATCAGCACCCTTGGCCCAGCCATGATCCTGACGCGTTGGTGGTGGACGAAATCACCCTGGTGATTCAGATTATGGGCAAAACCCGAGGCACCATCCAGGTTCCCGCCGCTGCCAGCAAAGCCGAGCTAGAACAGTTTGCCACTGAGTCGGAGGTGGCCCAGCGCTACCTCGAAGGCAAGACCCTCAAGAAGGTGATTGTGGTGCCGGGCAAGCTGGTGAATTTTGTGGTGACCTAGACAGCGGGTCTAGCGCGGGGTAGAGGCCGGGGTTCGGGAATTTCGGCTGGTGGGTACAGGGCAAGGTATGGGAATGTCTCCCATACTAGAAGTACCGTTATGAATTGCGATCGCCCATGCCAGTCCAGCCGACTTTCATCGCCAAAGCTCGCCCCTACGCAACCATCGTTGCCATCATCGGCACCTTCCTTGTGAATGCTTGGTCGAACATTGACCCCATCAATGGCGAGTCTATTGGCGCGATCTCCAACCGGGTCTTTGGGGATGTGATGATTATTCCCGCCAACTATGCCTTTATTATCTGGGGGCTAATTTATCTAGGGCTGATTGCCTTTGGGATTTATCAACTGCTGCCCAGCCAGCGATCGCGCTCTGACTTAGACCCCGTGCGCCATGCCCTGATCCTCAGCTCTGTGGCTCAAGGCGTTTGGGTCTTTTTGTTTCTATATCGACTCTTTTGGGGCTCCATGATTGCCATGGCGGCCATTCTTATTGCCCTAGCCTATGGCTACTACCATCAGCGGCAGACCGTGACGCCTAGCCGCCGCGATCGCTGGCTGGTAAACCGACCCCTGAGCCTATACCTGGGCTGGATTAGCGTAGCCACCATTGTGAATGGCGCGATCGCCCTCTACAGTACAGGCTGGACGGAGTTGGGATTGGGAATGCCGGCGTGGACGGTGATTATGCTGGCGGTGGCCACCCTCTTGGGGAGTGTGATGGCCTTTCTCTATCGGGATGCGGTGTTTACCGGTGTTTTGATCTGGGCGTTTGTGGCGATCGCGGTGCGTCATGCCGATCAAGGGCTGGTGTCACCGGTGGCGATCGCTGCCTCTGTCGTTTTGATCGCGGCCCTCGGAGTTGCTCGATGGAAGCAGGTTGCCCCGCGTTCGTTATAAGCAGAGCCTGAGTAACGCGTCTATGAGCCGGTGCGTTACGGCTACGCCTAACCGCACCCTACACCATGGTTGATTGGGATCCACCGACGTAGATTGGTAGTGAAATCGTAAACACCGAACCCTGAGGATGATTGTCATCCACCCGAATATCGCCACCGTGGGCTTCCACCGCTAGCTTGCAGAAGGCTAGTCCTAGCCCCAGTTGGGTCACGCCCTCAGCACTCATGCCCGTTTCATACTTCTCGAAAATAATCTGTCTGAGGTCAAGGCGTACGCCGGTACCCTGATCCGCCACCTGAATAATAGTGGACTGATCCAACGAATCGGCTTTGAGAACAACTTGGCTGCCCTTGGGAGAAAACTTGACGGCATTGGACAGTAAGTTATCAATCACCCGGCGCAGCATAGTGGCATCGACGTGAACCGGATTTAACTGAGCCGGTAAGTCTCCCACAAGGTCTAGATGTTTTTGCTGGGCGATCGCTTCAAATTCTTCCAAGGCTTTTTTACATAGATGTCTCAAGTCCACCGTAGTGCGATCGACCAGCATCTGACCATCTTCGATGCGCGCCATGATCAACAGGTCATCAATCAGGGCTTGCAATTGGCGAGCGGCGGTCATAATCTGCTCAGCTTTATGGTGCTGTTTCGCTGCGGTGAGCTGACCGCTTTGCAGCATATCTGCCGATAGCACGATGCTAGATAGGGGCGTGCGCAGATCATGGACAATCATATTGACCATATCTTCGCGCAGTCTCAACAGGTTTTGCACGCTTGCATATTGCTGGCGGATGCGCAGCATGGAATTGACCCTAGCCCGCAGTTCTGTGCCGTTGACGGGTTTGCTGATAAAGTCATCGGCTCCGGCATTCAAACAGCGCGATAAGTCATCCTTACTAGTTAATGCCGTCACCATAATGATCGGAATTCCCTGCCACTGGGGATCAGCTTTGATGATCTGACAGGCTTCGATGCCGCTCATGTGGGGCATCATCACATCCATCAAAATGACATCAGGCTGAATATCCTGTAAGCGAGCTATGGCACGGCTGCCGCTGGAAGCATAGGATAGCTGGATGTTGTCATCGTGCAAAAAAGTGTCGATGACATCAAAATTATCGGGCTCGTCATCGATAACTAGAATGGACGCTGAGATTGTCATACCAAAATACCGTTTTCATAAATCATTCGGAACGGTGCTACAGGTGGATTGGGTGAGTCTAGATCCGTTGATGAGGGTTGGGAGATGCTCATTCAGGATGCGGCAAAAGCTGTTGAATCGTTTCTAACAGCAGCTTTAACCGAATTGGTTTGGTTAAGTAATCGTTGGCCCCAGCCGTGAGGCATCGATCGCGATCGCCTGGCATGGCCAAGGCTGTCATTGCAAGGATGGGCATGGTGGGGGAGATGGTAGTTCGAATTTGATGAATGGCATCTAGTCCGCTCAGTCCAGGCATTTGAATATCCATGAGGATCAAGTCTGGTGTTTGGACTTGGGCCATGTTGACGGCCTCATACCCATTATGGGCATAAATGAGATGGTAGCCTTTGAGGGTGAGGTAGTCGGCGATCGTTTCAATATTGGCTGGGTTGTCTTCTGCGACCAGAATGACAGGGTCATGATGATGGTTAGGGTAGCTGGGCGTAATGACGGTAGGACTGAGGCGATCGCCCCCGTCTTGTGTCGGCAAGAGACGACGAATGGCCGCATGGAGATGGACTCGGGTAATGGGTTTGACTAAGTAATCCACTGCTCCTAATGCTAACCCTTGATCTTGCTCATCTACCACTGAGGCAATGATGACCGGGATGTGAGCTGTGGCCGGGATATCCTTGAGCTGGGTTAAGATCTCCCAGCCGGACGCCTCTGGCAGCAGGAGGTCTAGAATAATTAATGACGGCATGAACGTCTTGGCTTGAGCGATCGCATCCTCCCCACATCGGCAAACCGTAGAAGACATTCCTAGCTCGGTTAAATAACGCTGGAGCTGATCTGCCACGTCTTGTGAATCTTCAATAATCAGAACCGATCGCATATTCGTTCGTGGCGCGATCGCAAGGGGACTGGCTTCCTTCTCGGTAGATGGGGCGGGAGGATGGACGTAGGGAATCTGTACTGAGAAGCAGCTCCCTTGTCCTGGGGTGCTATCGACGGTGATATGGCCGCCGTGGAGATCTATTAAACGTTTGACCAAAGACAGCCCCAGTCCGGTGCCCGTATGTTTTCGATTGAGGGCGCTATCAATTTGGACAAACGGCTGGAAGAGCTTCGTGCGATCGCTCTCGGCAATGCCGATGCCCGTATCGTTGATCGAGAAAACAACGCTTGGCAGGGTCGATAGGTGGGATGGGCTAGACGGATCGGGAGGTTGTGCAGGAGGTTGGCTCGTGACGGTAAGGGAAACAACGCCGCCATCAGGGGTAAACTTCACGGCATTCACCAGCAAGTTAATTAAAATTTGCCGCAAACGACGCTCATCGGCATAGAGGGATGTCACCCCCTGAATGTGATGCTCTAGGTGAATATGTTTCCGCATCGCCTCTTCTTGCACGAAGGCTAAGCTAGCTTGGCAGAGGGTGCTGATGGATACGAGGCTAGGCTGGAGCTCCAGCTTGCCTGCCTCGATTTTGGATAGGTCAAGAATGTCGTTAATCAGCTCTAGTAAATGCTGTCCACTGCGCTCAATGGTGGCGATCGCCTTCTGTTGTCGAGGATTCAGCGCTCCGAAAATATCCTCCTGTAGCCCCTCCGACATGCCCAAAATGGCATTGAGGGGGGTGCGCAGTTCATGGCTCATGCTGGCTAAGAACTCATCCTTGAGCCGGGTGGCCCGCTCTAGCTCTAGGTTGGCGCGGCTGAGCTGGTCGTTCTGAATTTGGATGCGCTGCTGGGCTTCTTGCCGTTTGGTAATATCAAAATTAATGCCGACCATGCGCACGGGCTGACCCTGGGCACTACGCTGCACCTGCCCGTAGGCTTTAATGAAGCGTGGGCTGCCATCGGGCCAGACAATTCGAAAGGTAGCGTCAAACTCTTGCTCTCCTTGGAGCGCTTGCGCTAGAACGAGCTCAGTAGCTTGACGATCCTCGGGATGAAGGTTTTGCTGCCAATCTGCGCCGCTTTTGACAGGATCATCGAGCGATCGCCCATGCAGACGATACATTTGCTCATCCCAGACTAAATGATCCTGCAGCAAGTCCCATTCCCAGATGCCGATCGCGCCCGACTTGAGCGCTAGGGCTAACCGTTCTGACACCTGCCGCAACTGCTGCTCATCGTGCTTGCGATCGGTAATATCGCGGCCTGCGGATTGATATTCCAAGAGCTGACCTTGGTCGTCAAAAATGGCGCGATCGGTCCACAATTGCCAAGCCGTCGTGCCATCGGGTAGCAGGACGCGGTGCTCATAGGTCACGGTGGGGCTCTCTGGAGTCAGGCCTAGCACCTTCGTGCGCACAAAATCTAGCTCATCATCAGGGATATATTGCCAGATGGCATTGTTATCTGGCAGGGTGGTGTCTAGATTGAAATAGCGACGGTAGGCGGTGTTGGCAAAACTGAGGGAACCATCCGGGCGAAAGCGGCAAATCATCTCTGTTTGGTCTTCCACGATCGCTCGATAGCGGGTCTCGCTGCGCTGTAGCGCTAGTTCAATGCGTTTGCGATCGGTAATGTCATGCCCCACCGATTGATACTCGATCACCTGTCCTTGATCGTCAAACATGGCCCGATCCGTCCATAGCTGCCAGCGCTCTTCACCGCTAGCCGTCAAGGTTTTTTGCTCGGTGGTGATGGTTGGTGTTTCGGGAGTCAGGTGGGACAGCAGTTGCTGGAGGCAAGCATATTCTTCAGGTGGTACCAGTTGCTCAAGAGAGTAACCAATGCCGATCTCTGGATCAATCTGTACATATTGACAGTAGGCATAGTTTGCAAAGGTGAGCCGACCGTCTGGCAAGAAACGACAAATTAAGTCCGTTTGGTCTTCCACAACGGCGCGGTAGCGAGCTTCGCTACATTTGCGTTTCATGTCGGCAAGTTTACGATCGGTGATATCGAGGACTGTACCGACGAAGCGGCTGAGTTGCCCGCTGGCATCAAAGATGGGTTCTCCCCGAGCTGCCACCCAGCCTCGGGATCCATTGGGCCGGTGAAATTCAATTTCTAGGCTATAGGGTATTTGCTGGGCGATCGCCTGCTCCAACACGTGGCGGTGATGCAGGCGGGCTTCTGGGCTAAAACGAGCCTCAAGCTGCTCCAGGGTCGGTTCGCCATCGGCTGCCTCAAAGCCAAAGACCACAAAGCTTTGGGGTGACCAGGTGATTGCTCCGGTCTGAATATCAAACTCCCAACTGCCTAGATTGGCGATGCGCTGGGCGGCACTGAGATGGGCCGCTTGCTGCTTCAGGCGCTGCTCAATCTGTTTTTGCTCCGTGATATCAATGACATATCCCACAATTTCAACGGGGATGCCTTGGGGATCAAACACCATCCGCAAACCGCTACCGAGCCAGAGATAGTGACCGTCGTGGTGTAAAAAACGATACTCGTGCTTTTGAACGCCTTGGGTCGGCAAGAGCGCTAGGGCACTGAGGAGGCGATCGCGATCGTCAGGATGGAGGCGATCGCTCCAAAGATTGGGCTCTTGGACAAACATCTGGGGCGAATATCCCAGCAGTTCCTGGATGTTTGCACTGACAAAGGTAGTTTTGTAGTTGTCCCCTGGATGACAGGTGAACATGACCGCAGGACTGGTGGCGATCATGCTTTGGAGGCGAGAGCAGGGGACTGGAACTCCTAGGAGAATTGGTTGAGGGGTGGGTAGGGAGGCGCTGAGCTGATCCCCAAGCATGTGCAGCATATGGGCCGTATCTAGACAACCGATGATCTGCCCTTGATCGATGACTGGAAGGCAGCATCGGCTTGCCTGCTGCATGCGGGGTAGGAGGCTGGGAAGATGGGTCACCTCTGCTAAGGGAATAGGGCTTGGGGGAGGTGCCATCATCTCGCCGACGAGCGTTTGGGCGGGGATCCGTCCGGCAGCTAAGGCGGCTACTATATCGCGATCGCTCACCAGCCCCACCAAGGTGTCTTGCTCCATCACAAGGGCACAGCAACCTGACGATGCGACCGCTGCATGGTGAGATGTCCGAAACCGTTCGATGTCAGCAATCGCTTTATCTAGGGTTGTTGTGCTAGAAAGCACGGGTAAATTGCGGGCGATCGCTAGATTGATCTGCCCGCTGGAGGAGCTTAAACCGCGCATGGGAGAAATAAAGTAATAGGCTTCAGCACTCAACCATCAACTTAGAAAAAATGGTGAGGATGGTGATGGTTCTTACTGTTATCTTAAATGCTGCAAGAAAGCCTGCCAAAGGTAATTCTGCGGATTCATGGCCGGGAGCGATTGTGAAGAAATGATTGAGCTGGGGGATGAATGGGGGATGAAGTATGAAGCGCAATTCATCGTTGACCCCATCGCCCGCGATCGCCCGCGATCGGAGAACAGAGGTTTGACCTTGATGGGTTCGAAGGGGGGGATCGCGACGTCAGGATCCCCTATCCCAAGATTACAACTCTCCACATTCCTGTGGAAGTTTTCCACAGGTTTTCCACAGGAAAAGCGAGTTTTCCACAGGAAATGGCATAGTTTTCCACAGGCGCTTGGGAAAAACCTGTGGAAAACCTGTGGAAAACCAACATGATTATTTAAGTTAAATGACGGGCGTTGTCCTTGAACTAACGTCGAACTAACGTCCCATCTCATCTACAGAGTGTCGTTTCATATGGAGACCCAGCGATCGCACCCCGGCGATCCATTGTAAGCGATCTGAGGGACTGGATTGCTCCAGTTTCCCTCAAGGCTCGTTCACGTTTCGCTGGTTGTTGGGGGACTCTACCTAGGGGCGATCGCTATCCTGCCTATTCCCACTCGATGGTGCCTGGGGGCTTGGACGTAATATCGTACACAACGCGATTGACGCCCTTCACTTCGTTGACAATCCTCGTGGAAATGGCTTCTAGCAAATCGTAGGGCGCACGCGACCAATCAGCCGTCATGCCATCTTCACTAGAAACGCAGCGCAGCACGATTGGGTAAGCGTAGGTGCGTTGATCGCCCATCACTCCCACGCTGCGAATGGGCAGCAGCACAGCGAAGGCTTGCCAGAAGTCGTTATACAGACCGCGTTGGTTGATCTCCTGCCGCACGATGAAATCCGCATCGCGCAGGATGCTCAGCTTTTCTGCCGTCACTTCGCCCAGAATGCGAATGGCTAGACCCGGGCCTGGGAAGGGATGGCGTTTGACAATCTCTTCGGGAAGACCGATGGACAGCCCGACTTTGCGCACTTCGTCTTTAAACAATTTGCGCAGGGGCTCGACGAGCTTGAAGCGCAGATCCTTGGGTAGCCCACCCACGTTGTGGTGGCTCTTGATCTTCACCGCCACCCGCTCTCCAGTTTTGGGATCAACGTTGGTGTCGGCTGACTCGATCACATCAGGGTAGAGGGTGCCCTGGGCTAGGTAGTCGAAGGGGCCAAGACGCTTGGATTCTTCTTCAAAAACCTGAATGAACTCGTGGCCAATGCGCTTACGTTTTTCCTCGGGATCGCTGATGCCTTCAATGACTGCCAAGAAGCGATCGCGGGCCTGAACGTGTACCACGGGAATGTGGAACTGTTCGTGGAACAATTTCACCAGGCGCTCTGGCTCATACTTGCGCATGAAGCCTTGGTCGATAAACATGCAGGTGAGCTGATCCCCGATGGCCTGGTGCAGCAAAAAGGCTAGAGTTGAGGAGTCAACGCCGCCGGATAGCGCCAGCAGCACCCGCTTCTCGCCAATGCGGGCCCGGATTTCACGAATAGCATCTTCTACAAACGCTTCGGTTGTCCAAGTTGGTTCGCAACAACAGACGTGATAAACAAAGTTGCGAATCAGCGCCAGACCGCCGATGGAATGCACCACTTCGGGATGGAACTGGACGCCGTAGAGCTTGCGCTCATGGTGGGCGATCGCGGCGCAGGGAGTATTGTCGGTGTGGGCGAGCAGCTCAAAGCCATCGGGCAACGCCTTGACGGAGTCTCCATGACTCATCCACATGGTGGTGCCGTCGTCTACGTTGGTGAGGAGATCGGTGGGATCATCGATGTAGAGCGATGCCTTGCCATATTCACCGCGCAGGGCCCGCTCAACGCTGCCACCCAACTGTTCTACCATCAACTGCATACCGTAGCACACCCCTAGAACAGGGATGCCCAGATCCCAAATTTTGGGATCGCAGTGGGGAGCGTTGTCGTCATAGACGGAGCTTGGACCACCCGATAGAATAATGCCCTTGGGATTGAGTTGCTGGAGTTGCTCAACCGTGGTGCGGTAGGAAAGCACTTCAGAATAGACTTGGGTTTCGCGAATTCGTCGAGCAATGAGTTCAGAATATTGCGAGCCAAAGTCGAGGATCACAATCATCTGACGGGTGATGTGCTCAGTGGTGTAAGCGTCGGGTGGAAGTTGGGTTTGGAGAGTCACCGATTGAGTCCTGGTCAGTCATGAAGGATAGAAAACAATAAGTATGCCTGATCGAGATCATGGTCTGGGAAAAGTGGCCTTTGCGAGAGAATCATCCAATCCTTCTAGAGGGAGGGGTTGAGATCCTCGATCGCGAACCATGTCACCGCTGCCCGATCTGCATCATGCACGTATCTATATAACGGTAATTAATGTCCCCGTATTGTGACTGATTTTCCTACAGAGGGCAAGGAGGCGATCGCTGAGATATCGTGTCATTGTTCAGATCAAAGGCGCTGGTGCAGGCTAGGGGTTGGTCTGGACATCAAATAATGAGGAGCTATCCTGTTGATCCACGTTGCGACATAGGGCGCGATCGCCATCGAGCTGTCGAAGATAATCCTGAACCCATGCACAGGCATAGTCGATCTCTGTGATCTCAAGGATTTCGGTCAGATCCCAAATCATCAGCCTGCCGTCATGCCCGCCGGAAATGAGGCGATCGTCCATGCCGCCAAACCCTAGGGCGACTATGCTGCCGCGATGACCGCTGAGGATGGCGCTGATGGCGGTATTACGGGCATTATGGTCTAAATTCCAGACCTGAATCATACCGTCTTCCCGACTAGCGGCTAGACGGTTGCCGCTGGGGCTAAAGCTGATGCGATGGATGGGGCTGGAATAGTTGGTGATCGAACCGGTTGGGGTTAGCTTGCTGTCCGAGTCGATCTGCCAAAGCTTCACCGATCCATCAATGCTGGCGGTAGCTATTGTCTGCCCTTGAGGACTGAAAGCAGCGTCGGCGATCGCTTGGTCATGCGCCGGTAGGGTCTGCAGACGTTTGCCTTCCAAATCCCAAAGAAAGAGGTTTTGACCACCGCCGACCATAATCCAATCTCTGGTGGGATGGGCGTCGAGACCTAGCAATCGTTGGTCTTCCTCGGTAGACAGCACCTGCAGCATCTGTCCGCTGAGATCCCAAATCCGCACGGTGCCATCTGCTCCGCTAGAAATGAGGCGATCGCCCCTAGCGTTGAATATGAGATCATGAATGGCTCCCTCGTGGCCGTCTAAACGTTGTGCCAACGTTATGTCTAGGGTATCCACCGCCCCTGCATCGGTGAGTTGGGTCATGTCATCAGCGATCGCCCATAGAAGGATGCGTCCCTCATGGTCTCCTGAGGCGAGATAGCTGCCATTGGGGCTAAAGGCAACGGCTTCCACAGTATCGTTGTGCTCGGTGAGTTCTTGAAGCTGTTGGCCGGTCTGCCGCCATAGACGTACCCGTTGATCGCCGCTGGCGGTGGCAATGATGCCGCTGGCTGTATGGACGGCATGGTCATTGATTTCCCAATTAGGATGGGCGTTAATGATGCGGCGGCGGGTATTTTGTTGCCAGAGTCGCAGGGTGCGATCGGCGCTGACGGAGGCGATCGCACCGGTGGGATGTACGGCTAGATCTAAGACCTGATGCTCATGACCCAAAAATGTTTCCTTGAGGACGCCATCTGTAGACCAGAGATGAATGCGTCGGTCGCGTCCAGCGGAGACGAGGGTGTCGCGATCGGCAAAGGCGAGGGCTTCGATTCTGCTGACATGGGCTGATGAGATTGTCCCGACCTGAACACCGGCTGCATCCCAGAGGGTGACGGTGCCATTTTGAGCGCCCGCTGCAATCAGGTCGCCGTCGGGATGGATGGCGATCGCTGAAATGGATCCGGTATCCGTCGTCATTTGCCGTAGCAGGTCTCCCGTTAGTGACCATTGGTCTATCCCGCGGTCATGGCTGGTGAGGATGGTTTGGCCATCGGGCATCATGGCGACTTGGGTCACGGAGCCATCTGGCAGGGGCGTGGTTTGCTGGACTTGGCCATCGAGTGTCCAGCGCTTCATGGTCTGATCTTGTCCTACCGAGAGCAGATGTGCCCCATCGGGACTGTAGACCATACTGACCACGCCTCCAGGGTGGGCTTCGGGGATGGTGGAGGTGAGAGTACCGTCTAGCGACCACTGTTTGAGGGTGCCATCCTCACTGGCGGTCAGTACAGATTGGCTGGTGGGATGAAATAGAACTTGGGTGATGGGGCGATCGCTCCTATGGCCAAAGCTTGCCTTGAGGTCGCCCTGAACCGTCCAGATCGTTCCGGTGCCATTTTCGTAGGATACCGCCATCCATTGCCCATCGGGACTGAAGGCGACGCTGGTTGGGATGTCGGCAGTGCTAATTCGGTTAAATTCCTGAATACTGTAGACAACTTGCCGCAGGGCAAGATCGACTTGGTTGCGTGCTGCTACGGTGTCGGCTTGCTGAGTTAGCCAGTAATCGCTGCGTTGCCTTGCTTGCAAAACCTCGACGAGGGCATCGAGATGATTATTATCGTTGGATAAGATACGGCTATAGAGACTCGTGATCTTCACCGTTTGGATGGATGACCGACGATATTCTGACAGAGCAACGCCCACAGCTCCCAGCAGCGCAAACAGACCGAGGGTGACCACCTGCAGCAGCAGGCGCTGGCGTTTAAATGATTGTTGTTCAGCCGCTAGCCGTCCTTCCGCTTCTTGAGCTCGTTCTTCCTGGAGTTTCAGCAGAATAGCCTGCTTACGGCTTTCCTCGGCGGTGATGGTGTCGGCAAGCTGCTGGCTGGCATTAATAAACTGTCGCTGCAGCTTGGTAACAGGGGGATTTTTCTGGGTATCGTCCGCCTCTCTGAGCCAGGTATTAGCGATCGCCAACTCACTGCCCCGCAACAGCAGATCGGGGTTTTTCTGTTTATCTCCCCAAGCGATCGCCCTCTGAAGCCAGTGGGTATGGCTATGGACATGGTCGCGATCGACCTCTAGCATCCGCACCAGTTCACTAAAGTTGATGGTGAAGCTACCGCCATCGTCACTAAAATCGATGGGGGGAATTCCCTTCAGGATGTCTGGCAGTTCGTCGCTGAGTCCGTAGGGTAAGACGGGAATAATTCGCTTGTTGATTTGGAGAGCGTGATGTACTTCTGACTCATGATTGGGAAGATCAAGGGTATAGGGCGCAATGATGACCAGGACGTTATCACAGGTTTCTAGCCCATGCAGCACCTCGGCATCCGCGCCAAGACGGGATTCTACATTATCTTGATCAAACCAGGTGGTCTTTCCTTGAAGCTGTAGTGCTTCATTGAGCCGCCGCGCAAAATCTGCTTCCTCCATGGGATAGGAAATAAAGACGTCCAGCGATTCTTCAGGCGGATGACTGAGACTGGCGTTGATGTAGTCCTGTTGTAGAGAGGTGGGGGGATGGTCGGGATTTTGCTGGGTGCTCTTGAGCCATGCCTCGGCTTGTTCTAGACGATAGCCTCGTAATAAGATGCTGGTATTTCGGTTCTGATCGCGCCATTTGAGGGCGCGGGTGAGCAAGATTTTATGAAGTTCGTAATACTGGGCGTTATCCTGAAGGGTAGCAATTAGTTTATCTAAACTGGCGTGATAATGAATCGGATCATCCGCTTGGCTAAAGTCAATAAACTGCAGCGATCGCAACTGCAGCGGTAGGGCATGAACGGGGGCATCCTCTTCTAGCTTGGTGTAAATTGCATCTAGACCGCGTCGGTTGCGCCGAGAGGATGATGTTAATGCGTCGATCGCTTCCATCTGTAGGGGAATGATCCGTTTGTGATGGCTGAAGGCATGGGCTAACTGATGCTGACAGTCGTCGCTGCTGAGGGATGCCTGGGAGAGCAGATAGACAACGGCGTCGGCTCCTTCAATGCCGCGATCGCTCACCGCCTGCGTATCTTCTCCGGTGCGAATGTCGGTGGTGTCTGTCCAAACCGTAAAGCCCTTGCGCATCAGGCTTCGCCGAATGTTCTCCATACGGGGGCGATCGCTGTCGGCGTAGCATAGAAATACCTGCGCCATCAAGTTATTGGCGTTTTTGATGCTCTCGCAGATAAATTCACAGTGGAGATCGGTGGGTTCGCAGGGGGCTTGCTCGGTGGTGAACTGAACGCGTAGCCAGTCTTCTCCTAGGAGGCGATCGCGCCCGGTGAGTAAGTAACGTGATTGCTGTTGATTGCGAGACCAAGTGAGAGCTTGGTTTAGGAAAACCGTATGGCGATGGACATAGTCGCGATGACGATGCATAACCTCCAACAGCCCGGCAAAGGAGGTGTCAAAATCATCCATGCCCTCTCGGAAATAAACCCAATTAATTTTGCCAATCACGGGATGCATGTTGGGAAAGCTGGAGTGCAATCCTTGGGCTTGGTAGTCTTGCCATTGGGCGATCGTCTGGCTGGGGTAGCGCTGCTGCCACGTTTCGTAGGAAATTTGCTCAACGTGTAAGAGCGGAATAATCCGTTTCTGGCAGTTCAGGGCTAACTCAATTTCCTTACCGCAGTAGGGAGAGTTAACCGCGTGGGGAGCGATAATAAATAAGAAGTTATGAGACTGCTCAATGCCAACGTCAATTTGATTTTGAAAATCAACTCCCAGGGGAATATTGTTTTGGTCGAACCAAATATCAAGGTCATGGTTCACCAAGTGGGCGTGGAGTTTTTTGGCAAACACGAGGCTGTCGGCACGGCCGTAGGAGATAAACGCATCCTGGAAGTCGGGCATGGACGATTTAAGGAGAGGGTAAAAACAACAAAGGACTGCTTCAATCCTACCGATAGATCTCCCGTTCTTTCTCCCTAGTTTGCCGATTGTTGTGAATACATGATGACCCTGGTGGGTTTCACCCAAGGCCAGGATGACCTCATGTATCAACCCAAACATCTCATCCCGTATGGGGTGACTGGGTTGAAGGTGCCTTAGTTAATATCGCCAGCTAATGTCGCCAGCGGGCTCGATAGCCTCGGGCGTCGAGGTGGCTGAGGCTGGGAAAGCTGGTGTAGCGACCGAGTCCGCCGGGCCACCATGGATCGAGCGACCAATAGAGCTGATCGCCGGTGAGGCCATCGCAGTAAAAATCGATGGCATCGCCTACAATATGCCGACTTTCCGATGCACCCCCCACCCGGCGGTTAATATCGGGTGGACGATACCAGCTGGTGATGCGGAAGGGGCGACCAATGCGATCGCGGGCCTGTTGAGCCAGGGTAGCGATGCGGATAATGGCGTTCACCGTGGCCTGATCCGGGGGCATCCTCGTGCCGCCGTGGGTGGCTTCTGCCCAGGTAAAGTTGCCGTTGGGAATAATCGAGGCGTGGATTTGAATATTGGACGGTGTCCATCGAGCTGGACGGGGCGGTGTTGGGGGCGGCTGGGGTGCTGGGGCGGCATCGGGGGAGCCGCGCTGGGCCGTTTGCATGCGGCGCACGTCTTCGAGCAGGGTTTGAATGGCCGCATCCCGCGAGTCTACATTACGCCAGAGCTGGACTAAGCGGATCAAAGCATTGCGCTGGCTTTCCTTTTCTTGGTAGGAGCCGGGTACCCGCTGGACAAAATTGACGAGTTCGCGATCGAGCTGGGCGGCAATGCTGGCGAGGCGATCGCGATCAACATCTCCGGAAAACACTTGGGGGCTGACGCCCAGGGAAATCAGGGCGCTGGTGCGAGAATCGAGGGCCCGCCAGAGCCGGACCCCTTCGGTGAGGGCATTGCGCTGCTCGGCTCGCCCAGCATAGAACTGGGGAATGCGCTGCATGAAGGCCACCAAGGCAGGATCAACAATGCTGGGGCTGGAAAGGGCGGAGTTATTTTCCCGAAGGGAGGCGATCGCTTCTTCCCGAGATTCGAGCTGCCGCCAGAGCTGCACCATGCGAATCATGGATTCTCGCTGGTGGGGATAGCCGCTGTAGTAGCGCGGCACGTTGAAGATAAACTGCAGCAGCGGTTGATCGAGGCTGGTTAGGTCTGTAGGAGGTGCGCCGTCGGTGGTGTTTTGCAGGGCTGAGAAGACCGCCTGACGGCTGCCCAGCTTGCGCCACATGCGAAAGGCTTCCAGCAAGGCATCCCGCTGAAACTGTAGACCTTGGTAGTAGCGGGGCACTCGTTCGGCAAAGGTGAGCAGGGCACCATCGAGATAGACTAAGTTCTGCGGTAGTTCTGCCCCTTGATAGTCAATCGTCAGGTCTTCGATGTAGGCTTCTGTTAGCCGCAGACCATCGGTGGCTTCGAGCAAGGCCGCTTCGGTGTCATTGGATGGCGGTGAATAGCCTTCAGCGATCGCTTGAATGAATCGATCGGCATAGCGGCCGCGATCAGCATTCCACAGGTCGGTGCCCCGCCAGCCTTGGGCCGTCAGGCGATCGGTGATACTGCGCACCGTGTTGGCGGCATACTGAACCTGTCCGGCAAAGGTGGCGAGATCGGCGGCGGGAATGCGATGAATGGGATAGACGCCCAGCCCTGTTTCGCCGCTGTCAAGCTGGGGCGCACCGTGGGCACTGTAGAGCGCCGCCAATATGGGTTTATGGATACCGTTACGTTCAGCCTCTATTAGGTAGTAGTAGTTACGCTGATCGGGAGACAGTTTTGCCATAGCCAACCCCATGATTCCGTAGTATCGAGATGATCCCGAGGCGATCGCGACGGATTGCCAGGCGATCGCGACCCGTTCTTCATCCCCAAGTGTATATGCAGGACTACCCACTGACCGAGCGCTTGCCCAACTTTGCTCCTGATTTTCTCAAAAAAGTGGGGCTGATTGCCACCGATATGGACGGCACCCTCACCCGCCATGGGCGATTTACCTCCCAGCTACTCCAGACCCTGGAGGCGCTGAAAGCAGCGAATATTCCCGTGGTGATCACCACAGGGCGATCGGCAGGATGGGTGCAGGGCTTGGTCAACTATCTGCCGGTGCAGGGGGCGATCGCTGAAAATGGCGGACTTTTCTACGCCCATGGCAATGCTGCGCCAGAGTGGCTGAGCGAGATTTCCGATCGGCCCAGCCATCGCCCAGCCCTGGCCCAGATGTTTGCCAATCTACAGGACGAGTATCCCCACCTGCAAGCATCCACCGATAACCACTTTCGGCTGACGGATTGGACGTTTGACGTGGGAGAACTATCGGCGGTGGATCTACAGCGCTTGGGCGATCGCTGCCAGCAGGAGGGCTGGGGTTTCACCTACAGTACCGTGCAGTGTCACATTCGACCGCTGGCGCAAAACAAAGGGCAAGGATTGCTAGCCGTGCTACAGCACCATTTTCCCCAATACCCTCCACATTTAGTGGTGACCGTGGGCGATAGTCCCAATGATCAAGAATTGTTTCAGGACTTTCAAAACGGAGTGGGGGTGGCCAATCTACAGCCCTATCTCGATCGCCTCACCTATCGCCCTGCCTACCTCACTCTGGGGGAAGAAATTGATGGATTTTGCCAACTGGCGATCGCCCTAATTCAAGCCCGTCCGGGATCCTGAACTAGGAATGCTAATGCTACATATAGCGTTATAAACCAAGTTTCTGCCTAAAAGCTGCGCTATATTTGGAAAGTATTTTCCCGGCTGCTGGGCTACCAACCGATATCAAAATCTAGGCTATACTGCCCTATTATCAGCGGTTTGTGAGAGAGGCATTTCTTCGAACAGGGTGATGCAATCTTCAACCCAACGGCGTCGTCTGCCGCGATCGCCCTGACTGTTTGCGGCCATTTTTTTTGGCCCGTTTGCTTGCTGGTTCTCCCAGATTCTTTCAGTAGAGTAGTTTTATGGTTTCCCAAATTGAAACCCATGCCCTGAATGATCACCGCCCCTTCTGCCATACCATTGAAGGGCTGATTCAGGTGTTTACTGGGCCGCATCGAAGCTTTTTCACCAGCGTGATGGCTCAGTCCCTCCGCTTGGCAGGTCAAGGTACACCGGTGCTGGTGGTTCAGTTTCTCAAAGGTGGGATTCAGCAAGGGCCCGACCACCCCGTTCAGCTTGGTCAGCACCTCACCTGGCTGCGCTGTGATTTGCCGCGATGTATCGATACGCCCCATATCGAAGAGGCAGAGGCGATCGCCCTGCAGGCGCTTTGGGACTATACCAAGACGGCGGTCTACAGCGGCGACTATGCGCTGATCGTGCTAGACGAACTGAGCCTAGCAACCAAATTTGGCCTCATTCCTGAAGCCGAAGTTCTAGAATTTCTGCACCAGCGCCCCAGCCAAGTGGATGTGATTTTGACCGGCCCCGACATGCCCGAATCCATCCTCAACATTGCGGATCAAATTACCGAACTGCGCCGCAGTTACCGTTCTTAAACCCATTCTTTGCCTGCTCTGCAAGCCGTAAGCACATCATGATTAAAAACGATACGTGGATTCATCAAATGGCTAACCAGGGCATGATTGCGCCCTTCGAGCCATCCCTTGTGCGGCGCTTGGAGTCGGCAGGGGGCGATCGCTTGGTGATTAGCTATGGCCTCTCTTCCTATGGCTACGACATTCGCCTATCGCCAGCGGAGTTTCGTATCTTTCGGCACATACCCGGTACGGTGGTCGATCCCAAATGTTTCAACCCTGATAACTTGGTGCAAACCCAGCTCCATCAAGACGAAAGCGGCGAATTTTTCATCCTGCCGGCCCATTCCTATGGTCTAGGTGTTGCCCTGGAAAAACTGAGTATTCCTGACAATATCACCGTAATTTGTATCGGTAAATCCACGTATGCACGCTGTGGTATCATTGCCAATCTAACGCCCGCCGAAGCAGCATGGCGCGGCCATTTGACCCTGGAATTTTCCAACTCGTCGAGCGCCGACTGTCGCATTTATGCCAACGAGGGCATTGTGCAACTGCTGTTTTTGGAAGGAGAGCCTTGTCAGGTGAGCTACGAAGCCAGGCAGGGCAAGTATCAAGATCAATCCGAGACGGTGACTATTGCACGGGTTTAGGGCAGTCCGCGTGGGATTATGGCAGGATAGAGGAGCAGCGTCAACCTGGGTCTGACTATGGGCGTATTTGAAGACTTTAGCCGCTTTCTGGAAACGCGATTAGAGGAGTTTCTTCGTGATAATCCCCATCTTGAGTTGATGGCGCTAGAAGAGCAGCTTTACCAACAAGAGGAGGATGCTATCAATTTACTTGCAGAACTACAGACCCGTGAGCAGCACCTCAAGGATCAAATCCTCGAAACTGCTCAGGACGTGCAGCGCTGGCATGGACGGGTGGAAAAGGCGAAAGCCGCTCAACGATTTGATTTAGTGAAGCCTGCAGAGGAACGGGAAGCCGCTCTATTGCGCCAGGGCAATCAGCTTTGGGGGCAGATGCAGTTGACGAAGGAGCGCATCCAGCAAGCGATCGCTCTCCAAAACCAAATTCAGCAGCGTCGGAAAGAAGTGCAGTCTAAGCGAGCTGAGGCTGAGGCTGTACGCACTAGCACCCAGGCCGAACAAACCTGGCAGGCAACGGGCTGGAGCCAGAAAGATTACACGTTCCAGTCGGCTCCCGATCCGCTGGAAGCCACATTTCAGCGATGGGAGATGGATGAAGAACTTGACCATCTCAAGCGTAAGCAACGGTGATCTGATCGCCCATGGCCCCGGTCGCCCTATTGAGGCTGTTGGTTACTAGAAGCCTCGCGAAAGAGATGACCTAACACATGGAGCGATCGCTCAAACTCTTGCTGGCCACGCTGAATGTGCTGGCGCTTGCGCTGACGAACGGTTGTTTTGCCCTTGCCCTGGGTGGCAGATGCTAAGTGAGACGGTGAGCGATAGCTATTAACGTGATCCATAGCTCAACTCCTAAACCCTGATTTGTAGATGTGACTGTATTGTGGACGAAGTGGCGCTGGGGCGACGTGAGGCGATCGCCTTAGATGTGTGAAGTCGGTCAGTCTTTAAGGTGATCGATCCATGCCTATCCTGTGATTGCAATCACAGGCTGAGGGCGGAGGCGTGGAGTTATTCATGGATGTAGTCCCTTTGATGCCCATGGGAGAACCTATATGCAAAGACTTGCTCGATTCCATGCCATTCAACAGCTCGACCCAGTGCGGGATACCTGCGACATCTGTCGGCAGCTTGCGGGGTATGAATTTCCTTGGGATATCACTCGTGCCTTAGAAATTGCCTTATTCCGCACCTTTTGTGTTCCGAGTGTGGCGACGCTCCTCGATCGCACGGCGGAATTTCATCGTCATCCCCAAAAACGATACGATGATACGGGTCTGATGGTCTCGATGATTCTCAAATGGGGCTATGACTCTCCTAAAGGGCAGTCCGTGATTCAACGGATGAATCAGATCCACGGTCACTTTCCTATTCAAAATGCTGATTTTCTCTACGTCCTTTCCACCTTTATCTATGAGCCGGTGCGATGGATTGAGCGCTTTGGCTGGCGTCCCTTAAGCCCCTTAGAAAAGCAGGCTTTATTTTATTTTTGGTTGTCCATAGGGCAGCTCATGCATATTCAAGATATTCCCAGCAGCTATGAAGCCTTTGAAGCCTATAACCTAGACTACGAGCGCCAGCATTTTCACTACAGCGACGCGAATCAACGGGTGGGAGAATCTACGTTAAATCTATTTCTCAGTTGGTTTCCCCAGCCCCTGCGTCCTCTGGTGCGCCCTTTTGTTTATGCGATCATGGACGATCGCATGATCCATGCCTTTGGCTTCCCCACGCCCCAACCCTGGCAGCGTCGAGTTGTAGAGCAAGCGCTGCGATCGCGTGGCAACATCCTCCGCTACGTTCCCCCTCGGCAAACGCCTAGTTTCTACATGGATGAACCGCAACGTAGTTATCCTCAAGGGTATGAACTAACCGATCTGGGCCCGCCTCAGATGTTGCCTAAGCTCAATGCCCCTGAGGCTGGACAGACCGATTCGGGACATCAAGATTGACGAGGGCGATCGCTGTGGATATGCTGTGGACATGCTGTGGATACGATAGGTGTCTGAGATTGATAACAAGGCTATATAGATAAGCGATCGCCCGACTCCTTGCTCATACAGGCAAGCTGTTCTCGTTGATAGGTGCACTCGCGGGTTCTTTCAGGTCATCAGCGCCAACACATATGCAGTCACGCCAAATTCTTAACCCATCGATGCAGGTGCTAGATCATTCACCACAGCAGTTGGTGATTCTTGATGGCGCAAGACTTTACAGCTATGGAGGAACACCCAGCGCTAAAAAATTGGTGATTCAACCTCTGATATTTTTTGGGGTGGCCAGCGCCTTTGTTTTCTTCGCTAGCTCAGTTCTATGGCCGGCGCTTGTATTGGGAGCGATCGCTGCTGCCTTGCCCTTCACAGGCATCTTAATCGCCAGAGGGTTGGGCGGTGGTCGCTATGCAACCTATACCTTTGATCAACAAGTTGGCACCCTCACCTGTTCTACCCCGGCAATTTTTCCTGGAAGACCTCCAAAAATTATTCGTTATCCATTAAGTAGAATTTTGTCTGTTGAGCCTGTCACTAAAGATAATGATGATCCTCCACCTGTATCTTGGCTGTCGATAGAGGTTAGAATGGCAGATGAAACACTATGCCTGTATCCTGGACATAATCAGCAGGTTCAGAGCGCTATGACGTATCTAATTCGAGATTTTCTAGGTTTGGTTGCCTGATGCATGTGAGGTAGAGGAGATTATCCTATCTATGACAGATTCAGTAGGGTAGTGGTGGGACACACCTAACGTGTTGTACCAGTAGGGTGCTGTTAGGCGAAGCCGTAACGCACCGTCTGGGTTGACGGATGGACGATGGGCTGTGGCCGCTAGCCAGCCAAGACCGCCAGTTGAGCCTTAGCTTTTTGCAAGGATTCCTCCCACTCCAGACCGGGATCACTGTCGGCAACGATGCCCGCACCCACCTGCCCATAGATATGAAACGGTTGTGCGCCGGTGATGAATGGTTCATCGGGGACGGCCAGGAGGGTACGAATTAAGATATTTAGATCTAGATGTCCACGCCAGTCGAGATAGCCGCAAGAACCGTAGAAGAGGCTGCGGCGTACGGGCTCTAGCTCTTCGATAATGTCCATGCAGCGCACCTTGGGGCAGCCGGTGATGGTGCCGCCGGGGAAGAGGGCGCGAATCAGGGCGATCGCATCAATATCAGGACTCACGATCCCTCGAACATTGCTCACCAGATGCATCACGTGGCTGTAGCGCTCAATGGCGAGCAGTTCATCAACCTCCACCGTGCCCCAGTCGCAAACTCGCCCTAGGTCATTGCGCTCCAGATCCACCAGCATGATGTGTTCGGCGTTTTCCTTGGCATTGCTGAGCAGCTCTTGCTCGTAGTGGCGATCGCTCTCTGGCGTTTTTCCTCGGGGACGGGTGCCAGCAATGGGGCGGGTTTGGGCTTGGCGACCGACGCGATGGACTAAACGTTCGGGGGAACAGCTGATGACGGCACCCCAGGGCGTTTGCCAATAGCTCGCGAAGGGGGAGGGGTTGATCTGATGGAGGGTACGGTAAAGTTGCCAGGGGTCGGCAAAGCCAGTGGTAACAAATCGCAGGGAGAGGTTGGTCTGGAAGATATCGCCCGCTTGGATATAGTGCTGGGCCCGACGCACGGCGGCTTGGTAGTCGTTAGCTTGGGTGGCATAGGAGGCGCGACCCATCTGAGGCAGGCTGAGGATAGGGTTGGGGAGGGAGGTTTCTAGCTGGTGCTGGAGGCGATCGCCCGCTTGGGGATCGGTGGTGGCAATCCAGATCTGCTGCTGCCAATGGTCGAGCACGGCGAAATTCTCGGGTTCGTACCAGTAGGCAACGGGGAAGGGCAGTTGATCCTCCCGTCGCCAGGGCAGCCGTTCAATTTCCCAGGCGAGGTCATAGCCGAGCCAGCCGAGCCAGCCGCCGATAAAGGGGAGGTCGGCGTTGGGAATGTCGCTGTCACCATGGTGGAGATGCTGCAAGGTGGGCAGAATTTGCCCGAGGTTGGGAGTCCAGATGCGCCATTGATTGCCATCACGGCGGGGTGCTCCCGCACAGATGGAGTAGCGCGATTGGGGGTAGGGCTGGCTGGAATCGTAGGGGGAATAGGTGGCGGGGCTTTCCAGCAGGGTGGCGATCGCTCCAATGCCTGTACAAAAGGGCGATCGAAATAATTGCTCAAAGACGTCCGATCCGGTGCGCTGTTGCAAGGGCAGCGATCGCCAGTGCCAGGGTCGGCTGTTGGACTCTCGGCTCATCCGCGCCCGCCCCAATAGATGCGCAGCCCCCAAAAGGCTAGGATGCCGACCATGATGATGCCATCCCTGAGCTGTAGGCGAAATTCGTACCAGCGTACCTGGTGTTGATTGGCACCGACAAAGCCACGCACGAGCATGGCGCTGGCAATTTGCTCGGCCCGCAGCAGTAGGTTTTCCAAGAATCGTTCGGCCACCGTCAGCCAAACTTGGGCGGAGCCGCGAAAGCCCAGCTTTTTCCAGCTAATGCCTCGGGTGCGCACGGCGCGAACCAGGTTTTGCACTTCCTCCAACACCAGGGGAATGAACCGCAGGGAGAGGGTGAGGGTGAGCACAATTTCGGTCACGGGAACACCGAACCGTTTCAGGGGTTGGGCGAGGTATTCAAAGGCGGCGGCAATTTCTTCGGGTGCGGTGGTCAAGAGATACAGCGTGCTGCTGTAGAGCAGGATAAACGTGAGGCTGCCGATACGAACCGCGAGGTCGAGGGAGCGCTGGGTCACTTTGAGGATCACCTGCCGGTTGCCCATGCGAAAGAGGGGCTGCTGCACCAAAATGTAGCGGTAGCTGGTGGGCTGGGGTAAATTAGCGAGGGCTTCGTCGGCGGGTTCGGGTGGTGCATCAGGCGATCGCACCCTATTGAAGGTGAGATCCTGGGCCGGCAATCGGGGCGTGTAAGACACATTCAGCCCATCGGGGGCAATGGTGGTGATGCCAAACAACAGCAGGCTGAAGGCAGCTAAGAGACCCAACTGCCGCCGCCATACCCGTCCTGGAATGCGCAGGATAAAGGTGAGGACGATCAGAAAGCCAACGATGGAAAGCCGCCAAGCAGAATTGGCAGCAATGGGGCTAAGCAAAATGCTGACCAACCACCCGAGTTTGATCCGCGGATCGGTTTTATGCAGCCAAGTAACGGGCGTTTCAAGATAGAGCCCAATCGGGAGCGATCGCAATAAATCCATAGAAGACCAGAGGTGCCCAATCGACTTTCCATCCTACCCTGATTCCGCCCTGCCCTAAGTTTGCCTAGCGGCGCTACACGCGGGTGGCGCGGTTGGATCCCCGTTCCATTTCGCGCATCTTCTTACCGCGCCACAGGAGACGAACCGGGGTGCCCGCAAAGCCAAGGCTTTCGCGGAATTTGCGTTCAATATAGCGCTGGTAGTTGTTGCCAAAGAGTTTAGGATCGTTGACAAAGAGGGCGATGGAGGGCGGCTGGCTGGTCACTTGGGTGCCGTAGTAAATCCGACCCTGGCGACCTTGGCGGGTGGTGGGCGGCGAGTGCCAACGGGCAGCGTCTTCCAAGACTTCGTTGATCACTGAGGTGGAGACGCGGCGCTGGTGCTGTTCAGCAGCCCGATCGACTAGTTCCAAAATCTTGGGTACCCGCTGTCCAGTGAGGGCGCTGACGTAAATCATCTCGGCCCATTCCACAAAGTAGAGGCGATCGCGGGTTTTCTGTTCGTGGTCGTAGATGGTGTAGGAGTCTTTTTCGACGCCGTCCCATTTGTTTACCACCACCACACAGGCCCGGCCTTCTTCGGCGATGCGTCCGGCTAGCTTCTGGTCTTGCTCGGTGACGCCATCGACGGCATCAATCACCAACAGCACCACATTGGCTCGGCGAATGGCCTTAAAGGCTCGGTTGATGCCAAAAAACTCTGGGCCGTATTCCACCTGTTTCTTTTTGCGAATACCGGCCGTGTCGATGAGCCGGTAGCGCTTGCCGTCTCGTTCCACCACCATGTCAATGGCATCGCGGGTGGTGCCGGAAATGGGGCTAACGATCGCCCTGGCTTCGCCCACAAAGGCATTGAGCAGGCTCGATTTACCCACGTTGGGTCGTCCGACGATGGCCACACGGATTTCGTCCAGTTCTTCCAGTTCACTAATCGGCGGTAGATGGGTGATTAGCTGATCCAGCAGATCGCCGGTGCCGTTACCGTGGATGCCTGAGACGGGAAAGGGTTCGCCCAGTCCTAGGCTCCAAAATTCCGCCGCCTGCATCAGCCCCTTGTCGGGCGATTCGCACTTGTTCACCGCAATCAACACCGGCACGGAATGCTGACGTAGCCAGGTAGCAATTTCTTCATCACTGTTGGTGACGCCGTCTTGACCATCCACCACCATGATCGCCGCGCTAGCTTCGGCGAGGGCCGCCATGGCCTGTTCGCGAATCAGCGGCAGAAATTCCGTATCGTCATCAAACACAAGACCGCCGGTATCGACGACTAAAAAGTCTCGATCTTGCCAGAAAGCTGGCTTGTAGGTGCGATCGCGCGTCACCCCGGGCTCATCATGAACGATCGCTTCGTTCACCCCAGCGAGACGATTGACCAGCGTAGACTTGCCCACATTGGGGCGACCAATAATTGCAACAACCGGCAGTACCATAGACTTATGCGTGAGACGTCAGCCGCGATAGAGAGTGATTCAGAATAGACGAGTAAAAATCTGAGCCATTCACGAACCCCCATCACCCCCGCCGTAATGATGCGATCGCCTTGTCTAGAGCATTGCTAGACTGCTTAGAACTCCGCTGCTCAAATACCCAAATTTCTATTGTACTCGCAATCTTAGAACTCAGGGGGCGATCGCCATGCCCAACTCGCAGATGCCGGCTTCCGCCTCTTGCCGCAGTCGGTGGGCAATGCGAAACAGTTCTTGCCCCGTATGGATGTAATGCTCGGCATAGCTGGCGGTGAAGCGATCGAGTTCATCCACGCCATCGCTAAGCTGGCTGAGACAGTAGTAAAGATTGGCTGCGGCCCCGGCAACGCTGGCGGGGTTGGGCATGGATTGAAAAAGCTGATGGGCCAGGGCTAGGGCTTCTCGGCACTGTTCCAAATAGGCTTGAAAATCGTCCATCAACTCATCATCAAAGGGATCGGCGGCGAGGTCGTCAATTTGCTCATCTAGAGAGTACAACACCTCACACAGTTCACGATTGACCGGTTGATAGACTCGCTGCAGCCATTGGCGCAGATGTTCATCCGCATCTCGTCCTCGGCGGCGCTGGCGGGGAGATGGCCCACGCTCTGCCTGGCGATCGGGTTTGTGCTGACCATAGCCAAGCTGGCGATCGTAGGAACGCCGGGTTTGGGGATCGCTGAGAATTTCGTAGGCAGCATTAATCTGGGCGATCGCTTCATGACTGCCGATATGCCGATTGCTGTCAGGATGGAAGCGTTTAACCAACTGCCGGTAGGAACGCTTAATGTCCGCCTGGGTTGCAGAGGGGCTAACAGAAAGGGTGTGGTAATGGGTTGCGTTGACCATAAAAGCTATTGTAATCAAGGGTCAGCGCAGCGTCAGCCGATTGCTCAGGATGTCATGACCCAGAGTTAAGGTAGGCCTTGGCTTCTTGGGCAACCGACTCCATGGGATCGTGGGACAGGTGCTCTAGGGTAGCTCGGACGTCAGGACTATCGAGACGGCTCAGGGCCTGCACGACGCGGTAGCGCACTTGCCAATCATCGCTGTTGGCATAGGGAATTAAGAGGGGGATGGCTCGATGATCGCCAAATTCTCCCAGGGCCCCGATCGCCACCGTGCGCACCAGTTCATTCTCAGAACTCAAGGCCGTACAGAGCAGCTCAAAGGCACGCGGTTCGCCCATTTCGCTCAAGGCAGCCACGATGCTGACGTGGATCAGCCACTCGGAGGTGGAGTGGTACAGCTTTTCCAAGTCGTCGTAGGCCTCGGTGAGCTTCAGCGCGCCTAGGGAGTCGGCTGCGGCCGCCTGCACGTCGAGCTCGGGATCATTCAGAAGGCGATCGCGCAAGAGATGCAGGGCATGGTGCCGATCTTGGAGCCCTAGGGACGCCAGTTGGCTGACGGCGGCATACCGCACCCGCACATTGGCGTCGTTAATGGCGGGCTGGATCATCTGAAAGGCAACGGCTGGATCAATCTTTCGGAGTTGATTGATGCCACTGATGCGATCGCCGGCATCATCGGCAGTGAGTAAGGCCTGGATCGACTCTGGATGGGTCATGGGCAAATACACTTGTCTCAAAGGGGCTTCGTGATCCGATCTCGGGACGGGACTGGCGGGGATCTAGTCTTGGCTAGCCATATGGCGAATGATGTCACCTCGGGTCAAAATGCCGACCAAGGTGCCGTCACTGTCTACCACGGGTAGGCGACGTACATGGCGCTCGTGCATGAGCTGGGCGGCGGCATTCAGTGGCTTACTGGGCGGCACGGTGACACTTTCTTTGGTCATGACTTCGCCCACGGTTTGCCCCAAGGCTTTGTGGAGTTCGCGGTCGTAGCGAGCTGGATTTTCGAGATAGATGACGCTATCCAGCAGCATGATATAGGCGGGCGGGGTCACCCCCGTTTGCTGCCACATCAGATCGCTTTCGGAAATGACGCCGACCAGTTTGCCCTGATCGTCAACCACGGGCAATCCACTAATGTGGCGCTCCGCCAAAATTTGAATTGCTTCTTTGAGGGGAGAGTTGGGATTGACCGTGATCGGATCCCGACTCATGACCTCGGCGACGGTTATGGGCATAGTTGAACCTAAAGGGCGATGGATTATCTATGTTCCATTATTAAGGACGGTCGGGGATCAGCCCTGAGGGATTCACAGGTTGTTACATCCGACACGGTTTTCCCCAGGGAGGGCGATCGCTCTTCACAAGTCACCGTTGGGGATTGGGTGGGATTGGGTAGGTGGCTTAGCTTAGGAATCCCTGCTCTACCCTAACGACTCGCAATAATGCTGCAGGATGGTGATGCAATGGGCGATCGCATCCAGGTGGGCGATCTCGTAGCCGTGGGTGTTTTCGGTGGGAAAGCTCAGGCAGGCGGCCCGCCCCACGTGACCGTTTTTCATGGCGATGGAGGCATCACTGCCAAAGCCGCTGAGGGCCGCGAGCTGCAGGGGGATCTGGGCAGCGATCGCCGCCTGTTGCAGCTCTTGGTTGAGCCCATCGTCATAGATCCCGTAGCCGTCCTGCACCAGCAGCACCGGGGCTGGCCCATCCTGCACCGGATATTCCAGCGACAGGGGGCAAATTTCTAAGGCAATCAGGGCGTCGAGGGTTTGAGACTGGGCAATCTGCCGGGCGATCGCTTCTAGGGTATTGCGGGGGACGGTGTCGTCTTGATCGAGAGACTGGAGCAGCCGCTGGCTGAAGCTTTGGGCGAAGTGCTGGGTGAAGTACAGCGCCCCGATCGCGCCCACTTCTTCCTTCGCGGAAGCAACGAGGTAGACATCCACGGCGGGCGATCGCAGGCCTTCGCCCAAGCCCAGCAAAATGGCTAGCGATGCCTTGTTGTCTAGGGTGTAGCTGGCGATGTGATCCTGCAGGCGAAAGGGGCGCTTGCGGTGCTTGCCGATCACCATGCGGGTGCCGGGATGGATGCCCGCGGCCGCCAGCTCCTCGGGGGTACGCTTGGTTTCCACCCAGGCATCTTGCCAGCGGACAGTCTGATCGTCCTGGAGCACCTTTTGGGGTGATTCGTGGGACACATGGCGTGATCCAAAGCTGAGGATGCCGCTGACGGTGTGGCGATCGCCCAAAAGATCCACCACGCCCTCCCCATAGACCCAGGGAAAGGCACCGCCGAGCTTGCCCACCCGTACCCGTCCCTCGGCGTCAATGGTTTTCACCAAGCCGCCAATTTCGTCCTTATGGGCAGTGATGGCGATCGCCCGGCTAGAATCCTGCCCGGCCACGCGGGCGATCACATTTCCGGCTGGATCCTGCCAACAGTCGAGCCCGAGGGCGGTGAACTGCGCTCGCAAATAGCCATCAATCTCACCCTCAGCGCCGCTGGGGGAATGGTGCATCACCAGGGTTTCGATGACCTGGAAGAGGCGATCGCGATCGGTCATGGCTGGGGTCATTGGGCTGGCTTTTGGTGATGAACTTCCACCACGGTATGCACGTTACCGCGAGGGGTGAAGTCGCCCTTGATGGTCATCTCTAGGGGATCGCAGGCGGCGACTAAATCGTCCAAAATCTGGTTCACCGATTCTTCGTGGGAGATGTAGCGATCGCGATAGCTGTTGATATAGAGCTTAATGGCCTTCAGTTCCACCACCCGCTGGTTGGGTACATAGGTGACGTAGATGGTGGCAAAGTCGGGATAGCCGGAAAACGGACATTTGCAGGTAAATTCCGGCAGGCTGATGGCAATGGTATAGCGGCGGCCGGGACGGGGGTTGGGGAAGGTAATCAGGTTGCCTTCGGCGATTTCCCGTTCTCCATACTTGGGTTCATCGTTTTGGGCCGTAGCTTGGGTGTTGGGTTGATGGTCTACGGTGGTGGAGCTAGATGCAGGGTTAGTCATGGCTTGCGTTGAGTCTAATTGGTTCTAGATATTAGGTGCATGGTCTACTTCTACCATCATCTCTTGATGGGCAGGTGTGGGGCAAGTCGTAACCAATTTCGCAAAAACGGGATCGATCGCTCAAATTTCAGCTACCCTAAGGTCAGTCTTTTCCGTCGATGTACATGTTCTGTCCAGGCACGCCTGCCTTGATTCAGTCCTTAGATGTGGGCAGCGGATGAAGACTCACGGATGATCAAGGTTTCCCGGCTCCCCCGCCTTGCACCACCCAGTTGTTCAGCTCAGTATTCTAAGACAGCGTTTGTAACTGATGGCACCCAAACTTCACTCTCAAACCACTCCGTCTGTGACTCCGCCTGCTGCAAGCGGGGGAAATGGCTACGCGCCCTCTGTCCCCATTTCAGTCTACCGGCAGCTTGCGGCGGAGCTAGAAACCACCAAAGGTCAACTCATTTCCGTCAGCCATAAAAACCAGCAACTCATCCAGCACAATCAGCAACTGCAGCAGGCTCTTACCAGCCTAGTGCAGTCAGCGTTGATGGTGCAGCCCTTGGTGGGCGGTACGGCTGCACCATCTACTGCGGCAGCTTCTCCCCCATCAGCTCCATCTGCCCCGGCCCCATCAGCTCCGACAGCATCGGCCAGGCCCATGGCGGAACCGTCATCTGCGACAGGCCAAGCGCCATCGGCTCCTGATCTACCCAGCTTCGATGCCTTCTTTACGGAGCAGACCGAAGCCCCCCAGCCTGCAGAAACTCGTCAGCCTCGGAGTATGAATGGACTTTGGCTGACGCTGGTGATTGTGGTGGTGATGCTCACCGCCTTTGGAGCTGGTTTCTTAGTGGTGCGTCCGCTGCTGCAAAATAATGGCAGCGATCGCTAGGGCTACAGCTCGCAGTAGCGCTGGGTGACCTGATGCCGGTAGGCGAATAATCGATCAAGCTGGGCTTGGACAAACCAACCGCCCATGAGATCGCTAACCCAACCGCCGGGTAGGGAAAAGGCGATCGCATCCGTGAGCCGAGTATGATCGCCCTCGGCTTTGAACTGATGGCGATGTTGCCAGTAGGCGAAGGGGCCGGTGACCTGTTCGTCGATAAATTCTTCGTAGAGATCGCAGGCGGTATGGCGGGCCAGCCAGCGCAGGGGAATGGGCCCCAGGAAAAGCTGAAATTCACTTTCCGCACCCACCCCCAGGCCGCCCTCACGCCGCACTACAGACACGGCCTGCCAGGGCGGGGTGAGCAGGTCTAGCACATCAGGGCGTTCGTGGAACTCCCAAACGGTGCTGGCGGGGGCTTGGATCAGACTGGAACGGGAAAAGTTCATCATGGGGTTCAAGGGGCGTCACAGGGGTGGGGCTAGGTCAGGAGATGCATCTATGCGGGCTTCGGGCAAGATCAGCATGGCATCCCCAAAGGAATAAAAGCGGTAGGCTTGGGCGATCGCGTCTTGGTAGAGCGACAGCAGCCGTTCGCGGCCAATTAAGGCGCTGACTAGCATCATCAAGCTTGATTTGGGCAAGTGGAAGTTGGTAATCATGCCGTCAACCACCTGCCAGGTGTAGCCGGGATAGATAAATAAATTGGTTTTGCCGGAGAAAGGCTGTAGGTGCCCCGATTGGGCTGCCCCTTCAAGGGCCCGCACCACCGTTGTTCCCACTGCAAAAACGCGGCCGCCTTGGGCCTTCGTGCGGGCGATCGCCTCCACGGTTTCTGGGGAAATATCCAGCCACTCGCCATGCATTTGGTGGTTGGTGATCACCTCCGCCTCCACGGGGCGAAAGGTGCCCACGCCCACATGCAGCGTCAGGTAGGTATGGTTAATGCCAGCGGATTGTAGGGTTTCGAAGAGTTCTGGGGTAAAGTGCAGACCAGCCGTGGGCGCGGCAACGGCTCCCGGACGCTCGGCGTAGACGGTTTGATATTGCTCGGGCTCGGCGGTGCTTTCGGTGATGTAGGGCGGTAGGGGAATCTTGCCCAGGTCATCGAGGAGCGACAGCAGCGATCGCCCTGGTGGGGTTTGAAATTCAATAATCCGCCCGCTGGTTTCGGGATCGACCTCTTGGATCGTGCCGACGAGGGTTAAGGACGGATCTTGGTCGGGATTGCCAAAGGTGATCTGGGCACCGGGGCGCAGCCGCCGTCCGGGGCGCACCAGGGCGAGCCATTGGTTCACCCCCCGTTCCTCCAAGAGTAAAATTTCCGCCGCCGCCCCACCGGGTTTGCGGCCATAGAGACGGGCGGGCAGCACACGGGTATTGTTGAGTACCAGTAAGTCCCCAGGTTTTAACCACTGCGGTAAGTTGTAGAAATGCTGATGCTCATGGGTGGTGGTCGAGTTGACTACGAGCAGCCGAGAGCGATCGCGGGGGACGACTGGATTTTGGGCAATTCGCTCCTCCGGAAGGTGGTAATCATAGGCCGAGAGCGATCGATCCAGGTCATTAGATGGGTTTGATGGCACAGGTGGTGGCGTGGCCAAACTGTCGTAGGTCATAGAAGAGAGTGCGGTTCACTAAAATGTTGGGGTTAGGTGGCCTAGAATGCCCCAATCCGTTAGGTTGAAGCAGCAAGGGGTGCTGATTAGCATATCGCACCGTTCCTAAGGATGGGTTAGCACAACCCAACAAAACAAGGGAAGGGTTAACCCGGCTAATACCCAGAAAATCCAGAACTTGGGTGGACTTCCCCATAGTAAGTCGGGTGCTTCTCCCCTACTCACCCCTGTCTAAAGGAACCACAATGAGAACAGGGAGAAATGAGGCTCAACTTCGAGCAAAAAGATATGGAATACCTTTACTATCTAGCCAACGCCAGCTTAGTGCTTCGGGTGATCGAACGTCTACACAACACCACCTGGCTGCCAGTACAGTTTATGACCGTGATCCACCAAATTGATGGATGGGTGGTGAAAGTTAAGATCGATGGATGCCTTGATGCTCAGCGCCACGGAGACTTTCAGGCGTTTCTTGCTGAACTTGGCATTCCCAGTGAACCCGATATCCGCGTGCGCATGGCGCTGTGGGGTCTGGAAAATGGACAATCGCCAGTAGACGTGATGCGTCGCTACCAAGTGGCTGTGGTGTCCCATGGGCAGCCCGACCGCAATGAAATTGAAGAATTTCGCCGTCAGTTTGTGCAAGGTCTTGGCTACTGCCCAGAAACGCTAGCCTAATCACAAGCCCTCATCAAAAGCATTGACGATGTAATCTAGGGTGAGCCAGTCGTTGTCGTAGATGACCGGTATCCCAAGTTGAATAGAGACTGGTTGACTGGTTTGACCATCAGCACTGCCTGGAGAGATCGGGCGGTGCTGTTTTGCATCTGGCTGTTTTGCGTTAACAGGGGGCGATCGCCGCAGGACAAGGGCAACATCAAAGCGGCAGTCCATATCGCTCAGGTGAGGATAGCGGGATAGAAACAGCTCTGCGGCTCGGCCCAGTTTAATTTTCTTGCCAGGGGTGATCGCCAATCGTCCGTCGGCATCCCAGTTGCCAGTGCTGCGGGTTTTCACTTCCACGAAGGATAGGGTGCCACGGCTGCGTCCGTCGGAGCGATAGGCCACTAGGTCTAGCTCACCCCATTGGCAGCGCCAGCGCCGCTGTAAAATCGTCCAACCTTCTTGGATCAGCCACTGGGCTACCAAGCGTTCACCGCGATCGCCTAATGCTGCTCGGTCTTGCTGCTTGCTGTCATCTCCCATGCTTGACCTCCTCTGTCTACTGATCGAAGTCTACTGATCGAACGATCCTGCCCCAGATTCCGGTAGTATCAGGATACAGCGTCGCGTTGAACAAGGGTATGGAACGTTTTCCAGTAGGTCGAAATCTCCGACAAGTGGTTGTCCGTTTTCAGGCCATGGGGCAGGTTCTTCGTCAGCAATGGCACCGATTAGGGGCGATCGCCCTGGTGGGAATCTTAGGGGGAGCGATCGCCCTAACCTTTTATCCTGGTAAGGCTTGGGCAGAAGACTACACCAAGCAAAACCTAGTGGATTCAGATTTTTCCCATCGTGT
The DNA here is from genome assembly GCF_016888135.1 of Leptolyngbya sp. CCY15150. Classification (NCBI taxonomy): domain Bacteria; kingdom Bacillati; phylum Cyanobacteriota; class Cyanophyceae; order Leptolyngbyales; family Leptolyngbyaceae; genus Leptolyngbya; species Leptolyngbya sp. CCY15150. The sequence continues at coordinate 114,714 of NZ_JACSWB010000278.1, forward strand.
TTTGACGGACTCTAGTTTTACCAAAGCCAATCTGCGTAACAGTGATCTCAGCTATTCAGACCTGCGTGGGGTTAGCTTTTTTGGCGCAAACTTAGAAAACACAAATCTAGAAGGTGCGGATCTTAGCTACGCGACCCTCGATACGGCTCGTCTAGTCCGCTCGAATTTGACCAACGCGGTACTCGAAGGTGCCTTTGCCTTTAATACAAAGTTTGATGGTGCCACCATTAGCGGGGCAGATTTCACCGATGTGCTGCTGCGGGGCGATGTTCAGGAACAGCTTTGTGACATGGCGTCAGGCACCAATCCCACCACCGGACGCGATACCCGCGAAAGTTTGAGCTGTTATTAATCAGATATTGATCAGAAATGGATGACGGCATTCCGCAGGCCAAGCCACAGCCTGCGGAACGCGTTCTACTTGAGGTTACGCCTGCATATGTTTTTCCAACAGGCTCTTCGCCATGGGTTTGTAGAGCAGGTGGAACAGCATTTCAATGTACCGCAGCATATCTTCGCGGTTTTCTTGAGAGGTGTAGTTCCAGAAGCCGTAGATTTTGGAGAGCGAGAGGAGTTTGGTGGCGTGGATCTTCCAGGTGTAGGTACTGTAGACCCGGTCGATGCCCCGCTGGGAGATCTCTTTCCAATAGTCGGGTTTATGCTCACACTTCGATAGGAAGTCGAGAATGACCTCCGCCATGTCTTCGTGGTGGGTGGGGTTAATGTAAAACCCGTTGTGCTTGTCTTGGATAATTTCCAGCGGCCCACCAAACCGGGTGCCGAAGGTGGGTAATCCGGAGATCATCGCTTCCAAAATGGTGAGACCAAAGGCTTCAAACAGGGCAGGCTGCACGAAGATGCCTTGGCGATCGGCAATGACGCGATAGACTTCCCCCGAATCGGTCTTAGGTAGCCGCACCCCTAGCCAGCGTATTTTCCCCTGCAGATTGTACTGATCAATGATGTGATACAGCTTCTCAATTTCGCTGATTTCTTCGCGATCGGTGGAATCCTCGGTGCGCAGCTTACCGGCAATCAGGATCAAATTGCACTGTTCTTGGAGGGCTTCGCTTTTGCCAAAACATTCTGCTAAGCCGGTGAGATTTTTGATCCGATCCAGCCGGGCCATGGAGAACAGAGGACGCTTGTTAGGGTCATCTAGGGTGCCGAAGATGGCGGCTGGATCGTTGTCGGTAAACAGGAGCTTGTCGAGGCGATCGCGATCGCCCGGCACTCGATCTTCGCTGCGGTGATAGGGGAAATAGACGGTTTCATTGACGCCCGGCGGCACCACGTTAAATTTGGGGCTAAACAGATCAATGCCATTCACCACGTGGTACAGCTCCGGCATGGTGAAGCGATGGTAGGACTCGTATTGACCCACACTTTCCTTCGTGCCTACAATTTCTTGGTAGGTACTGCTAACCACAAAGTTGGCGGAGTTCATGGCAATCAGATCGGCCGTGAACTGGATGGAGAAGTGATACTGCTCTTCTAGATCCTGCCAATAGAGGTTGCTGAACAGATATTTCGACTTTTCGAGGGCATGGGCAATGATGCACTGAGTTACCTTGAGCCGTCGGGCCAGCAGGAAGCTGACGAGGTTGCCATCTGAGTAGTTGCCGATAATCAAATCGGGCTTGCCTTGAAACTCCGCCAGCAGCTCCCGTTCGGCATCAATGGCAAAGGTTTCTAAATAGGGCCAAATCTCAAAGCGCGAGATCCAGTTTTGGGTGTACTTGGGATTAAATTCCCGGAACGGAACCCGCAGAATCCAGGCGTTGTGGGTGGCGTGGATTTTCTCCAGCCGTTGGTTACACAGCGTATCTTCGCAGTTGGGCAGCAGGCGCGTCAGCACAATCACCTTGGGATAGGCCGATTGCACATCCAGACCCGCCAGGCTAATCTCTTCCTGAAGCTGCTGCTCGATACTGCGCACTTGATCCAGCACATAGACCACCTGTCCGCCGGTATCGGGGCGGCCCAGCACCCCTTCTTGGCCAAACCAGCCATGGGGAGACAGCAACACCACGCGGAAGATCATGGGAATCCGCGAGATGAAGGTTTCTAGGGCTTGGTGGTCGGGGGAGTCGATCAGGCTGTCCAGCATGTCTAAGGTTTCGCGCACCCGTCCTGCGGTGTTGCCCCAGCCGGGTTCAAACCCTAGTTCCTGCAGCTCAAATCGGAATTTGTTGTAGGGTTCGTTGGTGTCATAGCGACTGACAAAGTTAATGGCGCGCTTAATTTGGCTGGAAAGCTGCTGCTGGGATTGGATGCGACCATTAATCAGCAGTTGGGTGCCGTTATGGCGGTGCAGGCTGAGGAATTTATACAGCGCCTCTAGCCACTGGGTGGGATCCTGGAAGAGCTTACTCGACATAAACCGGTTCAGGTAGTCTACGCCCTTGCCGATATTTTTTGAGTCGCGGATGGCGGGGGAGTAGTCGTAGAAAGGTTCGAAGTCGATTTCTAGGACGTCTCCCTCTTGGGGATGGTGGCGGTTGACGAAGCGATCGCGTAGGTCTAGCAAGTCCTGGGGCGTCATCGGTTCAATCGTTAGGTCTTCAAAGACCCAATAGGCCTGCTCGTTGGCAATTTTGGGGCGGATGATTAAACAAAGGCTCTCCTGCTCTAGGATGATTTCCTGGACATAGTAGATGAGTTTGCTGAGGTGAGACTGCTGACGAAAGTCCTCTGACCTGTCGTAGGTGTTGCAATAGTCTGAGAAGGCGGTGAGAATATCGTTGCGCAGCAGGTAGCGCTGGTCTCGTTTCCGCAGTTCGCTGGCAAACTGACGTAGGTCGGTACGTTCGTTGCTGTCTAGGACGGCTTGGATCAATTCGGACATTGGCGATTCCCCTTAAAATGCTGTGAATTTAAAGTACATGTGGTGAAGAATCTCCCGGTGGATCGTTGAGATCTGAGGAGAGATGCGGTCAGAAGTCCCAAGATGGTTGGGTGATAGGCCAGAGCCGGACTGCGTTTAGGTGCGACTGTAGCCACCTAGGCTACAGTCTGGCAGACGTTTGGCGTTCCTCAGCGAGCTGAGTCGTTGAGGATGAGAGCAGGCACTGACGTTATGATCAGGCACGGATCGACAGGATGGGTATGGGGCGATCGCCCTAGGATCTCTCTAGCTGGAGAGGATTCCTCAACCCATGGGTCGGTTGTGTGTTGGAGTCCCTATGACGTCGTCCCTGAAGATGGGGGACGGGCTGCGCGGTGATGCCCAGCGGTCGGGGGTGGACGGGCGATGACGACGAGGGCAGCAGCGCTAGCTAGTGGACAAGCTAAACGATGCCCTCAGTCCATTGAGGGACGACAACGGCAAGGCAATTCCCTATGGGTCACCTCCATTGAGGGAGTGTGACATCCATCTTGACGGATCAATGCGCTGCGTAAATCTATCTAGGTGTTGATAAATTTCTAGGCGGGACGACAATGCAGACCGGTGGAATGATGGTAGAGATCTGGACTCAGAGATGAAGAACGATGCGATCGCCATCCTTGAGCAACCTTGAACCTAGCCCATCCACGGCCTTACACCCTGCATATTGCTTAATGCCACTCCATCTTAATCACAACCCCTAGGCGATCGCCTTTAGAAATGTATAAAGTTACGCAATAAAATCTTGAATTTTTGTGAGACGTAGCGATGTCATGGTTTTCTGATGGACAGCGAATGCAAGGGGGATTGGGTCGAGGGTTGGGATCATCATGGCTGACGTTGGCAGATCGGTGCTGTTGTCCGTGAGTGTTTGTGCTTATAGATGCCTTGGTGTATCTCGGGTGCCAAGACAGGCGAGGAACCCTAGTCTTTAAAGTTAGATAAAAATAGCTGAGGTGAACCGATAAGCGATACTGTAAGAGTGGTATTGCATCGAGTTGGACAGGAGCGATCGCCCTCACCTAGATAAGGTTAACGCGGGCTAGAGATGGTTAGCATGGGTGCCCACCTGCAGGTCGCACATCGAGACTGTAGACATCCAGCGCTCGGCTGAGCTGACGCCGAAGCCCCTAACCCTTCAATCTCCAAATCAGGGGTTAAGAAGAGCCGATATCTAGTGCTGTCTCCCAGGCTTGGAAGGCAGTTAGGGTGAGGGACAGATCATGGAGTTCTTGAGCCGGACAGTATCCTGTGCTGGTGCTGGCTTTAGCTGTTGTAAGAGATAAAGAGGTGCGGCACCCTTGCCTTACTCTCGGGTCTTCATGGTGAGGATCGAGAGGGGTGAGGGATGGGTGTCCATCTTCTAGATCGCGGTTGTGTTGTATCCCTTTTAACGACAACTTTTATGGCTCGCTCTCCTCTCTATCGTTCTTTTGTGCGGATTTTTCGTCAAGCTTGTGTTGCCAATGGGGGGCATGGTTCTGGGCGGCGCTCGCCTCGTTTCGGTCGGCGGCGCTTTCTCAACTATGCTGCCCTAGCTGGGGGTGGGGCGATCGCGGCAACGGTTTGGCCTAGGGTGCAGGCTGTGTGGGGCGATACTCCGCCCACGGTGGCGATCATTGGCGGTGGTTTGGCGGGGCTGACGGCGGCCTACCACTTGCAAAAAGCGGGCATTCTGGCGACGGTGTATGAGGCCAAGTCTCGACCGGGAGGGAGGGTGCGATCGGTGACCCACGCGGTAGGGCCCAATCTCACGGTTGAGTTAGGGGCTGAGTTGATCAACACCGATCATGCTGATCTGCTGGCCTTGGTGGATGATCTGGGGTTGACGCTCTACAGTCGCTTAGACGAACTGACCCAGTCTGCTTGGCCGGAGTCTGCTTACTATTTTGAGGGCACAGCCTGGACGGAGGAAACTCTGGTGGAGGCCTTTCGTCCCATGGCGGCACAGTTGCTAGAAGATGCCAATCGTCTCGATGAGGCTTGGGATCGCTATGCCCCCATCCTTGATCGTCTATCGGTGGCAGACTATTGCGAACGCCATCGCGATCGCCTCCCGGAACCGGTTGTCTACAAGTTGCTAGCATCCACCATTCGCAGTGAATATGGCGTGGAGCCGGAGGAGTCCTCCATGCTGCAGTTGATCTTTAGCCTGCCCTTGATCACCGATGATGATCAACTAGAACTCCTGAGCACCAGTGATGAAGCCTATACGGTGGAGGGCGGTAGCGATCGGATCATTACGGCCTTACGCGATCGCTTGCCGGGACAGCTTCAGCTCCAGAAACGCCTGGTGCAGCTACGAAGTGTGGGCGATCAATACCGCCTTACCTTCGCCGATGCTACGGAGGTGGAAGCTCAGGTGGTAATTGTGGCGATTCCCTTCCCGGTGCTGCGGGATGTGGAGCTGAATGTGAATCTTCCAGCTCGGTTTCGGCGATTTATTAACCAGGCCCAGCTTGGCCTGAATGAAAAGCTGATTATGGGCGTGACGGATCGCGTGTGGCGACAGGCGGAAGGTTTTGCTGGCACGGCTTGGACTGATCTAGGGTTTGTGTCAGCCTGGGATGCTACCCAGCGGCAATCCCAACGCTCGGATGGAGCAATCACGTTCTTTATGGGCGGACAGGAGGTAGAGGCAACGAGGGCGGTGGGGGCCCAGAGTTTGGCCCAGCGCTTTGTGGAACGCATGGCCTCCTATCTGCCGGATCTGCCGGATGCCCAGGGCGATCGCTCCATTCGCACCTATTGGTACAACGACGCTTTGGTCAAGGGCGGATACAGCACCTTCCGACCAGGGCAATATACAGCGTTTAGCCAGTTTCTCTACGTTGACTCGGATGATCCTGAGGAACGGCAGCAGGTTGCTTTTGGTAATCTAATCTTTGCGGGCGAACATCTCAGTGACGCTTATTATGGCTATATGAATGGTGCCGTGGAAACGGGTCGCCTCGCGGCCGGCGTTGCCCAACGACAACTGACCATGGGTTAACTATGGGTTAACCAGCGGCCTCCAAGGCGATCGCCCCACCTCCGTTCTCCATCCGTGAGTTCGATGATGTTATGGCTAGAAAACCGATGGATGGGTTGATGCATGAGCGGCAGCATCCTGTATCAGCGCTCCACGAGACGGTGCTGGTTGCGCCTAACAGCGCCCTACAACTAGCTCAGGATGAACGAAGAGGCTGATAACCTCCGTCGAACTCACGTGCTCCCCATCAAACTGCTAGAGCTGTGCCACCATGAACCTCACCCTTACGGCAGATACTTTCTCGGTTGAGCTGGAGCCTATGGAACGCTTTTGGGCGTTTCACCTTGGGGCTCGCATTGACATCCCTCGCGCTCATATTCAATCGGTGAGCAGCACGATGCCGCCCCTCAGTTGGCGGGTGCTGCGTGCGCCAGGAACGGGTTTGCCCTGGCTGGTGGCGGGCACGTTCTACACTGAGCAGGGGCGCGAATTTTGGTACATCACCCAACGCGATCGCATTCTAACCCTGGATCTGACGTCCCAGGACTACTACAAGCGGCTGATTCTCACCGTGGAGGATCCGTCTGCCTGGCTAGCTCGACTGCAGCCGCTGCTTTAGGATCTCCATGTCTTCGCCTTCTAATTTATTGCTAAAACTCAGTCGGCGGATCTGCCGCGATCCAGATGAGCAAGCGGCTTTTATGGCAGCGTTGACCCAGCCCCAGCCGTTTCATCCTTGTTTTCTTTGGTGCCACGAGCCGCCAGAGCGACCGTTTGCTACCCTGCCTCCCCTGCCCTGGCAGCCCAAGTTTGTCGATCGCCTTGTTCTCCATGAACAGCCGGGTAAACATCCGCTCCATGAGGCGGGCTATGGCTACTGTCTGGATTTTTCGTCCGTGTTTGCCGCCTCGGTTCTGGAAGCGATCGCCCCACCGGAGCCGCTGGTGGTGGATGTTTGTGCATCGCCGGGGGGCAAGAGTGTGTTTGCTTGGCGATCGCTTCAGCCTAGGCTGTTGATTGCCAATGAAACCATCGGCAAACGGGTGCCGGCCCTGCGGTCAAACCTGAAGCGCTGCCGTATCTCGCCGGCCCTCAGCCTCAGTGTCGATCCCCAGGTGTTGGCAGACCTGATGCCCCATACCGCCGATGTGGTGATCGTGGATGCGCCCTGCTCAGGACAGTCGCTGCTGGCCAAGGGCAGCAAAGCACCGGGCTGTTTCCATCCGGTGACTATTAATAAAAATGCCAACCGCCAAAAACGCATCTTGGCCAATGCCGCTCAGGTGGTGGTTCCAGGGGGTTACCTGGTCTATATGACCTGTGCCTATTCACCGGAGGAAAACGAGCAGGTGGGCGATTGGTTTCTCCAGCGGTTTCCCCAGTTTGCCGCGGTAACCGTGCCCCATCTGGCGGCCTACCAATCTACCCTCAGCGATCGCCCCTGCTATCGCATGTTTCCTCAGGATGGCCTAGGTGCTGGAGCCTTTGCCCTGCTGCTGCGCTCCACCAAGGCAGGACAGCCCGCGCCCCTGCCGGTGTTGACCGATCATCCCGCCGTTAGGATACATTAGTTCTCTGGGCTGGGGCGATCGCTGGAATCACCTGGCTCGTTGATTGTGTGAGTGCGACCCCTATGGTGTCTGAGCCTAAGCCTGAATCTGAGTTAGTCGTGCAAGAGATTGGCGAGCAGGGCCTCCTGCGCCGTTTGCAGAGCTACTGTCCGCCGGAGATGGTGGGGGATGATGCTGCGGTGCTGGCTCTACCGCCGGATCAGGATTTGGTGGTCACCACCGATGTGTTGGTGGATGGCGTTCACTTCAGTTTGGGGCTAGCCCTGCCCCAGCAAACCACGTCGCCGACGGATGTGGGCTGGCGGGCGATCGCTGCCAATCTCTCTGACCTGGCCGCCATGGGCGCTAGACCGGTGGGGTTGACCATTGGGCTGAGCCTGCCGGGGACAGTGCCAGTGGCTTGGGTGGAAGCGCTGTACCAGGGTATGGCCGCCTGTGCCGCTGCCTATGGAACGGCGATTGTGGGCGGCGATATTTGCCGATCGCCCGTGGTCACCTTGGGGATCACGGCTTTGGGCCAGGTGCATCCCCAGCGAGTGCTGCGGCGATCGGCGGCTCAGGTGGGGGACGCCATTGTGGTGACCGGTGAACATGGCGCTTCGCGGGCTGGGCTAGAGCGGTTGCTGTCTCCTGACGATCCCTGTCCGCTGTCTGTGGGCCAGCAACAGCGGTTGATCCAAGCCCATCAGCGTCCTCGGCCTCGGCTGGATGTCTTGCCCTTGCTGGAGGCCGTGGGAGTCTGGCAGCTTGATCGGCCGATCGCTGCCATGGATAGCAGTGATGGTCTAGCCGATGCTGTGCTGCAAATCTGTCAGGCTAGTGGCGTCGGTGCCCTTCTGGAGCGATCGCGCCTACCGACACCGCCGGAGGTGGCCCAGTGGCAATCGGCAGAGCAGGCCCTAACCTGGACGCTCTATGGTGGGGAAGATTTTGAGCTGGTGCTATGTCTGCCGGAGGCGATCGCCCCAGCCTTCGTTGCCCAGTGCCCCGGCGCGGCGATCATTGGCTATACGACGTCAGCGCTTGAGGTGGTGGTGGGCGATCGCTCCCAGTCGGGTGAGTCTCAGCCCAGGGATGCATCCTATCTTTCCCTACAGCAAGGGTTTCAGCATTTTGACGAAGCCTAGATTGGGAAGCCATTGGGGGAGCGATCGCGGATCACCTAGCCCAGCTTGGGCTGGTTGGCCGCCGATAGGCTGGTCACGGCATCGGCGGAGCAGAGCCGCTCTAACACCTGTTCCGCCGTAATCAAGCGCTTGAGCACGACCTGCCCAATGGCCCCAGGTGAGTTCAAGGCACCCGGCTTCACTTCCACCATCACCACCGCATCCTCAACTCGGTAGAGCCATAGGGTTTCGCCCTGCTCCACCAGATAGAGGTTCATGCGATGAAGTTCAGGATTGCGCCGCCAGGCCAGCTCGTCCCACAGCCCGCCAATCCCCCAGACTCGACCAATAACCCAGCCATCAGACAAAAAGAAATACTTCACGGATGTGTCCTGTTCTACACAACCTCAACTCATGCCCCAGAGTGATGGCCATGACGCCATCAACGACTGCGGCAATGGTGAGTGGGAACCGATATGTACTGAATTAGATTATCACCCTTGCTGCAATCGGTAGCGCTTTCACCGCTTGGCTTAGGGATTGGGGGCAGGTTGGAAGGGCAGATGGGGGCGATCGCCCCGTCCTCCGGCAACCGGCTGGGCCCTTAGTCAACCTGCAAGTCGGCGGCGGCGGAGCTAGCGTCGAGGGCATCCTTGAGCCGGGCGGTGCCGCCGTCGAGGTAAATGGTGCGAATATCCACCGGCAGCAAGTCTTCAAGCTGCTGGCAGCCTTTTTGAAATTCGGCGCGCACGGTAGTGGGGGTGAGCATATCTCCTTCGGCCTGCAGGTAGGCGGAGATACGGGTATCGCTCCAGTGAAAGGTGTGGCTGAGCAAGACAATTAAGCGCCGCGTGGGGGGAAGTTGCTCAAGGGCTTGGTCAACGTAGCACCAGAGGGGCGGTGAGGTGTGATCTAGGGAATAGTGAATGTCTTCCACCGGGGGCAGCTCAGCTCGGTTGATGCACACCGCCGTGATGTTAATCAGCCAGCTTTGCAGGGTCATCTGGGCGGCTCCCCCTTCGGCTCCTGCCGGCCGTTCCCGTCCCGGTTCATACAAATCCAGCCCCCCCAGCTCGTGATAGATATGTCGCCAGGTCATGGCAAAGAGATAGTCTGCCTGAACCGGCGATCGCGCTGAATGGCGGATGAGGGTGTAAACCAGCGGGCTATAGCGGCAAAAAATCGCAGTAAAGTATTGCCCCGCTTCAGGATGGCGCTGGAATAGGGTCAACAGCTCTTGATCGCTATAGTGAGACAGCGATCGAATCAGCGGATGACTACATTCTGGAAAGTTGGGGACTTGCACAATAGCCAATAACCAAAATCAAAACCTGGGAGACAAGGGGGCGATCGCTTGTCCGACTTGAAGCCTCCCTAGCCTGACGCCCTATCCATGGAGTCAAGTCCTCTGAATTATAAACAGTCCTTGCTGTTCCCAACGAAAATTTCACGGGAGGTGTCGGTCGGGAGGGCGATCGCCTTCCAGCGGCGGCGGCCACGTCACCGTGTTGATCAAGGAGCTGATGGAATGGCACACCCTGATGGAGCAGCTTCAGGATTGATCGAGATCACTCATAGACCATCCTTGATACTGATGGGTACCAAGATGGGCATAGATGTGGGTATAAATGCCAAAGTATAGGGGTATAACCTAGACCCAGCCTAGGCTGGCTGGGTTACTGGTAACCAGCGATGGGAAGATGGCAACGGGAGCGATCGCCCCTCACTTAAGCACAACTTATCAAACTGTCCTAAACTTCCTAGGGGTCTCTGTCCGATTGTTAAGTCACGCAACGATATACTGAACAGTAGAAAAACCACTAGTTGTTCAGCTTATACAAGCTTGGCTCAGCATCCTCGGTTCTATCCAGCGATCGCTCAGCCTGATTGAAGCCCATCCACCAAACTTCGAGCGTATGAACTCATCTGGTATTGATTTACAGCGAAGTTTTATTGAACTCCTGATCCAGCTAGGCCTGCCAGCGGAGCTTGCTAAGGCCGTTTGGGTTCCCCTACCCTTGCTCCTGATGCTGGTCTCTGCCACCGTTGGCGTGTTGGTCACCACCTGGCTAGAACGAAAAGTATCTGCCGCTGCCCAACAACGGATTGGCCCCGAATATGCCGGGCCCTTTGGGATGCTGATTCCCGTCGCCGATGGCGTCAAGCTTTTATTTAAAGAAGACATTGTCCCGGCAAAAGCCGATCGCTGGCTCTTTACCCTGGGCCCGGTGTTGGTGGTGGTGCCGGTGTTCCTCTCCTTCATCGTGGTGCCCTTCGGCCAACACATGCTGATTACGGACCTCGGGGTCGGCATTTTTCTATGGATTGCCCTGTCGAGCATTGCCCCCATCGGTCTGCTGATGTCAGGCTATGCCTCCAACAATAAATATGCGCTTCTCGGTGGTCTACGGGCCGCTGCCCAGTCGATCAGCTATGAAATTCCCTTGGCGCTCGCGGTCTTGGCCATCGTCATGATGTCCAACTCCCTGAGCACCATCGACATTGTGGAACAGCAGTCGGGCTACGGCATCCTCGGATGGAATATCTGGCGGCAGCCGGTCGGATTCCTCATTTTCTGGGTGTCTGCCCTGGCCGAATGTGAGCGCTTGCCCTTTGACTTGCCTGAAGCGGAAGAAGAACTGGTGGCGGGCTACCAAACAGAATATTCGGGCATGAAGTTTGCCCTCTTCTACCTAGGCTCCTACGTTAACCTAGTGCTATCTGCCCTGCTGGTAGCCGTGCTATACCTCGGGGGCTGGGAATTTCCCATTTCCATCGATCTGATCGCCAGTTGGATTGGGGTGAGTGAAACGACGCCGTGGCTTCAGGTCGTCACCGCTTCCTTAGGGATTGTCATGACGGTCTTTAAGGCCTACCTGCTGGTCTTTCTAGCTGTGTTGGTGCGCTGGACCGTGCCTCGGGTGCGCATCGACCAACTGTTGAACCTGGGCTGGAAGTTCCTGCTGCCCATCGCCCTTGTTAACCTATTGGTGACGGCGGGGCTGAAACTAGCCTTTCCCATCGCCTTTGGCGGTTAAGACCGATCCTTAACGACGGTCTACCCTCGCGTTACCCATTGCAGACGCCGATTATCTGAGCATACCGAGAGAGCAAAACACCATGTTGAAGTTTCTCAAACAAGTCAGCGACTATACCAAGGAGACGCTGCAGGCCGCCAAGTACATTGGTCAGGGTCTGTCGGTGACCTTCGACCACATGCAGCGCCGTCCTGTCACGGTGCAGTATCCCTACGAGAAGCTGATCCCGTCTGAACGCTATCGCGGACGCATTCACTTCGAGTTTGATAAGTGCATTTCCTGCGAAGTCTGTGTACGAGTTTGCCCGATCAACCTGCCTGTGGTGGATTGGGAATTTAACAAAGAATCCAAGAAGAAAAAGCTGAAGCATTACAGCATTGACTTCGGCGTTTGTATTTTCTGCGGCAACTGTGTGGAATATTGCCCCACCAACTGTTTGTCGATGACGGAAGAATATGAACTAGCAACCTACGATCGCCATGAGTTGAACTACGATAATGTAGCGTTGGGCCGTCTACCCTATAAGGTGACCCAAGATCCAATGGTGACGCCTCTACGGGAATTGGGATATTTGCCCAAGGGTGTCTTGGATCCCCATGATCTGCCTGCGGGTTCCCGTCGGTCTGGCAAGACCCCAGATGAAATTCTGGAAGAACAAGAACAGGAAACCCCCTCTAAGTAGCCTATGGCGTTGGTTGCACAGCCAGAGTTTGAACGAGGTTGTGCTGCCAATCCTGCTTGTGGGCCCAACTATCAAAAGCCGACCAGTCCACCAGCCATAATCGTTGATTTGGCTGGTGGTGTAGGGCATGTGGATTGGGGTGCATCCCTGAACCATGGGATCGTGAGAGAAGGAATAGCGCCGAAATCTACACCTGACTGATACCATTCCTTTAGCGGTAAAGCGCAACAATACGGATGGCTCATCCAGTAGGCGGCTCAGAGAACGGTTAAGACACTGACAACCTGTATAGAGCAAAGCGAAACACAACCCTTTAGATCCGTCCTGCTTGGGGGCACCAAGTGGACGTAAAACAAACAGCCTGTGGAGGCGTTCTGACCGGGGGTATCCAGGCTTGCTTGGGTATCTAGGCATGAGCCAGAGAAGCAGGAAATCTTTGGAGTGATCCAAGGACTCTCCACTCCTATCGTCTAGCGATTGAGTAGAGAGGATGTCAACAGCCGATAAAGAAGGAGATTCATCAGTTGTGAATTTAGCCGATGGAGTTCAGCTCGTTTCGTTTGGGGTGCTAGCCGTGATGATGCTCGGCACAGCCCTCGGTGTGGTGTTGCTATCCAGCATCGTCTATTCAGCGTTTTTGCTTGGGGGGGTGTTTATTAGCATCTCTGGGCTCTATATTTTGCTGAATGCAGGCTTTGTGGCGGCGGCCCAAGTGTTGGTCTATGTCGGCGCGGTGAATGTCTTGATCCTGTTCGGCATCATGTTGGTCAACAAGCAGGAAGATTTCGTGCCCCTGAAAAATGTGTGGCTGGGGCGAGCGGCGACGGCAGCGGTCTGCATTGGGTTGTTTGCTCTCCTGGGCGCGATGATCTTAACCACCCCCTGGCAAGTGTCTATGCTGCCTGCGGCGGGAGACAACGCAACGGTGATTATTGGTCAGCACTTGTTTAGCGACTTCTTGCTGCCCTTTGAGCTGGCCTCGGTGCTGTTGCTGATTGCGTTGATTGGGGCGATTGTGCTGGCACGGCGAGAGTTTCTGCCTGACCTAGATGCCGACACGATTCAACGTCCAGCTTTGACCTTGCCTGAGCGCCCTCGGGAGTTGGCTGGGGTGGCAACAACCCCCAGTGACTCGGAGAGTTAGGGAAATCTAGAAGCGATCGCTCCCCAGCGATCGCTTCCTGTTGATGTGGTGTTTTTAATCTGTACTCTGTAGATAGTCATGATTTCTCTTCAGTATTTTCTACTGCTAGCCGCTGCCCTGTTTTGCATCGGCATCTATGGTCTGGTCACCAGCCGTAATGCCATTCGGGTGCTGATGTCGATCGAACTGTTGTTGAATGCCGTGAACCTCAACCTGATTGCCTTCGCCAACTACCTCGATCCGGCTAGCATTAAGGGGCAGGTGTTTGGGGTGTTTGTGATTACGATCGCGGCGGCGGAAGCGGCCGTGGGGCTAGCCATTGTGCTGTCCATCTACCGGAATCGCAACACGGTGGATATGGAGCAATTCAATCTCCTCAAGTGGTAAGGGAGTGGATCTAAAGCAAGTTATCATTGCCCATAAAGCTGGAGACCGGAATAGCCAGCGGGTTGCTGAAGTCTGTGCGAGACAGCTCGAAGCGCGGGGATGTCGTGTTTTAATGGGCCCAAGCGGGCCAAAAGACAATCCCTACCCGGTTTTTCTAGCCTCGGTCTCCCAGCCCATTGACCTAGCTCTGGTGCTGGGGGGCGATGGGACAACCTTGGCGGCGGCGCGGCATCTATCGCCGGACGGTATCCCGATCTTGGCGGTGAATGTGGGCGGTCATTTAGGTTTTTTGACCGAACCCCTCGATATTTTTCAAGATTCAGACCAAGTGTGGGATCGCCTGCGGGACGATCGCTTTGCAGTGCAGCAGCGGATGATGCTCCAGGGCGCAACCTTTGAGGGCAACCATACTAATCTGGAGCCGGTGAGCGATCGCTTTTTTGCGCTGAATGAGATGTGCGTGAAGCCCGCCTCCGCCGATCGCATGATCACGTCGATTCTAGAGCTAGCCATCGATGGCGAAGTAGTGGATCAGTACCAAGGTGATGGGCTAATTGTGGCCACGCCCACGGGATCTACCTGCTACACCGTGGCGGCCAATGGCCCGATTCTTCATCCCGGCATGGATGCGATCGCCATCACCCCCATTTGTCCCCTAAGTCTCTCCAGCCGTCCAATCATTCTCCCCTGCGGCTCGGTGGTGAGTATTTGGCCCTTGGCTGATCGGGAACTCAACACCAAGCTGTGGATGGATGGTGTGCTGGCCACCTCAATCTGGCCAGGACAGCGGGTGGATGTGCGCATGGCCGATCGCCCCGCCCAGTTCATCATGCTGCGGGAAAACTATTCCTACTACCGCACCCTGCGCGAAAAGCTGCAGTGGGCTGGGGCCAATGTGCCCTACAGCAACAATCACCGCAATTAATTGTTCACTTGTTGAGACAGGTCGGAAGGCCACGTCTGGGATCTCAGCGATAGATTTCCGTTGGTTGCTCCGTTAAGGCGCGGGCTAAGCCATTGCAGACCTCCCCTGCGGAAGCGCTATAAATATTAAGAATCAACACTATATCCAGGGGGCTGGGTCTAGACCGCCAGCCATCCTCGGTAATATAAAAGATGGTCGTCTTAGCAAACGTTTATAGCGCATCATGGCATATCTTTGGTTTAAAGCATTTCATATCATTGGCTTTGTAGCCTGGTTCGCCGGATTATTTTATCTACCACGCCTCTTTGTTTATCACATCGAAACAGAAGAAAGACCCGAACCCATCCGCTCGGCTCTCAAGGAAGAATACAGCCGGATGGAGAAGCGTCTCTATAAGCTGATCATGATGCCTGCCATGATGTTCACCATCACCATGGCGATCGCGATCGTTGCCACAGAACCCCACGTGATGCGGGAAGCATGGCTGCACGTGAAGCTGCTCTTGGTCGCGATTCTGTTGGGATTCCACTTCTACTGTGGACGGCTGCAGCGCCAGCTTGCTGAAGATACCTGCACGATTAACAGTATGCAAATGCGGCGGATTAACGAAATCCCTACGATTTTGCTGGGCTTGATTGTGCTGCTAGCTATCTTTAAGAATAGTTTGCCCACCAGCGCCACGGCTTGGGGAACTGGAGCAGCGGTGTTGGCGATCGCGGTAATTATCCAACTCTATGCCCGCAAGCGTCGCTTGAAGAAGCAGGAAGAGTTGACGGTGTCGAGTCAGTCTTAGCCATCGCTCTGTAGCATTGCTATCCAGAGGTATAGGGTGGGGTGGAGTTGCGGCTTCACCCCATTCGCGTATCTGTACCCATGTCACATCCAGCTCAAGAGCCACAGTATTGGTAGCGATTTAGTCGAGAGAGCGACAAAAAAACGGGGTGTAATGGCTACACCCCGACTGTTATCTGTGCAAGTTGGCTTTGGTACAGCGAGATTAGAGCGATCGCTGCACCGGTTGAACAGCAAGAGCAAGAGCTTTTTCTGGCGGCATAACAACCTCTCGGGCTAGACCGACCGACTTGAGTAGCCAGATCGCCCACCAGGTAACATCAACTTCCCACCAGCGCCAGCCTGCTTTGGCCACGTGGGGATAGGCGTGATGGTTATTGTGCCAGCCTTCACCGTAGGTCAAGATTGCTGCCCACCAAAGGTTTCGAGAATTATCGTTGACGTGGAAGGTGCGATAACCCCACATGTGGGTGACGGAGTTGATAAACCAGGTGCTATGCCAGAGCAAGACGGCGCGCAAGACCAGACCGTAGATGATGAACGACCAGCCGCCGATGGCATAGAGCAGCAACCCTAGGGGGATTTGCAACAGCAGAAAGTTGCTGTTGAGCCAGCGGTAAAAGCCTTGGCGGGCTAGGTCGGGGGCAAATTTTTGGTAGCGATCGTAGGTGAAGAAATCTGGGTGGGGATAGATCATCCACAGCATATGGCTCCACCAAAAGCCGCGCTTGGCAGAATAGGGATCTTGCTCTAGGTCTTCGGTGTGGGCGTGGTGCAGACGGTGGCCCGCCACCCAGAAAATGGGGCCGCCTTGCAGGGCCAGTGCGCCAATAATGGCGATCGCATATTCCAGCCAGCGAGGAACTTGAAAGCTGCGATGACTGAGGAGGCGATGGTAGCCAAGGCAAATGCCAATGCTGCCAAAGAGCCAGTGGAGGGCCAGCATCACGCCTAGGGCTGACCATGAGAAAAACCATGGGGCCAGCAGGGCTAGGGCATGGACGGCGGTGAATAATGTAACGGCAACCCAGTTGAGAGGATAGCGGCTGGGATGGGGTGGTAGAGAACTAACGGACATGAATAACCTCACACAACACAATGAGCTAGGGGTTTAGAGTTTCCTGGAGGCTCGGTGGCCCAGGATGTCCAGCTTGGGTGTTGCTGACGAGCACAAGGCATGAGAATCCTGATTAAGGTTGTGCTAACACGTGCAGACCCCTATTGATTTGGATGATCAGCACTTTGGGTGATCAGCAACGCCCCAAGTTGGCAAGATTGAGATGGGATATGCGCGACCCATCTATAGGTGTCGTTCCTTAAATTGCCTTCGAAAAGGTATTGCCTGTGCGAGCGCCTAGGTAAGTATCAAACACAGCGGCGATGTTGCGAATCAGCAAGCGACCGCTAGGGGTGACTTCAATGCCATCTCCCCAGCGCTTGAGCAGTCCATCGGCTTCTAGGGCATCCAGTTGGGGGAGCACCGGCGCAAAATAGTCGTTAAACTCTAGGTCAAACCCTAGGTGATACTTAGCCTCTAGGTCTTGTACCGATAACTGGAACTGACACATCAGTTCCATAATCACGGTGCGCCGAATCAGATCATCCTGGGTGAGGCGCACGCCTTTATCGATGGGCAACTGGTCGGCATCTAGGGCACGGTAGAAATCACCGATGCGCTTATGGTTTTGTACATAGACATCCTGCAACATGCTGATGGAGGTCATGCCAAAGCCTAGTAGGTCAGATTCGGGCTGGGTGGTGTAGCCTTGGAAGTTGCGGTGCAGTTCGCCGGCCTGCTGAGCGATCGCTAATTCATCATTGGGTTTGGCAAAGTGATCCATGCCGATAAACACATAGCCAGCTTGGGTTAGCTGAGCGATGGTTTGCTGTAGGATTTTCAGCTTTTCGGCACTGCTGGGCATCTCCGACTCGGGCATCCGCTTTTGAATCGGCTTCAGCCAGGGAATATAGGCAAAGTTGAAGACGGCGATGCGATCGGGATTGAGTTCTAGGGTCTTTTCGACGGTTTCTCGGAATGTATCGAGGGTTTGGTAGGGTAGACCGTAGATCAGATCGACGTTGACACTCTCAAAGTTGGCTTCCCGAATCCAGTCCATGACGTCAAACAACATGGATTCAGGCTGTACCCGATTGATAGCGGCTTGCACCGTGGGGTTAAAGTCTTGAATGCCAAAGCTAATGCGGTTGAAGCCAAGCTGCCGCAGGGTATGCAAATAGTGGCGATCGCCATCCCGTGGATTGATCTCGATGGAAATTTCGGCAGCGTCGTCAAAGGTAAAATTCTTAGTTATCTGTTCCCACAGCGTTTCAACCTGAGTCAGGCTGAGATAATTGGGCGTACCGCCGCCCCAATGGAGCTGATGCACGCGGCGATCGCGGCTGACGAGGGGCGCAATTTGCTGAATATGGCGAGAGAGATAGTCTACGTAGGGGCTAGCAATGCCTTTGCGTGGGGTGACAATGGTGTTGCAGCCACAGAAATAACAGGCGGTTTCACAAAAGGGAATGTGGCAATAGAGCGATAGGGGTGTTTTCTTATAGTTGCCGAGGGCGATCGCGGTTCGAAAATCGGTGAGATTAAAATCGGAGGATAGTTCAGTGGCGGGAGGATAGCTGGTGTAGCGCGGTAAGGGTTGATTATATTTATTGAGCAGATCGGCGTCAAACTGAACGGTTTGAGATAAGGATTTCATGATGGACAGGCATTAAGGTGTGGTGAAAACGAGAGGGGTGGCCAAGACACCGACATGGCTCTGGGGTCGTGCCAGCTCTTCGACAGTGTTGCCGTGTCAAAGAGCTGGATGATGTAAGAGCGATCCCTTGGGATCCCCCCTCGTTTTCGAGACCAGGGGAGATCGAGGATCCCTTAACCTACAGCTAGCTCGCGATCGCTGCTGTGGTGAGGACAGCGGGCGGTGCTGCCGGGGCGGTCTTGGCGAGTCAGCAGGTCAAAGGTGTGGTCACCAATGGCGGCTTTCACCTCGTCTTCTAGCTCATGCATCACGTCGCGGTTGAGGGTAAAGGCATCATTGGCTTCAGCGACGATGCGTTCAATGGTCTCGTCGTCTAAGGGGAGGGAATCCAGGGCTTGGCGATATTGTTCCTTAATGTTTCGCTTTGCTGCTGGTGTGGCTAGGGCAGGAAACTCGTACATATCCGTACCTATGCCGCTGGGAAGATCGAGCGCCGAGCGAATAATATTTTTCAGACTTTGTCCGCCCGATAGATCGCCCATGTAGCGGGTATAGGAATGGGCAATGAGCAGCACTGGATCGGTTTCAGCGATAGTTTTGATGCGATCGCAATAGATCACACCCGCTGGCGTTGCCGTAATTTGATCGCGCCAGGTGTCACCGTAGTAATAGGCGAGATCCTTGGCCAGCTGATCGGCGCGGTTCAGGTCGGGAAAATACATGGCCCCGACGATGGGATGGTCGATGTAATGCTGAAAGGCGGTTTCTAGGGTGCTATAGACGAAATAAAGATCGGCAAATAGCTTGCGCAAGGGTTCCCGTTCGACAATGCCTTTCAAAAAGCATTTCATAAAAGCCGTATTTTCAGCAGCGGTATGAGACTGCTGAGTGCCTTCCCGGAGGCGAGCAGATAACTGAGTCATGATGTACTCCAACTACTTTTGAATATTAATGAACCGTTGCTCTCGATGGTTCTGTGTTGATCGATGGCAGCAGGTAAAGAAAGATCATGTGCCAAAGAATGACGCTGATCCAGGGCAGTTTTTGGGCGAATTTGAGGATGCCAGGACGCTTAGCGCTGGCAATCTCTGCAAGGTGTTGATTGGCGATCGCGCAGGCCTGCAGTCGGGGAAAAAACTGGGGATGATCGGTGTCTAGAATGCTAGGAAAAGCGCGCCGAGCGGTTTCATTGGTGTTGCGAATCACGTCTTTGTTGTATTGATCAGCATCGAGACCAATGGATTCGTAGAACGATGCGCGTTCTAGTACCGTGAGGGTATGGGTGACAAAGACGGTGAGCAGGAAGAAGCGGGCCCAGAGACGGCCTGTCCAGGTCTTCCAGAGCTTAGGCTGCGATCGCAGCAAAACTTTGAAGAAGTCACCGTGACGATTTTCATCCTGACACCAGCTTTCAAAATATTTGAATAGAGGATAGATACGATGCTCAGGATGTTGTTCAAGATGGCGGAACACCAGAATATAGCGCCAGTAGCCAATTTTTTCAGACAGGTAAACGGTGTAGATGACCCATTCTGGTGGGAAGAATGTATAGGTACGGTTTTTGGTGAGATAGCCGAGGTCGAGCGATAGCCCGAAGTCGGCCATGGCCTTATTCAAAAAGCCAGCGTGGCGCGCTTCATCCCTCGCTAGAAGCTCAAAGGCTTCCGATAAGACTGGGCTGCGTCCCTTGAGCTTGCGAGAGAGTTCTTTGAACAGCAAGAAACCCGAAAACTCTGAGGTGCAAGAGCGTTCGAGAAAATCGATAAAGGCCCGACGAGTTTCGCCATCAATGCTATCCCAGCATTGGTTGAATTCCTCGTTGCGCACAAAGTGATAGCGGTTGTAGTCGGCCCGCAGCTCCGCCAAAACCGACTCCATCTCATCTTCATGCCCAGACAAGTCCATCTGAGCAACGGCGTCAAAATTGGTGGTATAAAATCGCGGTGTTAGGAGAGTTTCTTGAACTGGGGCTTTGATGCCTGGACGGGCGATCGCTGCTTCAGGGGAGGGAGTAGAACTGACCATAACTTGCTTGAACCGTGTTTGTTCTTATCGGTGTTGAGCAACATCTTTCCCTGAAGTGGCGATCGCTCACAAGGCAGTTACCGCAGCTACCTCTTAGTAACCGCGAGTAAAGCATTGGTGTCCTGTCTGCGTCTGAGGTCTGTTTTAAGAAATATATAGTTTTGTATGAGTTGTTAAAAAAGCCTGGGCAAAGCTTCTAGAATTCCAGAATTGGGTCAATCAGCTTGCTGTGCCCCTGGTCTATGGCTGAATCGGTTGGGTGGTATTTGGTTGGGTGGTAATTCAGTTGGATGGTATGGCGAACGATAACCCTTGCATTGATGCCCAGTGTCCCATCCAGTTTGTAGTGGATTTGCTGGGCAACAAGTGGTCAATTCTGGTGCTGCGAGAGTTGTTTGGGGGCGATCGCCGTACCCATGAGCTTCTAGCCGCCTTGCCCGGTGTCAGCACGAAGACGTTGACCCAGCGTCTGCGGGAGTTGGAGGCCCATGGGCTGGTGGAGCGACGCATCTATGCTGAGGTGCCGCCTCGGGTGGAATATTCCCTGACGTCGAAGGGGCAACAACTGCAGCCGGTGATGGCGGCGCTGCATCAGGTGGGAGCACAATGGCTGGCCCAGGATCCCTGTCTATGTGTGCTGAATACACCGCCGTGGCTCTAGGGCTATGATGGGGAACGATGCGATGGTTCCTGACGAGGACAGGGGATCGACTCGGGGGTGCTGCAACACCTCGATGATGCCCTCCATGTCCTCCCTCGGGAGAACGTGAAAAACGTGGAACTCGCTATCCAGTTTGCTCTTGCATGACCCTTGAGGAAAGGTAGCCCATGGATACATTAACTGCACTGCGATCGGGTCAACTAGCTGGGGCAACGCGGATTAATATATCTGCTGGTCTGACGGAATTTCCCCTAGAGCTATTGCAACTGAAAGATTCCCTAGAGGTTCTTGACCTGTCGAATAATCAACTGCGATCGCTCCCCGATGAGCTCAGTCAGTTTACCCGTCTCAAGGCATTATTTTGCTTTAAGAACAACTTTGAGACGGTGCCGGAAGTCGTCGCCCGCTGTCCGTCTCTAATGATCTTGGGCTTCAAGTCCAACCAAATTCATACCCTACCAGCGGCGGTGCTATCTCCCCGGCTGCGCTGGTTGATTCTCACCGACAATCACATCACCCAGGTGCCTGCAGAGATCGGTCAATGTCAGCACCTGCAGAAACTGATGCTGGCGGGCAACCAACTGCGATCGCTCCCTCCAGAACTGGCCCATTGTCACAACCTAGAGCTGATCCGCTTGGCGGCCAATCAACTCGATGCCCTGCCCGACTGGCTGCTGCATTTGCCGAAACTGTCCTGGCTAGCCTATGCAGGCAATCCCTTCTGTGCGTCTGGGGCAAGGGAAGAGCGATCGCTGCCCGCCATTGACTGGGCTGATCTCACTGTCGGCGAGGTGCTGGGGCAGGGGGCCTCGGGCGTCATCTCCCAAGCAACCTGGCATTGCGATCCACCCCAGAGGGTGGCGGTGAAAGTCTTTAAGGGCGAGATCACCAGCGATGGCTTTCCGGCGGATGAAATGCAGGCCTGCATCGCAGCAGGCAATCATCCCCATTTGGTGAAGCTGCTGGGGCGGTTGGTGAACCATCCCGAGCAGAAAAATGGACTGGTCTTTGACCTGATTCCCCCTGGCTATGGCGTGCTGGCGGGGCCGCCCAATCTGGATACCTGCACCCGCGATACCTATCCTGCGGAGCAAACATTTTCCCTACCAGCGATTCTGGCGACGGTGCAGGGAGTTGCTTCGGCGGCGGCGCGGCTCCATGCTAGGGGCATTCTCCATGGCGATCTCTATCCCCACAACACCTTAGTGAATGAGCAGGGAGAGAGTTTGCTGAGCGATTTTGGCGCGGCCTCCTTTTATGATCCGACAGATGCAGTTTTTGGCGATGCTCTAGAACATCTGGAGGTGCGAGCCTTTGGCTGTTTGTTGGAGGATTTGTTAACCCGATGCACCCTTGATGCTTTATCTTCCTACGAAGATTGCATTGACGATCTGCATCACCTACAGCAGGCTTGCGTTAATCCCAAGCCCGCCTACCGTCCATCTTTTGAGGATATTGAACAAACCCTCGCTCATCTGGCCGCGTCTCAAGAGCTAAATCGAATCTTGAGATAATCATCTTCCATCTTAGCTCCGGAGGGCTTCAGGGCAGCTAGGGCTTGAGGTAGTACCAGATTACGGCGATGGTTGCCGATGCGAATATTCAGCTCGTCGCCGGTTTTGCTCAGGTCTACCTTATCTTTGGGAATGCCGGGCAAATACACTTCAAGGCTGTATTGATTCTCCTCTTGCACCACCCGAAGCGTAGTTTCTTTGTAATAGACCTGGGTGGGATCTTCGGAGCCGTAGATCGTTTCTTTGAGGCGATCGAGGGCTTCTAGACCACACATTTCTTCGGAATAGAGCGGTACTTCCTTGACTGGCAGGGGATGGAAGTTGTCGTGAATCTCGCGGCGATACTGCTCTTGATTCTCTTTCCACCGTTTGAAAAAGGGATCGGTGACTTCATCGGGAATGATCCGATTGGCCACCACCATATCGGTGGCCACGTTATAGAGACTTAGGTAAGCATGGGCGCGCAGAGATTCCTTGATCACCATTTTTTCGGGATTGGTCACCAAGCGTACCGAGGTTTTGGTATTGTCGGTCAGCACCTTTTCCAGCGCTTCAATCTGTTCATAAAATTCGTAGGGTGCGTCCATCACCTCTTGGTTGGGTAGGGAGAAGCCAGCGATGGGGCGAAAGAACGGCTCCACCAAGGGACGCAGGGCCACGGAGACGGCCTGGAGCGGTTTATAGAAGCGACGCATATACCAACCGGCGACTTCCGGTAGGCTCAGGAGCCGTAGGGCAGTGCCGGTGGGGGCTGAGTCGATAATCAACACATCAAACTCGCCTTCGTCATAGTGGCGCTTCATGCGCACTAGGCTAAAAATTTCATCCATGCCGGGTAAGATCGCCAACTCCTCGGCTTCAACCCCTTCTAGCCCTCGTGCCTGTAGGACTTGGGTAATATAGCGCTTCACAGCTCCCCAGTTGCCTTCTAGCTCCATCAACGCATCCAGTTCCGCTCCCCAAAGATTGGGACGCACCAGGGTGGGATCGTGGGATAGCTCTAGGTCAAAGCTGTCGGCTAGGGAATGGGCGGGATCGGTGCTCAAGACTAGGGTTTTGTACCCGAGTTCTGCACAGCGGAGGCCGGTGGCAGCCGCAACCGAGGTTTTGCCAACGCCGCCCTTACCGGTCATCAAAATTACGCGCATGGAGTTCCGAACCTTTCCTGAGGATGAGAAACGTTTACATTTGTTGACGTAGTTCTACTCTATCGTTTTTTCTGAGCGATCGCCCAAGGCAGGTGCTGGGCCAAGACATCCAGCCGCGAGCAGTGCCAGTAGTCGATGTGGGCAGAAATCTTGCCGTCGGCATTGAGATGGAGTTCGCTCCAACCGTTGATGTGAATGCGGGGTTGCCAGGGTAGCGGGGTTGTCCAGCTCAGCGTCCAGTCGGTACGAATGCGATCGCCCTCTTGATTGATCTGATGCAGATCGAGCTGGGGCTCCCGAAACCAGGTTTGGATGAAGCCAATCATCTGCCGATAGCGATCGCACCCGCGAAATTCGTTCATCGGGTCTTTGAACCGCACATCGTCGGCGTAGATCGAGTAGGTTTGGTCGTGGGGAAAGCGACGGTA
This sequence comes from Leptolyngbya sp. CCY15150, assembly GCF_016888135.1. Lineage (NCBI taxonomy): Bacteria > Bacillati > Cyanobacteriota > Cyanophyceae > Leptolyngbyales > Leptolyngbyaceae > Leptolyngbya > Leptolyngbya sp. CCY15150. Next base: position 138,707 of record NZ_JACSWB010000278.1, read on the forward strand.
GTCGTCCCGCAACAGGTCTAAGATATCGGTGGATGGCGGTGAGGTCATGATCCCAATGGAGGAGATGGAGCGTAGCCCATAGCATCGCGCACGCGGTTGAGGGTGATATGGGCGATGGCGCTGGCCTGGTCTCGCCCTTGGGCTAAAACGGAGTCGAGGTAGCTGGGGTCGTCCATGATCTCAGCATAGCGATCTTGGATGGGTTTTAGGGCAGCGATCGCTGTCTCGGTCAACAGGGGTTTGAACTGCCCCCAGCCCATGTCGCGACATTCGGCGGCCACAGCTTCCTTGGTTTGCCCGGAGAGCAGCATATAGAGCGTTAGCAGGTTGTGGCACTCGGGGCGATCGGGGTTGTCAAACTCTAGACCGCGCACCGGATCGGTTTTGCACTTTTTCACCTTTTTCTGGATCTCCTCGGGGGAGTCCAGCAGGTTAATGCGACTGAGGTCGGAAGGGTCGGACTTCGACATCTTGCGGGTGCCATCGGTGAGGCTCATCACCCTTGCGCCTTCCTTGCGGATCAGCGGCTCGGGAATTTTCAGCACCGGCGCTTCCTCGTTGCCAAATTGGTAGTTCATGCGGGCGGCGATGTCGCGGGTGAGTTCTAAATGCTGCTTTTGGTCTTCGCCCACGGGCACCTTGTCGGCATCGTAGAGCAAAATATCCGCCGCCATCAGGACGGGATACATCAGCAAACCTGCGCCCACATTCTCGCCTTGGCGAATGGCTTTTTCCTTAAACTGCACCATGTCATCCAGCCAGGTGAGGGGAGTGATGCAGCTCAGCAGCCAGGCTAGCTCACTATGGGCCGGCACGTGGGATTGGACGAAAATGCTGGAGGTTTCTAGATCAATGCCACAGGCGAGGTAGAGGGCAGCAATGGTGCGGGTGTCTTGAGCCAGGGTTTTGGGGTCGTGGGGGGCAGTAATCGCGTGTAGATCCACCACGCAGAAAAAGTTCTCGAAGCTATGCTGCTGCTCAACCCAGTTACGAATTGCGCCCAGGTAGTTCCCCAAGTGGGGATTGCCGGTGGGCTGGATGCCTGATAGTACGCGCTGTTTACCCATGGTGCCTGTGTTATCGATCGCCTGCTCAACGTCCCTGTCTTGGAACTGCCTATCCTCTAGCGCGGGGACGCGGATCGGTGAAGAAGAAGGAATCCAAGGGGCGTTGCATTTCTTAATTATTATGACGCAGACTGTTCCCCCTGCTCGTCGCAATTCAAATCTGCAGGCTGCAAATCTCCAGGCTCAGGCTGCCAGCGGTAGCGGCGGAGATTGATGATTCCCGCTTTGCTAAATTCAATGCCTTCCTGCTCCAAGAGCGATCGCTGCCGTTGGTCACTGCCTTGGCGAAAGGGCGATTCCGACACCGCGCCCTTAGCGTTGATCACTCGATGCCATGGAATATCAGAGGCGATCGCCACCCGATAGAGCGCATAGCCCACCAGCCTTGCCTGGCGGGGGTAGTTGGCGAGTTCGGCGACTTGTCCGTAGGTGGCCACCTGTCCGGGTGGAATTTGGCGAACAATGGCGTAGATGCGATCGTAGGCGTTCATGGTGGGCGGTGAAGGGCAGTCTCACTATCGTTCTCACCATCGTAACGTTTAGCTATCGTGCTGCTGGAGCAGACTAAACAGAGGAGTAGGCTGTGATTTACCCTTTAGGGTCACATCCCCTAGGGATTTGCAATGATAGCTGTCTTTAAGGGCATGGTAGATGTGCCGCCCGATGAGGATTTGACCAGATTGGGCCTGGCTGGTGAGCCGAGAAGCCGTGTTGACTGCATCGCCGAGGATGTTAAATTCTCGACGGCCCCGAGGTTCGCCAATTTCAGCGGCAAAGACGGGGCCGTGGGCGATACCAATGTGCAGATCAAGATCAACGGGCTGTCCCTGCACCATGGGTCTAGTGAGGCTGGGAATAATCTGGTCGCGAATGGTTAGGGCCGTGTCGGCGGCGTGAACCATGTCCTGGGTGCGGGAATTGAGCACCCCAAAGTAGATGAGGATATCAGACCCCACAAGGTGATAGGTGACTTTCTGAAGAATGCCCCCCCGCGATCGCACCGCTGCATCAATCATGGAAAACACGGTAGAAAAGGTCGTGCTGATGGCGGCCACCTCCTCTGGAGAGGCGGCATCCACAGCTTCCGGCAAGCCGCCTAGGTTGACGAACATCACCACAGCGTCGGCAAATCTGGGCGCAATTCGGCGCTGAGCGGCGCTTTCTACCAGCAGATGTAGGATAGGCGTGGGGATATAGCTAGAAAGACGATCGACCCGATCCAGAATGTCTCGAATTTCCGCGAGGATGCCTTCAGGGCTGCGATCGAACAAGATCGAACTCGATAATCGTCGCCGATTGAGGGAGATTTCATAGTCGCCTAGCTCGGTTTGGCTGAGGTCGTCGCGCACGAGGCTATAGCCATGGTGATGGGGAGGATCGATGTGAAACGCATCTTCTAGGCGGGCGATCGCTTCCTTGGTCAAACATACACGCCCCACCTGACCAGCACTCTCGGCCTGCTTAGCCTGCTGCACCGTGTTGCCCAGCAGCACATGGGCGACCCGCATCGGCGTGCCAATATCAGCGGTAAGGAATTGACCGGTGTGGATGCCCACCCGCATTCCCAAGGAAAAACATCCTTGGTCGGTTTGAATATGCTTAAAGTGATCCATCGCCCGCTGCATGCGCAGACCCGCCCGCACCGCCTGCTGCGTGTCTACTTGGTGGCGATCGCTTAAAAACTGCACCAGCATGGCATCGCCGGTAAATTCTAAGACCTCCCCCCCGGACTTGCTGACCAGTTCCAGCATTTCAGAAAAATATTGATTGAGTACCTGCAGGAGGGTCACGGCACCCTGCCGCCCCTGGGCTACATTGGCTTCCATGAGGGTGGTGAAGCCTGCCAAGTCGGTAAACAAGAGGGTTCCCTGGTGCCAGCTATGGCGGATGATACCCGGCTGGGGCAGCAGTTCAGATACTTGGCGGGGGGTGTAGTCATGCAAAATATGCTGCAGGGTACGCAGATGCTCAAACACCCGCATGAGGTTGCTGGGGGATGGATCAATCCACACCGAGGCATATAGATCTGCAGGCAAGAGCGCCCGCAAGCGAAATTCGATCTGGGTCAGTGAGAGCGCTGAGTCTGAGATCATCGAGCGTTAAATCCAAGAAGTCGAGCAGAATGCCTAGATGGTAGTGAAGATGCCCCAAAGTCTCCCTAGATCCTAATTTCTGGGTCAGCCATGAAGGTTCAGGATCATTTTTGCTGACCACTGACGGGGTAGCTATGTTATTATGTTGACCGCTAGTCAATTCTAACTGGTTGAGAGTAGGCTAGAAACATAGGCGGATGTGGTGGAATTGGTAGACACGCACGCTTGAGGGGCGTGTGGCGAATGCCTTGCGAGTTCGATTCTCGCCATCCGCATTAATTGAAGCAAGAGTCGTAACCCTGGTGGATAGTCATGGCCTTTGGGGTGATGGTCTGTCACGTCTAAACTTAAGCTTCCCTAAACTAGTGTTCCCTGAGCGAAGCCGTTGGCGTAGCCGCCCCAAAGGGGCTAGGGAGCGGTGGAGGTTTGGCTTCCCTCAGCCAGCGTAGGTCTTGAAGGGAACATGGGATGGGTTTTGGCTTTCTCCCTTCGATAGACGTTTCACGTTGGCGTAGCCTGTCCTCAGGACAAACGGCTTCGCTCGGCCAGCGTAGGTCTTGAAATCGTAGAGGTCTTGAAGGGAACTGTAGCTAGATTCTGGCGAGCGTTTTGCCTGAGAATCATGGCGTGCTATCACTTCAAGCCTCGCATACACTAGGGATGACACAGGCTGGGACGGCGTTTCCCACCTGAGGGTGTCCACCCCTGCATAGGAAGCATGTCTAGAAATGTGCCGCGCTAGGCTAAGCTTTTTAAGCGAGTAGCGCTCATCTGCTTCTAAGCATCACAGGTGTTTCACTACGGATGCAAGAATAGGCACAAGGGTTTTAGAGAGGTTACTGCTGCGATCGCGGCCGTCTCCTGTCAGACTATGGAGGGTTTTCACCCAAACCTGAATTCAGGGCTCATCTCCCCATTGAATGTAGGGCGAACGATGGTAGATCCAATAGACAACATCGCCTACCAAGCTCGACAGGGCAGCGTAGCCGCGATTATCCAAATTTTGAATGAAAAATTGGCGGACTCTGGCGTCAGAGTTCGAGCTGTGTTTGAAGATAATAAGCTACAGCTCTTGTGTGAAGCCGCCACGATCGATCAGCTTGACCAGACGGTGCTGGTTGAACGGGTGAAGAGCATGTTGGAGGCGATGTCTCCTCGCAGTATTCGCCGGGTGAGTATGCACAGCCGCTTGGTGCAAGAGCAGCAGTTGCTGTGGCTCGATGAAATTCGCCGGGAGCCGGATAACCTGCTGTGGTCTCAGGAAATTCGGCTGCGATCGCCTAATCCTATTCAGCGATGGCTGCAAGACATGAAGCACGATCGCTCCTCAACGCGGTCAACCTTGCCTAAGGCAGCCAAGAAATCCGATCAAGGATTTTGGCGGGGCATTGTTGGCGGCATTAGCCTCAGCTTGCTGCTGCTGGTTGTGGGTTGGGCGGTGTCGAAATGGTTAGGGCTAGGCTGGGCCGATCAGGTGCAGACGGTGTTGACGGGAGAGCCGGAGGAGGTTGAGCCGGAGGTTGAGCCGGTTGAAACAGGAGCGAGTGAGCCTGAACCAACCATGCCCCCTGAGCCTCCAGCCTTCGATCCCTTTGCCCAAGCGGTTGACCTAGCTCAGCAAGCGGCCGAGGCTGGCGGTGAAGCTCAGTCTGCGGCAGAATGGCTAGAGCTAGCGGCCCGCTGGCAGCGGGCTGCTGACTTGATGAACCAAGTGGATGTGGACGATCCACGCTATGAAACGGCCCAAAGTCGGGTGCGGCTCTATCAAGAGAATAGTCAAACGGCGTTGGCTGAGGCTGGCAATCGTTAGGCGATCGCTCCCTGGTATCTACACCGGCTGGGATGATGAGTTCCTGTAGGGATAACTCGGTGAAGCCTGCTAGAGTGAGGGATAAATCCCATGCTCTAGGTTTTACGATGAATACGTTAAAAAATGCCTTAAATATTGCTCTCAGTGTAGTTTTGCTGTCCTTTATTGCCCTCAGTCTCTTTCGCATGGTGGCATTTTTGCTGCAAAACCAACAACTGGTCTAGAGTTGAGAGGGTTGATAGAAAACCCTCGAAGACCCTCACCCCAAACCCCTCTCCCAGGACGGTAGAGGGGCTTTGAAAACACCTGAAACCTTTGTGGAAAAAGGGGCTGGGGCATGATAGGGAAAGATTGGTCAGCCAATCAGAAAGTTGAGTTCAGGACATTGGGGGGCGATCGCCCCATGGTTCATTCGGGCTAACGTCTGACGCCCGGATGAAGGTTGGATGCCTGAAGGAATCGTTAATCATGGATGATCACGGCTAAAGGAGATTAACCATCATGGCAGACTTGTTGACGACAGAGGTGAGCGATCGCATCTGTAAACACATGAACGAAGACCATAGCGAGGCGGTGAAACTCTACGCCCAGGTCTTTGGCGGCGTGGCGGATGCGACGGCAGCAGAACTCCTGCGCATTGATCCCACGGGTATGGATCTAACCGCCCAGGTGGCCGAGGATACGGTGCCGGTGCGGGTCACGTTTGACCATACGCTGCAGGATTCAGAAGATGCCCACCAAACGTTGATCGCCATGGTAAAACAGGCGCGATCGCCGCGTCAGGGCGCATAGATTATGGTGCAGCATCCCAGTCCGCCTCTAGCCGATCGCTTACCCTTTCGTACCAAGCTGGCCTACGGTGCCGGTGATTTGGGAACCGCGATCACGGCGAATGTTCTCATCTTCTTTCTGCTGTTTTTCTTTACTGAGGTGGCAGGGTTGCCGCCGGGGTTGGCGGCCTGGGTATTGACCATTGGCAAAATCTCAGATGCCATCAATGACCCGATTATCGGCGTGATGAGCGATCGCACCCAATCGCGCTTGGGGCGTCGCTATCCTTGGATGCTGGCGGGAGCGATTCCCTTTGGGGTGTTCTTTTTTCTCCTGTGGATCGTGCCCCAGTTCAGTGCCGATCCGGCCACCAATCAATGGCTGCTGTTTGCCTACTACGTGACCATCGGCATCTTGTTTCACCTGGCCTATACCACCGTCAACTTGCCCTACACGGCCCTCACGCCTGAACTCACCCAGGACTATAACGAACGGACGAATCTCAATAGCTTTCGCTTTGCCTTTTCCATTGGCGGTAGCATTCTGTCTGTGCTGCTGGTGATTGCCATTAGTGCGGTCACGCCCGATGACCTGCAATATCGCTATCTAATTATCGGCGGTGTCTGTGCGGTGATTGCGGTGCTGCCCATTTTCTGGTGCTTTTTTGGCACCAAGGAGCGGGGGTTGCGATCGCTCAACAATGCCACCACCGCGATGCCCACCACGCCATTTTTTGATCAGGTCAAAATTGCCTTCAGCAATCGACCTTTTCTGTTTGTCATTGGTATCTACCTCTGTTCTTGGCTAGCGGTGCAGGTGACGGCATCCATCCTCAAGTTTTTTGTGGTGAGCTGCCTATTCATGTCGGATCAGGTATCCAATGTGGTGATCCTGGCGGTGCAGGGGACGGCGCTGATTATGCTCTTTGTCTGGAGTGCCGTCAGCGAACGGATTGGCAAACAGGCGGTCTATTTCATCGGCATGAGTCTTTGGTTGATCGCGCAAGTCGGCCTCTTTTTTCTACAGCCGGGGCAGATGGGCTTGATGTATGGACTGGCGATTATGGCAGGCTTTGGGGTGTCAACCGCCTACCTGATTCCCTGGTCGTTGCTGCCGGATGTGATTGAACTGGATGAGCTGAATACCGGCCAGCGGCGGGAGGGCATTTTCTATGCCTTTATGGTGCTGCTGCAAAAGATTGGTCTGGCGGCAGGGCTCTGGGTGGTGGGGCAGGCGCTGGAGTGGTCGGGCTATATCGGCGGTGCGCCAGAACAATCGGAGACGGCCCAGTGGGCCATCCGCATGGCGATCGCTCCTCTGCCTGCTCTATGCCTGCTAGGTGGGATTGTCCTGACCTATTTCTATCCCATTACCCGCGAGGTACATGCCGCCCTGCTGCTGCAGCTCGCAGAACGCCGCAAAACCAGAGAGGAGTAGCGGGTGTGATCGCAGGAGTCGCTTCCCGGATTCTTCTGGGGGGCGATCGCTGTATCCCAGTTCTGTCAGGCTGGGTGCTGCCCGCCCTACTGGAGCCATAACACCAGGGAACGGGTCAGGGACACTCGTGGGAGGCGATCGCTGTATCCCAGTCCCATGCTATATTAGGCGTAGTCGTTACGAGTTCACCTAGATATGGCAAACCCAGCAGTTGAAAACTTAGTGATTATCGGTTCTGGGCCAGCGGGCTATACCGCCGCAATTTATGCGGCAAGGGCCAATCTCAAACCGTTGATGTTTGAGGGATATCAGGTGGGCGGGGTGCCGGGCGGACAGTTGATGACCACCACTGAAGTGGAAAACTTTCCTGGCTTTCCCGACGGCATCACAGGGCCGCACCTGATGGAGAACATGAAAGCTCAGGCGGTGCGCTGGGGAACAGAGCTGGTCACAGAAGATGTCACCGCCGTAGACTTCAGCCAGCGTCCCTTTGTGATTCGTTCTGACGAGCGAGAGGTCTTAGCCCACAGCGTGGTGATCGCGACGGGAGCCACGGCTAAGCGGTTGGGGCTGCCCAGTGAGCATGACTTTTGGAGTCGCGGTATTTCGGCCTGTGCCATTTGCGATGGAGCCACACCCATTTTTAAAGGGGTAGACCTAGCGGTCATTGGTGGGGGCGACTCGGCGGCAGAGGAAGCGGTCTATCTCACCAAGTATGGCTCCCATGTCCATTTACTCGTGCGGCGCGATCACATGCGGGCCAGCAAAGCCATGCAGGATCGGGTGCTGCAAAATCCTAAAATCACCGTCCATTGGAACACTGAGGTCATCGATGTTTACGGGGAAGCTGGGGGAATGCAGGGAGTGCGCCTACGCGATCGCCTCTCGGGAGAGGAGCGCAACCTAGAGGTACGCGGGCTCTTTTATGCCATTGGCCACACCCCCAACACCCAGCTTTTTCAGGGACAGTTGCAGCTCGATGAGGTGGGCTATATCGTCACACAGCCTGGCTCGGTGGAAACGAGCGTTGAAGGCGTCTATGCTGCTGGCGACGTGCAAGATCACGAGTATCGCCAGGCCATCACCGCTGCTGGCACGGGCTGTATGGCGGCGATGCTGGCTGAACGCTGGTTGTCTAGCCAGGGGCTGGTCACCGAGTTTCACCAGGCTGCCGAACCGGCCCAGACCTCGTCTGATGCACCCTCAGATGCCGCCGCGCCAGAGGCCTCGGAGACCACGTCAGAGCCAGTCGAAGCGGAGTTTGATCTCGCCTCGGTGTATCACCAGGGAGGCTATGCCCTCCGTAAGCTCTACCACGAGAGCGATCGCTTAATTGTGGTCAAATACGCCTCACCCACCTGCGGCCCTTGTCATACCCTCAAGCCCATTCTCGGCAAGGTGATTGATGAATTTGGCGATCGCGTCCACTATGTGGAAATTGACATCACCGAAGACCCGGACATTGCTGAGTCTGCCGGCGTCATGGGCACCCCCACCGTGCAGTTCTTTAAAGATAAAGCCATGGTTGGGCAGTTGAAGGGCATGAAGCAGAAGAGTCAGTACCGAGAAGAAATTCAGAAGGCTCTACCGGTTGTCTCCATCTAGAGCAGTACGGCGTTAGATGAACTGATGATGAATGCAGGGATGGGCGATCGCTCATCCCTGTTTGCGGTTTTACGGCCTGTGGATTCCTGGCGGAGGGTGATTGAGATCCCCGGGGGAGGGTGATCGCCCATCTCTCTGCTTTTCAGAGCATCGCCTACACTAGTAGCGAACATCTCACACACAGCATAATTAGCCATGACGTTTCCTCTGACACTCTATGATTTAGCCCTGAACCATGAAGTGTTAGATAGTCTGAACAAGACTTTGCTGCGCCCCCATGTCTCTGAACGCCCTCTTGTCCTCTATAGGACTTTTTGTAGGACGGCTGTCCGAGTAGATCTCTCCTGCGCTTCAGATAGAGGCCTAATGAACCACAGCCATGGGCACTGAACCCCCTGCTATCCGTGACTGGATAGCTGAGGGGGGAAATGCGGTGGTTCGTTAGGCTGCAAGGACGATATCCGTGCAGCCAACTTAATAATGAGGGTTTTGAGATGTCTGGTCGGCGCTTAGCACTGTTAGTTGGGGTGAGTGATTATGGAGCGGGATACGAGCCGCTGCCAGGCACTTTAGCAGATCTGGCGCAGATGCAAGCTGTATTACAGGATCCCCATCGCGGCAGTTTTGAGGTAGAGGTTCTACAAAACCCCAATCCGCAACAGCTACGGGAAGCCATTGAACATTTTTTTGGCGGTCGTCGTCGGGATGATGTCTTACTATTTTACTTTTCTGGTCATGGAGCTTTAGATAATTCTACGGGTAGCCAACTTTACTTGTCTACCTGCCAAACACGTAAGGATGGGCAGCGGCTGGTAGAATCTAGTGCCGTTGAGGCAGCTTGGCTACATCGTCATTTGATGAGCAGTCGCTCGGATCAAAAAGTTGTGATTCTAGACTGTTGCTTTAGCGGTGCAGTGGCGAATTTGCTGCAAAAGGGAGATGACTCAATTAACCTCCAGCAGCTTAAAAGTAAAGGAACGGTGTTGTTAGCTTCGTGTAATGCCTATGAGGTATCGTACCAAGCTAAGGAAAAATCCAGTACCAAGCAGGCGCAATCGCTCTACACCAGATACTTAATTGAAGGTATCCAAACAGGAGCAGCCCGATTGGGTAAAACAGAATGGATTTATGCCCAAGATCTTCATGACTATGCCAGACAACGCTTTCAAACCGAACTAGCATCGGCACCCGAGCCCCAAATTATTGTGGTAGAAAAAGAGGGCTATCGGATCCCCATTGCTCGGGCAAGGCTGAAGGATGTAGCTGGAGACTACCGCCAACTGGTGGCCCAGGTTCTCAAAGAAAATGACGGCGAAATTGATGATCTCGATCGCCACTATCTAGAAGTAGAACGTGCTAACTTAAATGTCCCTAGCGAGCTAGCGGCGCGCATTCTCAAAGAGCAGCAAGAACCCTATCGCCTGCGCAAGCGGGAACGGGCTCGCTATTATGCAACCGCCTTGAAAATTGCCCTCAAGCAAGGCTATTTGCTCACCGATCGCGCCCGGACGAAACTCAAGCGGATTCAGGCGGCGCTGAGTTTACGGGATGACGAGGTGACGATTATTGAGCAGCAGGTGATGACGGAGCTGTCTATGCAAGTGCTAAAACCTGCGCGCAAAGCGGTGGCCCACGCCAGTTCTGCCGAGCGGCCCAGTGGCCCTGTGGGGGCTCCTACGGACTTGATGGATCTCAAGGATCTCCATCCGGGAGATTATGTAGTTCACCAAGGCCATGGCATTGGCCGTTTTTTGCGATCGGAATATTTGACAGAGCAAGGGCGACGCCAGGAATGTGCGGTCTTGGAATTTGCAGATGGGCTACTGCGGGTGACCGTCGCTGATCTGAATGCCCTGCAGCGCTTGACCTTAGATGGACAGCAAAACCTACCCCTCAGCCAAATCCAAGTCCTTGCGCCGCCAAGCGGCCTCACCCTGGATCCCCTCCAGTCTAAGAAAGGGGTAGACTATCGCCCCCTGCGCGATCTGCTCCAGGCGGGCAACTGGCAGGCGGCGGATGATGAAACCTATCGGGTCATGCTCAAATGCGTGGGACGGAAAGAGGGAGACTGGATGCGGGTGGAACAACTGCGGGGGTTTCCCTGCACCGATCTGCGCACGATTGATCAACTGTGGACCACCTACAGCCAGGGGCATTTTGGCTTTAGCGTTCAGCAATCGCTGTACCTAGACTGCGGTGCGAAGCTGGATGGCGACTATCCCGGTGACCAAATCTGGGAGAAGTTTGGCGATCGCGTCGGCTGGCGGGTGAAAAATCGCTGGATCTATTACCAAGATGTGGTCTTTGATCTAGCGGCCGTGCGCGGACACCTGCCGGCCAAGGCCTGTGTCTTGGTCGGAGTGGTGGATTGGTGGTGCTGGGTGCTGTTTTCCCGCATGGATGCCTGCCACATCTCGGCGAACAGCTCCAAGAGCTAGGAGTTGCTCTGAGCTAGGGGGATACTCTAGGGACAGGTTCTGAACCTCCATAACCATAGTGCGACGAGCCCAACCCCTAGGCGGGATAGATGCGCAGGCGGCGGTTGGGCTCGTCGCCAAAGCTAGAGGATTTGAGATGGACTGAGGATAAATACAAGGATGGGGATTGCCTCATCTTTGCCTTCATAAGAGCTAATTTATTAAGTTGCTGAAACTCCCATCTGGCAAGGCTTTCATAAAAACTGTCTAATGCAGCTTCGTAACCCAGAACCCTTGATATACAAAGGATACAAGCAGCTTAAGATTTGCTTTGTAAATCAGCTCTAAATGCAAGGAGCAATTATTAGGTTGTCTATAAATGGTCAGCACTAAATCCTGCATCTTCATACAAATATCATGCTTCATTAACGGTTCACATACGAAGAGATATTTCTGTTATGGTACGATTTAGACTGTAATTTCAATTGGTACAACCCATTGACTAACACAACTTTGGCGACTGCCGATGATCTAGGCATCCTCTCTGGTGCACTCGAAATTTCTAGTACTTTTGAGGGTACCGATCGTCTTGACTACTACAGATTTACGCTTGCCCAAAATAGCGATTTAGCCGGATTATTTGAGGCTATCTCTCTCACTGGTCTGCGTATAATTTCCGATCGGAATGAAAACGGTATTGTTGAGAACAACGAAATTGCTGTTAGAAGCAGCGGTAGCAGCACAGGTGGCTTTACCAGTTTCTTTGCGCCTTTGCCAGCAGGAACCTACTTCCTTGAAGTATCTACACAGCGATCAGACACTTCTTACGAACTTCGGCTAGCCGAAACGCCTAAACCAAGTAATATTTCTCCCGATCCTGGCAATACCCTCTCCCAAGCATTCGATCTGGGAATGCTCCCTAGACAACGGATATTGAGAGATTATGTAGGTGACTTAGACCCAGTTGATTACTACACGTTCACCCTGACTCAGAAAAGTAATTTTGCCTTTGAAGCAAGTGGGCAGACCGCCAATACTACGGTTCTAATCGGTTCTGACCGAAATGGAAACGGCATTTATGACAACGGTGAAACAGTTGGGGGCTTCAACTTTGGTGTTGTTAATGGTACTACCTACTCTCAAGATTTGTCAGCCGGAACTTATATTCTCTTCGTGGGACGGAATGCATCAGCGGCTAATTCGACACACTATACGTTAGCACTAACTACAACTCCCGACTTCAGCGGTGATGACATTCTTCGAGGGACAGCCCGCGCCGATCGCCTCAACGGCCAAGCTGGGAATGATCGCATTTTTGGCCTCGCCGGAAACGATGTTCTGATTGGCGGCACGGGTAATGATCTATTGCTCGGTGGCCCCGGAAGCGATCGCTTAGTTGGCGCATCCGGTGATGATATCCTCCGAGGCGGAGCTGACCGTGACACTCTGCTGGGCGGCACAGGCAATGACCAGCTATTCGGTGATGCAGGCAATGACATCCTAAACGGCGACGCAGGTAACGATCGCCTCGATGGCGGTTCTGGTAACGATCTCCTTCAGGGTGGATCTGGCAACGATGTCTTAATTGGCGGTACAGGAAATGATCGCTTGGATGGAGGAATAGGAAACGACGTCATTACCACAGGGGGTGGACGCGATCGTATTGTTGTACGGCGGCAAGGACGCACCCGCGTTACTGATTTCCAGAACAACCTGGATAAGTTTGAGCTGATTGGTATCCGGTTTAATCAGCTTTCGTTTGAACAACGACAGGGCGATGTTATCGGCAAGTTGGGACGAAATACCCTACTTGTTCTTGATAACACACGACTGGCAACCATCGATCGCACAGATTTCGTGTAGCTTAGCTGTAGTCAGTTTGGTTGAGGTTAGAAGCGATAACGTCTTATTGGTGCCAACGTGAGTTCGACAGTTGAAAAGCAGCTATTGAAGGGGCTGCGGTGCCGCGAGTGCTCGATCTGACATAAGTGTTTGAGCTGCTCATTGACCGCCTCATCATTGAGACGGTCAATGAGCAGCAACACCTTATTCAGCAGTAGCACAAGCGCCTGCGAAATGTATCCTCAATTGCCAAACAGTTTGCCGACTAGGTCTTGGGTCATCTCCGGCACCGGCGGCTTGCGGTCGTCGGTATTGCCCGGCGTCAGGCTCGCTGCCAGCAGTTCGCCCCGCTCATTAATATCAGGTAGAGCTTGAATCCGAAGTGCCATCCCATCGATGATTTGCCCCAGCCCGCTAGATGTTTGAACGTCTTGTGTGCCTTCGCCCGCTTCACATGACAGACTGCAATCGAGGTGGAATCAATGAAGCTGATGCCGGTCATGACCCCAAAACAGTGGCTATTGAGGACATGTACCAAGGCTATAAAGCTCCAAGGCATCAGCTCGATGAATCGCCCATAGCTGAACATGGGAAAGGCATCCTGCCAATGTACCAACACTAAGTGTTGGTAAAAAATCTTGCACGTTCAATAGCCTGAGCTATGGAAGGCAATGACGATGGTCATCACTTCGCTGATACTCAAACGGGACTGATAAGCTTTTCGGCGAGTCATCGCACGGCAGTTGAGCCACGTCTCGCTCACAGAATTGCTCTAACTCACGATAGACATCATCAACATCGCAGAACATTTGGGTCACGCAAGGCGCGCTAAACTTAGAGTCATGGCTGAGGTGCTTGATATTTCAATACTTTGTGAGCGTAACCCTCAGCCTTTTCTTTTGCACTCTAATTCTTGCCGAACTCGCGTGCCGCCCAAGGCCTGTGTCTTGGTCGGAGTGGTGGATTGGTGGTGCTGGGTGCTGTTTTCCCGCATGGATGCCTGCCACATTTCTGCGAACGGCTCCAAGAGTTAAGAGTTGCTCTGAGCTAGGGGATGCTCTAGGGACAGGTTCTGAACCTCCATAACCATAGTGCGGCATATGCCCAACCCCTAGGCGGGATAGATGCGCAGGCGGCGGTTGGGCTCGTCGCCAAAGCTAGAGGATTTGAGGCGGTAGTGTTCCACCAGTTCATGCTGCATTTTGCGCACCTTGGCCGATCGCGGCAGTAGTTCCACCGGCTGTCCCTTGGGGATGACAATTTGCTCCACGGCTAGGCGGGCTTCTTCCAACGCCTCAATCTCGTCACCATCGCCGCTGCGAGAAAAGAGATTCAGGTTAATGGGTTCATTGATGCCTTGGTCGTCAAGTTTGAGCATGCGTTTGAGGGCGCGAATGATCTGCGGCATAGTGTTGGACTTCACCGCATAGACGGCCAGTTGCCGCACTTGGGCCATGTGCTTGAGCTTGGAATGATTTTTTAGGTGCGATCGCAACGCCAGCACGGCATCGGCATGGTCGAGGTCTTTGGTGATGACGATGGGCAGGTTGAGGGTGTGGATAATCTGATCCAAATGTTGGCGACTGACCGCGTAGGGATAGACATGCAGGGGCAGATCTTCCCCGTTGGGGCCGGTGGGCATTCCTGCTAGGGCATCGTCCTCATCCTCTAGGGTGCGATCGCTGAGGGACTCTTGCAGCAATTGATCAAACTGCTGATGCTCAGGCGAACGCATGGAGGGTAGGGCGGCGGCAGGCACCGATCGCACCGTCCGCGATCGCCCTTGGGTTTGCAAGGGCAACATCTGCCCCGAGGCACGCCAGCCGCGCACTTGGGGAACATCACTGCCCAGGCTGGTGGAGGGGCGCGATCGCCGATAGGTGGAAAGTTCAGGATTGCTCGGGCTTTGCACCTCTTCGGTGATCTCGACCTTGCCCTGGTCATCCACTGCCCGCACCTGCATCACCGGCAAACGACCGCGCAGCAGATTATCCACTGTGTCAGAGACCTGCTCATGCACCACCCAACGCTGGCGTTCCAGCATTTCCACCGCAATATCAAAGGTCGGCGGTGCTTTGCGTTCCAGGACACTCTTTTGGCTACCGCGCCGCCGCGCTTCATCGTCACCCAGGGTTACTGACTGGATGCCGCCCACCAGATCGGAAAGGGTAGGATTTTTAATGAGGTTTTCAATGCGGTTGCCGTGGGCGGTGCCCACGAGCTGCACCCCGCGTTCGGCAATAGTGCGGGCGGCCAAGGCTTCTAGCTCCGTGCCAATCTCGTCGATCACAATCACCTCAGGCATGTGGTTTTCCACCGCCTCAATCATCACCTGGTGCTGCAACTCCGGCTTGGCCACCTGCATCCGTCGGGCGCGACCTAGGGCCGGGTGGGGAATATCGCCGTCGCCAGCAATTTCATTAGACGTATCGATGATCACCACGCGCTTGTTGAGATCATCGGCTAAGACCCGCGCAATCTCCCGCAGTGCCGTGGTTTTGCCCACCCCCGGCCGCCCCAGCATCAGAATTGACTTCCCGGTTTCCACCAGATCGCGGATCATGCCAATGGTGCCAAACACCGCCCGCCCGACCCGGCAGGTGAGGCCGATGATGGTGCCTTGGCGATTGCGGATGGCGCTGATCCGATGCAGGGTGCGTTCGATGCCAGCTCGGTTATCGCCGCTAAAGCTGCCGACCCGCTCGATGCAGTAATCCAAATCAGCTTGGGATATGACATCCTCGGAGAGGTATTCGGTTTGTTGGGGAAAGCGTGCCTCCGGCTGCCGACCCAGATCCATCACCACTTCCACTAGGTAATTGCGTTGGGGATGGTGGCTGAGGGTTTGCCGGATGCTGGGAGGGAGAACGGCCAGCAGTTGTTCGAGGTCATCGGTGATGCCAGAGGGCTGGGTGGGCTGCTCGGGGGTGGCAGGATGCGGATTAGATGCGCCGGGAGCGGGACGACCGTGGGATGTCATAGGTGGCTAATAGGGTGAGGTTGAGAGAATCGACAGTGCGGACGATCTCAAGGTTGAGACCTGAGACAGGGGATGAATGGTGTGTCATGGTCTGAGAGAAGCATGGGCAAAACCTAGGGCTACTAGGAACAACGGCTTGAATCACGGGGTAACTAACGGGGTTGATATCTTATCTGGCTGACAGCTTGGCGGCATAGGATGATCGCTTGCCTAGCTGGGCTGGGCCGCCGGGGCCTTTTAGGGGAGACATCAGGGTGTCAATGAGGGTCATGGCTTGGTTCAGTAAGGCAGGATAGTGTTCGAGATCGGCGGGGGTTGCCGGCTGGCTGGGGGCGATCGCTTCCCTGTCCTCAGACCCTGGGATGCCGGAAGGACTGGCCCGTTCCTGCACGATCGCGTCGAGAGTGTCCAACACGGGAGATAGAAGGGTGCGAGCATAGCTGCCGTAGGCAACGCCAGCGATCGCCTTCGAGGTGGCGCGATCGCTAGGTGTGGGAGAAAACGGCGGCAAGAGGTGGAGCGATCGCAGTTTTTCCACGGTGTAGCCATTGGTGCCGCCGGCAAGCTGCACATAGCCCGGTAGCTCGGCGGCCAGCAGTTTTTGTCCTAAACGCAGGGTGGCGTGGGTGGTGCCATCGCCAATGTCGCCACTCATCGCCCGACCATCGGCCTGCCAGATCACCACCGGCGGCTGGGGCTGCATCACCGCATAGAGCGATCGCAGGTAGTTCTCAATGCCGTCGCCGGCGGGACAGCTCACGGCCACTAGGGAGAGATGGGGAATCACCGGAGCGATCGCCTCCCATAGACGTTCAAAGGCATCCCGTCGCCCCACCTGGGTATGGATTTCAATGGCATCGACGCCGCTGAGAACGAGGGGAAGGAGATCGGTGGGGGAGAAGCGATAGAACTGGGTGGAGATGGTATCGAAGGGACAGATAGGGACACAGCGCCCACAGCCATAGCAGCGCTCGGCGATCACGCCGGATTGGGCTGGGGTGAAGGCGATCGCCTGGGCCGGACAAATCGATTCACAGGGACGAGGACAGTCGGACGGGCAGGTGTTGGGGTCGAAGACGGCTTTGCGAAAATGGGGATCATCGCCATCGTTGAGGCTGACCATGAGCAGAGGACGCACCCAGGGGCGATCGCCGCGTTGCCACTGGGCGTCTACTAGATTGCCAGCTCGGTCAAGCGCTTCTCGGGCCGCCGCCACCACTGCCGCATCCGCCGCGACATCAATACAGTCGGCTCCGGCCAGCGCATAGGCCAGGACTAAATTTTGGATGGCAGGAAGGTGTTGGAAGCTTGCGCCACAAATGAGCTTAAACCAGTGTCCTTCCTTCAGTGACCGTAAGGGATAGTACAAGTTAATCACCCTTACATGCTAGCGAATAGAGACAGGATGAGCCACGAAATTGGGAGTTGAGTTTCAGTGTACTACAACCGTCCTGATTGCGCATGGGCTATGGGTTAAGGCTGGATTAATGGAGAGACTTGCTACCCGCCGCTCCTAGCCTGGGCACAAGAACCCTCAAGGGAGTGTCCTGATAGAAAACGCTACAGGGTGTATCAAGACATAGCCCACCCTGCTTCGGTCAGGGAATCGCCTACGTCAAGCTTCAGGCTGAGATGAGAGATATGCAGTTGTCTCTCCCATCACCATTGTGCTTTACCCCAATCGTCTGCAACTGGATTTAGAGAGCGAGCGGATCGATCCGTTCTCGTGATGAATGTGGTGTCAATGATGACACCTGTCCCCTCAACCGATCTTGTTTCTATGCGTATCTCAACCGCTGTTCTTTATACGATCGCGGCGTTAGCAGCCAAGGAAGCCCTGCAGCCCGCGATCGCTTCTGCTGATCCGGTGCCGCTGAAGGACGATCCTGATCTGAATAGGGCTGATGATCACCACCAGCTGGCCTCGGAGGGTAAGGTGCAGGCTGTGCCGCCGCAAATGATCGCCCGTGAGCCGCTGTCGCTGTCGGCGCAATCCGACGGGACGATTAAACCTTCGGTGGCGATCGCTCCTCTAGATAGCTCGGTGGTGACCATGGCTCGGCCGATGCTTGGGGAGGATCCGATAAATGGATCCATGGTCATGGAGGATCGAGCCCTGCTGGAACTAGCGATTGGCGATCGCGTTGACCCCGTGAATTTTGAGGTGGCAGAGGAAGCGGCGCTCGATGAGGATCGTGACTGGATCACTTATGCGGCGGTTGAGGAGCCAGCAAGCGAGGATCGAGCGATCGCCGTTGATGTTGTGAATCCTGGGGCAGATGAGTTAGCCATTGAGGATCGAGCGATCGCCCCTAGCTTGCCGATCACGGAGGTCAATCTTGACACGGCCTTGGTGCTGGACTCAGCGCAGAATCTGCGATCGCCCTCGCCCACAGACCGTCTAGAGTTTTGGCAAGGCACGCCTGAATCCGCGCCTGCTTGGGCTGATCAGGGAGGCCATGACGGTGGCGTTGAACGATCGGCGGACCATCTTGGGGAGGTATCTGTCGCGATCGCCCCTCCTGAGGTGGAGTTGGGATTAACCTGGGCGATCGCGCCCCAGATCAATGTTCCTGCCCCCACGTCTCAGCCCGAAGCGGCGATCGCCCCGCAGATGGTTGCCCAAACCTTGGCCCAAGCGACTCCATCGTCGTCAACGCTCTATGTTCCCGACTTGATGGACGTGCAGCAAGAGCAACAGCGTTTAGAGGAGTTAGAAGGTCGCCGAGGGGGCGATCGCTGGACACCGGGGCTGACGATTGTCAATCCTACGGGCTATGGGCTAGACAACTGGACGCCCTTCGTGGGAGCCACGTTCCAGTCTCGCACCCGCTACAGCGATGTCAGTGACGGCGCGATGGTTTTTGGCATTGGAGCTGGCGATGCCCGCGAAGCCGTGGGGGTGGAGTTGTCCTACACCTTAGCCAGCTTTGGGAGTAACCGAGATTTTGGGGATGGGGGGTTTAATCTCCGGGTTCACCGCCGTTTCTCGGAAGACTTTGCCGGGGCGATCGGCTGGAATGGCTTTCTGACGGTGGGGGATGCGGATGACTTCGAATCCTCGGTCTACGGGGTGCTCACCAAGATTGTCACCCTCAGCGATCACATTGAGGATCCCTTTAGCCGCATTGCCTTCACCGCCGGCATTGGTAGCGGCATGTTCCGCTCGGAAACCGATGTGGATGAAGGCAACGACACCATCGGGGTGTTTGGCAGCATGGCGGTACGGCTGGCCGAACCTGTCAGTTTAGTGACGGAATGGACGGGGCAAGACCTGGCCATTGGTCTATCGGTGGCTCCCTTTGCCAATCGCAGCATTGTGATTACCCCTGCCCTGCGGGACATCACCGGAGCTGGAGATGGAGCCCGCTTTGTATTGGGAATTGGTGCATCGTTTTAGCGATCGTCTATAGAACTCGATGCAGACTCTAGGCAAAACGGAGACTATGCCTTATGAAACAACGTTCCTTAACCATAATTGGGATAACCGTTGGCTTGGTGCTCGGTCTGGCGGGTGCCGGCCAGGCCAATCCCCCCAACCAGTCTGATATTACTGGCACCAATGTGTTTAACAGCATTGCCCCTGATTTTGAAGACTATGGGTTTGATGCGGCCACGCTAGAGCAAGCCCGTACCTTATCCGATGCTTTGAATGATGCCTATGCGGACTGTCTAGCATCGGTGGAGGAAGCCCAAGCATTGCCGCGCCGGTTTGCCCTTGGGCCGCCCAGCAATGCCCCCTGTATCACCGCGGCCTGTGTGGACTATGAACAGCGGCTATCGGAGACCCGCGCCTTTCTTTCCCAGCTTGGGGTGGAGCCTGAGACCTTGCCGGCTCGGGTGTGGTAGAGCGTGCTTGCAGTTTTGTGGATGGTAAACGATGAATTTGAATCATATCTGGCTCAGCACAACGGCGATCGCTGCCTTATCCATGGGGGCGATCGCGTTCCCTGCCCATGGGGATGTGTTTGATCCCACGGGCATTCAGTTTGATGTGGATACGATTGTTGAATTTCGCTTTGAAGGATCGGATGCGGCCTATCGCTCCACGTTTGGGGTATTAAATCTGGATACTGGGATCAAAACACCGCTTTTTTACGAAGTGGATAGCCCTGGATCGACATCTCGGGCAGTGTCTGTGGAGGATGGCCGTCAACTACCGCCACCCGTGACTGAATTTAGCTTTCAGGCCAATGTACCCTATATCTTTTATCTAGAATCGACCTACAACGGTCAGCCGGCTGGCACGGTCTATTCCGTTGATGAGCGCAATCCCAATAATGAACAGTTGGTGCGCTTTACTGGAGGCTTGGCGGGGTTGTCTGGGGGCGGCACGCTGTTGGAGTGGGAGGATACGGGGGCATTGCTAGTGCCGCCGGTGCGCCAGGATCGAGACTTTAATGACTTTATTGTGCGAGCTGGCGGGCATCTGGGCTGCCCCTTGTCGGATCAAGCGGCTAATGCTGAGCTGCAAACCTCCATGGCGATCGCCTGCGCCCATGATGCGGCTTCGGAGTCTCCCTAAGCAGCGCCTATGTCTAACCATGCCGCCAAAGCTTGGCTCGGCACCTTTGCCACCAGTAGTTTTATCCTGGTCTGTCATACAGCAGCGGGTATTTTAACCGCGCGCTTGCTGTTGCCAGAGGGGCGGGGAGCCTTGGCGGCGATTTTATTTTGGCCGCAAATTGTCGCCAATATGGGGCTCATGAGCCTGAATACGGCGATCACCCGACGGGCCAGTCAGCCGGATGTGGATGTGCGGCGAGTGGCGGTCACGGGGCTCTACCTCTCTCTGGGCTTGGCATTGATCACGACGGTGGTGGCGGTGCTGCTCCTGCCCTTGATGTTGGGTGAGGAGCGATCGCAGTGGTTAGCGATCACTCGGCTCTACCTGATTGCTTTCTTACCCCTGAACTTTAGCAGTTCAATTTTAATTGCTGTTCGTCATGCAGAACAGAAGTTTACCCAGTTTAACGTGTTGCGATCGCTGCAAGCGTTGATCTATCTGGTGGGACTGATCGTGCTGTGGCTATCCCAGGGGGTCACAGTAGAAGCTGTTCTATGGTTCAACTGGCTGGGGACGGCAGTGGTGGCGGTGGTGCAGTGGGTGGAGGGGCGATCGCTGTTGACGACCCGACCTTCGCTGCAGGAAGCTAGGGCGCTGATGGTGATGGCATCGCGGTTTAAGGTGGCTAGTTTGGCGGCGACGGTATCCCACGAAAGCGATCGCTTGGTGATTGTGACGGTGCTGGATACCGCAACCATTGGTCTCTATGCCGTTGCCTTCACCGCCGCTACTTCTGGACTGAGCGTGCTCACCTCCAGTTTTCAGAGCATTTTGCTGCCCAAGGTGGCCCGCCAAACGGCAGTGACCGATCAACGGCAGTTGCTGGGGCGAGGCTTGCGCTATGCCATGCTGTTCAGCGTGGTGATGGGCGGGCTTTTGATCCTGTTGATTCCCCTGTTGATTCCCCTGCTTTTTGGGACAGAATTTTCGGCAGCGATCGCTCCGGCCATGATTCTGGTGGTAGCCCACCTGCCCAAGGTGATGCGCCACATCATTGTCAACAGTCTCTACGGTCTGAATCAACCCCGGCCAATTACCCTCAGTTCGATCCTCACCTCGGTCTGTTTCGCGGCGATTCTGTTGGGCCAGGGGATGCTGCTGGGGCGATCGCCAACCCTGCTGACAATTCTCATGGCCTTGGCGATCGCCAATACGGTGGAACTCGGTTACCTACTGGTTCACCTGAATCGCAGCATTGGCTTAACCCTGAGGGATTGGTGGGGATTGACCCCGGCCACCCTGCAGCAGGTGATCGTGCTTACCCAAACCACCCTCTTGCAGCGCTGGCAGCCTAGGGCTCGGTCTTGAGGTACTATTCTTGACGATGGAACGTGCAATGAGAACACCAGATTTTTTGATTGTAGGGGCACCAAAATGTGGCACAACGGCCCTGTGTCATTATTTATCTGAACATCCTGAGGTGGCTATTTCCACGCCAGCTAAACCGTACTTTTTTGGTCGCGACTTAAACGTGCCTCGAACCTGTGAGCGGCTGGAGGACTATCTCGCTTTATTTGATGAGAATGCCTTGTGCTGCGGTGAGGGAACGCCCTACTATCTGTATTCTCAGACCGCTGCCCAGGAGATCTACGACCTTAACCCAGCCATGAAGATTATCATCATGCTGCGGAATCCTGTGGATGTGGCGTATTCTCTCTATTGCCAAAGGCTGAGTAATTCTATTGATAGTGAACCTATTCTGGATTTTGCTGAGGCGATCGCTGCTGAGGGCGATCGCGCCCAGGGAAAGCGCCTGCCCCCGGCCTATCCCGATCCTAAGATGGTCTTGTATACAGAAATTGCTAAATTTTATCCCCAGGTGCAGCGGTATGTCGATCGCTTTCCGCCAGAGCAACTGCATGTGGTTATTTATGATGACTTGCGGGCTGATGTAGATCGGGTCTATGGTCAGGTGCTGACGTTTTTGGGCGTTGATTCAGCCTATCGTCCGCCTCTGCAGGTGGTGAACCCCAATACAACCTGGCGGAGTCGAGGTCTGCAAGCCCTGGTTGAATCGCCGCCTAAGCCTTTGAAGACGAGTCTCAAGCGGTTAGGTATCTCTGGAAAAACCTTGTATCCTCTCTACCGAGCGCTCACCCGTTTTAATCAGAAGGTGGCGGTGCGATCGCCCTTAGATCCGGCTATGAAACTCAAGCTACAAAACTTATTTTACTCGGATGTGGAGCAGTTGAGTCAGTTGCTGGGTCGTTCGCTGCTGCATTGGTTGGAGGATTAGGAATGCCATGAACATTCAGCAGAGTTTGATGTTGCAGGATGTTTGTGTTGAGCTATGTCGCGGTTAAATTGTCTGGCAACGAGAAGAAGATATGAATATCGTGGTGATTGCTGATGCTCGATTGCCCGTGCCGCCTCAACACTACGGGGGAACGGAGCGGATTGTGGCGATGGTTTGCCGGGGACTGCAGCAGCGCGGCCACCATGTCACTCTCCTGGCCCATCCTGACTCCACCGAGGGCGATCGCCTCATTCCTCACCAACCGCCCACCCAAGCCTATGCGTCCCGAGCCTATCGCAAGCTTTGGTTTCAGGGGTTGAGCTTAGCGGCGATTCACAAGGCTGATGTGGTGTACAACTTTGGGCGGGTGGACTATCTCTGGGCGGCGCTGAAGACGTCGGTGCCGGTGATTGCCCGGTTTGCCAATGATATTCGCGAGACCGACCTGCGCTGGCTATTACAGCAGCGATCGCAGGCCCTAGCGCTAATCAGCATTAGTGACGATCAGCGGCGGCATGTCTCCCACTTGGGGAACTGGACGACGGTCTACAACGGCGTGGAGGGCGATCGCTTTCCCTTCACGTCCCGTCCGGCCCACCCCGGCTACCTGGCCTTTCTTGGACGCCTCACCCACAACAAGGGCGTGCATTTGGCGATTCAGGTGGCCCAGAAAACCGGACTGCCGCTCAAAATTGCTGGCAATATTTCGGATGAACCGGGTGGACGGCAGTATTTTGAAACGCAGGTGCAGCCCTATCTGAGCGACACCATTGAATGGGTGGGGGTGGTGGATGATGCTCAGAAGGTTTCGTTTTTGGGCAATGCCAAGGCGCTTCTGTTTCCCATCCAGTGGCATGAACCCTTTGGCATCGTCATGGCGGAGGCGCTCTCCTGCGGTACGCCGGTGATTGCGACCCGCTGGGGTTCTGCCCCGGAGGTGATCGCCCATGGAAGGACTGGATTCCTCTGCAACGACGTGGAGGACATGGTGCAGGCGGTGCAGCAGATCGACCGGATCGATCGGGCTCACTGTCGCTCAGAGTGCGATCGCCGCTTCAGTCATGACCGCATGGTCGATGGCTATCTACAGGTGTATCACCGTTTAGTCCAGGATCCACGATGTCTGCCGCCCCCATCGTCATGGATGGGTAAACGCGACTCAACGCCCTCGTAGATAGAAGTCCCGCATCCTCCGATTCTGACGTTCGTCCATGGAAGAAAACTATGCCAGATGCATTAATTTGGGCCCACTCCGCCCTCCGTCCAGTATTTTCAGGATTACCGCCCTCGGTGCAGGCTGGGGCGCGATCGCTCTATCGGTGGCTATTGTCCCAGCGCTATGGCCAAGATGGTCTGGCGATCGCGGTGCAAAATGAGCGATCATGGCGGCTCGATCCCCTAGTGGCGCTGCGGGGTGAAGTAGCGGAACTGGAGACGATTCAAGCGTTTCGCCGGGTGGTGCAGCCGGGGATGGATGTGATCGATGTGGGTGCCAATGTGGGACAGATGACCTTGGAGCTTGCCCATCTAGTGGGCGACCAGGGGCGGGTGGTTGCTGTAGAGCCGGGGCCGGGCAACCTGCGTTTGCTAGAGCGCCATGTGCAGGGTAATGGCATGGGCGATCGCGTTTTGATGGAAGCGGCTGCCTGCACCGATCAGCCAGATCAGATGATTACCCTCAATATTTTGGGCAGTGATGCCGACGACATTGGCAGTGGCTTTTCGGTGGTGGATGCTGCCAAATTGCCCAATCCCCACCAGTTGCCCGCCCATGCCTATCCGGTGTTAACCACCACTGTGGATGTTCTCGTTGCTCGCTATGCCCTAACGCCTGGTTTCCTCAAGATTGATGTGGAAGGGGCGGAGCTGCAGGTGCTTCAGGGTGCTCAGCAAACGCTGGAGAAGCATCGACCGATTGTGCTGGTAGGCTTCCATCCCTTTGCATTTGAGGATGCGATCGCTGCGGGGCAAGCTTTGATGAACCTGCTGCCAGGCTACACCCTAGCCACTCTGACCGGCGAGACCGTGGCCTATCCCCAGACCTTAGCTGAATATTTAGCTCAGCCTCTCCCTGATACCCACCCTTAGGGTCTGAAAAGAGAACCACACCATCATTCCTATGAGCGATGACATTGCTATGACACTTGCGTCGAGCTGGACGGTTTTACAACAGGTGCTGGAGAGCGATCGCCAGTTCCAGGGTCTGGGTTTACCTCGGGGTTGGTACCTGCGCTTTCACTATTGGGGGCGCTGGTGCGATCGCCGCCAACAATCGCCGCCGGTGGAAATGGTGACGGCCCGTTTACTAGAGCATCGGGTCACCTTTCCGCTGTCGTTTGCCTATGCGGGTATGGCTAGGGGCATTTTGCTGGATCGAGAATATCAGCTTGCTGATGCCCTAGGCTTTGTGCCCCGCACCGTGGTGGATTTGGGTGCCAATATCGGCTTGGGGGCGCTCTATTTACACTGCCAGTTTCCCGAAGCGCAGATGGTCTGCGTGGAGCCGGATCCGCGCAATCTTCCCCTGCTGCACCAGACGTTGATGCTCAACCGGGTGCCGGCTCAGGTGATTGAGGGGGCGATCGGGATCACCAGCGGCACGCTGAATCTGCGGTTTGGTCAAAATCCCGCCTGTTCTGCCCTGGAAACCTCACCCATGCATCGCCTGGATCAGCAGGTGGCTGTGACGGTGCAAACCATGCCCGATCTCCTCACCGCCCTAGGTTGGGATCACCTCGATCTTCTAAAAATCGACATCGAGGGCACCGAGGATGAGCTGTTATCCCAGAACAACGGCTGGCTGCAGCGGGTGCGGGCGATCGTCCTAGAAATTCATCCCAATACCACGGCGGAGACCATCGCTAGCTATCTCCAGCCCTATGGATTTCATCTCACCCGTCATGGCCACGGGCAAGAGCCGGTGTATCTAGCCATGCGATCGCTCTCCTAGGTTGCCTGTACGCCCTCCCAGGGCAAGAGATATCCCAACGTCAACTAACACCTTAACTCCTATGACAACTGCTCCTTGGACTGCTCACGTTTCCCGCCGCTGGTTTAACCCCCAAGCCTGGCATCTGCGCTGGCATAAGCTCTTAGCTATGGGCCAAGGCGGTGGACAATACCTGCCGGTGCAGGCGCTAGGGCAATCCATGCGTTTGCCCAAGGCTGCCCATCGTCAGTTTTGGCAGGGCCCCCACGCTGATGAGCGATCGCTCTCGTTTCTGGCTGATGCTCTGCCGTCTCAAGGCGTGTTTTTCGACATTGGCACCAATATTGGCGTCTACAGTACCGCTCTCTGGCTGGCGAAGGGTGGAGATATGACGGTGCAGGCGTTTGAGCCAATTCCTTCCACGATTGAGGTGCTGAAGGAAACGTTGAGCTTAAACCAGGTGACCGCCCACATTGAAGCGATCGCCCTCTCCGACCATGTGCATACCCTCACCCTCTCCGCCTACGACAACGGCGCGAATAACTTCTGGGTGACCGATGCCCAGGCTGATATTCCCACCCTCAGCGTTTCGGCGGTGCCCTTGGATGAATGGATGCTGCACCACGATCGCATTCCCAACGCCATGAAAATTGATGTGGAAGGCCATGAACTGGCGGTGCTCCAGGGTGCCCAAGCGACGATCCAAGCCTATAAGCCAGCGCTGTTGATCGAATGCCACTGCGGGTCTTGGGAAAGTCTGGGCGTGTCGCGTCAGGCCATGGTGGAGTTAATCGAGTCGTTTGGCTATGCCCAAGTGGGCGATCGCTGGGGTCGTCCCGTCGATTTGCTCACGCAGCCGTCCACGATTCACCTTCTTTGTTCGGACTAGGAACGCATCACGATCTTGCAAGATGGTGCGTTACGGCTTCGCCTAACAGCACCCTACGGTACAGCCCATCCTACAACTCAAACCCTTATGAGCAGAGGGTTGAGCGGAGTCGAAACCCGGTAACTTAGCTTCATGTCATGGAGTCCACCTACGAATAGCTGCTGCTCTCAAGCTGAGATTATCATGCTGAGTTATTTCAAAATTCTTCGATCGATTTGGATCCATCCAGCGAACCGAGGTCAGCGTCTGGGTGCGATCGCCCGATCGCTCTATTGGTGGTTGGCCTATCGCTTGCCCCAGCGTTCGGTTCAGCGTCAGGTGTTTGGCTATCCCGTGCGGCTAGATCCCCAGGGGCATGAGACTCGCAATATTGTCTACTACACGCCCCAGGCGGAATACGACACGACTCGGTTTTTCCAGCGCTATCTGCGGCCGGGGGATGCGGTGTTAGATATTGGAGCCAATATTGGGCTCTATAGTCTGCTGTCTGCTTCGCTGGTGGGGGAACGCGGTCGGGTTCATGCCTTTGAACCTTGTCCTGCGACGTTCGATCGCCTATCTCAAACTTTGACGGATAACCAGTTGACCTGGGTGCAGGGGCATCCCGTAGCCTTGGGTGAACAGGAAGCAATCCTGCAGTTCACGACGGATTTGGATACGGTGAACCACGTGATGGCGGATGCCGAGTCTCGCTCTTCGTCCATGCCGGTAGCTTGTCGGCGCTTGGATGATGTGGTGGATGTTCAGCAGCAGTATGCGATCGCCAAGCTGGATGTGGAGGGGTTTGAGCTGTCGGTGCTGCGCGGGGCCTCTCGGCTGCTCGCTCACCAGGGCGTTGATGTGCTGATTGTGGAAATTAACGGAGCCTTATACCGCTATGGCATCCAGGCGGATGATCTAGTGTCCTATCTCTTCCAGCTAGGTTACGACGCTGCGCTCTATGATGCCACGGCTCATCGGTTTGCTTGGATTCTTGATCCTTGTGATGCCTGGGGGAATGTGTGGTTTATCAGTCAGCGCCATCGCGATCGCGTCCTAGCGCGGCTCCAGTTGTCCGATCGCCCTGCCGATCCTAAGCCTGTGGGGAATGTAGTATGACTTCGATGTCCAAGCCTACGGTGTTGATTGCTCTCACCTCTCTCTGTGCCGAGGGAACGCCGGTGCTGGTGCTGGATCTCTGTCGCCAGTGGTTGGCCTGGGGCATTCAGCCGGTGGTGGTTACGCTCTATGACGAACCTCGGGATCTAGAACCAGAGTTGCGATCGCTCCGGGTACCGCTCCATAGCTTACAGTTACCTGCCCAAGGCTATCGTCGCTATGGTCAGCTAGCGGTGGGGATCTATCGTCTAGCGCGCCAGTATCGAGCCCAGGCGTTGCTGTCTATGCCCTTTGGCTGGCATACGTTTATGGCGGCGGGGGCGCGTCTGGCGGGGGTGCGGCGGGTGGCGGCCCATGTGGGCAACTATCCGCCGGTGGGGTCGCCCAGCTTCTCGAAGTTTCGCCAGCAGGTGCAGTGGGGGCGATCGCTCACCGATCGGCTGCTGTGCTGTAGTGGCTATATTCAGGCGGGAGTAGTGCAGCACTTTGGCGTGCCTGAGGCGGAAACCCAGGTGGTCTACAACGCCTGTGCCTGGGAACCGGAGGGCGATCGCCCCCCTCGCTCTGTCCATCAACCGCTCACCATTGGCATGGTGGCTCGGCTAGAAATTCACAAGGATCAGCCCACCTTGATCCGGGCTGCCCAACGGCTGAAGCAGCAGGGGATGCCCATTCAGGTGCAGTTGATTGGTGAGGGGAGTCGCCGGGCGGAGTATGAGGCGCTGGTGGCGGAGCTGGGCCTGGAAGACTGCGTGACGCTGCTGGGTATGCGTCGAGATATTCCCGATGTGCTGCGGCAGATGGATCTGTTTGTGTTTGCCGCCAAGCCCGATGAAGGCTTTGGGATTGCCTTGGTGGAAGCCATGGTCATGGGGGTGCCGGTGGTGGCAACTCAGGTGGGGGCCTGCTGCGAAGTGTTGCAGGATGGCGATCTGGGCTGGCTGGTGCCGCCGGGCAATCCCGATCGCTTGGCAGAGACGATTCGCTATGTGGCCAACCATCCTGACCAGGCCCAATCGGTGGCGAAAAAGGCCCAAGATGTGGCCCAACACCTGTTTGCGATCGCCACCATGGCCCGCGACTATGCCACCGTGTTGAACATTTTGCCTGAGCAGGTGCCCTATGACCGATCCTCCCGCGCCGCCGATTCTGGTTCACGTGCTCAATGGCCTAGCTTTGGGCGGTAATGAACATCTGTGTTTACAACTGGTGCGCCATGCTCCGTCCTCGATCCAGCATCGGGTGTTGAACCTCAACCCCGATTGTCAAACAATGCGATCGCAGTTTCTCGACGCTGGGGCCCAGGTGGTGGACTGTGCCTACCATCCTCGGCAACGGCTGCGGTTTGTGTACCAGGTGGCGACCTATTTCCGACGGCAGCGCCCCCAAGCGGTGGTGGTCTACACCTTTGGTTTACATCTGCTGGTGGGATTGGCCGCTCGCCTGGCTGGGGTGACGACTGTGGTGGCGCGGGCGGGCAATCCGCTGCCGAAGGATCCGAGGCAACAGCGGCTCTGGGTGCGCATTGTTCAAGGGTCGCGTCTGCTGGGCATTCCCATCTATAGCTGTTCCCAGGCAGTGCATGAGTCCTTTACCCGCGTGACGCCTCTACCCGCCGGTTCCCGCGCCATCCCCAATGGCTGTGATGTGCAGGCGATCGCCCGTCGTTCCCAACAAACCCGTCAATCCCGCAGCGATCGCCCCACGGTGATTGGCATGGTGGCGCGGTTGAATGCCATTAAGGATCAGGCTACGCTGCTGCGGGCGATCGCCCTGCTCCATGCCGATTATCCTGAGATTGCCCTGTGGCTCGTGGGTGACGGCGATCAGCGATCGCCCTTGGAAGCCCTAGCGGCGGATTTGGGACTTGCCAAGGTGGTGACCTTTTGGGGCGATCGCTCTGATGTGCCGGATCTCCTGGGGAAGATGCATCTCTATGCCTTTTCCACCACGGCGGATGAGGGGTTTGGCATTGCCTTAATTGAAGCCATGGCGGCCGGTTTGCCCATGGTCGCCAGCGATGTGCCGGCCTGTCGGGAGGTGTTGGGAACGGCGGGGTGTTTGGTGCCCCCGGGTGATGCTCCGGCCCTCGCGGTAGTTCTGGGAACCTGGCTGGATCCGGCTCTGCGTCAACCCTGGGGCGATCGCGCCTACCAGCGGGCTCTGGAACATTACACCATGGATACCTGCGCGGCGACCTGGTATGGGGAACTTGGATGGACTCAGGAGGTTGTATGACGACGCTGCCCCGACTGCTCACGGTGGTGGGCGATCCCCATGACATCAATACCTGGAGCAATATTCCCTACTTTTTTTTGCAGGCAGGACAGCAGGCGGGGTTTCTCACCGATGGTCTGCCGTTGGACTGCGATCGCCTGAAGCAGCAGCGGCTGCTGTGGAATGCGGGGCATTGGTTGACCACGGGGGAATACGGCGGATTTCAATATTCCCCAACGGCGCTGCGATCGCTGTTTTCCCAGGTGACCCTTCCCCCTGGGCCGGTGGAGTTCATCAGCCACTTTCCCCTCTTGCCGCCCCGCCCTTGGGCTCCAGACTGGCGGGTGAGCTACTACCTGGATGCGACTCTGCGGCAGAACTTTGAGGACTACGGCATCGGTCAGCGGGTATCTCAACGGATGCAGCAGCAGGCCCTGCAGCAGGAAACGGAGAACTATCGCCAAGCTCAGTCCATCATATGTATGGGGCGATCGGGGGCGCGATCGGTGGTGGAAGACTACGGTATCGACCCCGCCAAGGTGCATGTGATTCCCGGCGGGGCGAATCTACATGAGGCGCACCTGCCCAGCGCGACGGAGTTGGTGGAACAGCCGACGGCTCTGTCGCCGGTGCGTTTGGGCTTCATTGGCAAAGACTGGCAGCGCAAGGGGCTCCCCTTTTTGCTGGCGGTGGCGGATGACCTGCAGGCGCGGGGCATTGCCGTGGAAGTCCGGGTGATTGGGCCGCGATCGGCAGATTTACCCGACCATCCCTGTCTGCGGCCCCTAGGGTTCATCGATAAAGCCACGCAGTTGCCCCTATTTGTGGATCAGGTGCGATCGTTCCACTTCGGCTGTCTGTTTTCCTCGGCGGAGGCCTTTGGTATTTCCAATCTGGAATGTATCCGCTTAGGCGTTCCGGTCTTAGCTCGGCGCATTGGTGGCATTCCCGAGACGGTGCCTGCGGGGCTGGGGCACCTGTTTGACCCCAGCGATGCGGCGGCGGCGGTGGCGGATGTGGTAGAACGCTATGTGGATCAGCCCCAGACCTATCATGCCTGGCGCAGCAAGGTAGTGGCGCGGGTGGCGGAGGTGACCTGGGCCACCACGGTGCAGCGGTTCATGCAGGTGTGGGACGGTTCACGGGAGTTTCAGTATGGCCCATAGTTCCGCGTCTAGTTCAACTCTGAAGGTGACGGTGCTGCAGGCTGGGGCAAGGATGCATTACGCCGTTCCGTCCTTGCTGGCATCGGCCGGCCTCTTGCAGCATTTTTACACCGATATCCATGGCACCTGGCCGGGGCTGCGCCTGCTGCATCACCTGCCTCTTGCTCTGCAACCTGCCGCGATCCAACGACTGCTGGGGCGATCGCTTCCGGATACGATCGCGCCCACCTCGGTGACCACCTGTGGGCGATCGCTGCTGTGGCATCGACTGCGCTCTCGCTGGGGTAGGGTGTCAGAATCGCCCCATGGGGCGCTATTTCAGAAAGCGATCGCCCGCCGGTTTGATGGAGCCAATGTGCTCTACAGCAACTTTATCAATGCGGATCTGGCCGCCTTCCAAGCCGCGCGCCAGCAGGGGCTGCGCACGGTGCATGAGGCGATCATCAGTCCTGAGATTCCCTACCTGTTGGCGGAAGAACGGCGGGCCTTTCCGGGGCTAGAGCCGCTCCAGTCCCTGGATCAGATGCAGGCTGGCACTGAACGCGATCGCCAAAAGTGGGAGCTATCGGATGTGATTGTAGTGCCGTCGCCCTATGTACAGCAGGCCATGGAACGGTTGGGGGTGGGCAGCGATCGCATTCATCTGGTGCCCTACGGCTTGGCGGCGGACTGGTTGACCGCAACGCCGACGCCCAGACCAGGACGTATCCTGTTTGTGGGCTCGGTGCGCTTGCTCAAAGGCTGTCACTATTTGGCAGCGGCCACCCGATTGCTGCAGCAGCGAGGTGTGCCCTGCGAGGTGCGGGTGGTGGGGAGCTATCAACCGGAGGCGATCGCCCATCCTGCCTTTCAAGGCCCCACCTATGTCGGGCCGGTGCCCCGCAGTCAGATCCAGCAAGAATTTCTTCAGGCAGATTGTCTTGTCTTTCCCACCCTCTGCGACAGTTTTGGCCTAGTGCAACTGGAAGCGATCGCCTGTGGTTTGCCGGTGATTGCCACGCCCCATTGCGGATCGGTGGTGCGGGATGGCGTAGAAGGGTTTATTGTGCCCATTCGCGATGCGGAGGCCCTAGCCGATCGCATGGAACACCTGGTGAGCGATCGCCTGCTGCGGGATCAAATGTCTGTCCGGGCTCGCCAACGGGCCCAAGAGTTTACCTGGCAACAGTATGGCGATCGCCTGATTGCTGCGCTGCAAACCCTAGATCTTTCCGGCAACTAGCAATGGATACTGGCTTTTTTCTTATCTTAGTCATGGCAACGGGAGCGATCGCCCTCGGATCGTTGCTCTATGCCTACCGTCGCAGTCGCGATACCTTTCATCCCATGATTTATCTAGGGCTGATGCTGTTTTTTCTCTACAGCTATATGCCCTTTGAACTGTTGATCAGCGATGGTGAGGCGCTCAAGACCTACCTCTCGGTGCCCCAGTTGGATTATATACAGACGCTGAATCTTCTGGGCGTGTCTAGCCTATGTCTGGGAGTGTTAGTGGGCAGCCGCAACCATCGCTGGAATCCGTTTCAGCACTTAGCGTGGAATTTCTCCCCCCGTACCCAAAAACGTCTAGCGCGGGCAGCGATCGTCCTGGGCATTCTGGGGCTATTGGGATTTGCGGCGGGTATTGTCAATACGGGAGGATTGGTCGCCGCCTACGGTCGTGCCTATGGGGGCGGCTACAGTCGCTCGGGCTATGTGCGCGAAGCGATTTTGCTGACGCTGCCTGCCCTGCTGTGGTTCATGGCTAGCCACTTACAGCGGCCTCTGTCTAAGCTGGATTGGGGTGTGGTGGTGATCTTTGCTGCGCCGCTGTTGATGCATGGATTGCTGGGGGCGCGGCGTGGGCCGACGGCCATGGTGGTGGTGGCGCTGTTGGTGGGCTGGTATCTAATTCGGGGTAAGCGGCCAGGGTTATCTCGAATGCTGGTGGGAAGCTGTATTTTGGGATTTCTGATGCTGTTTTTGGTGTCGAACCGGGGCAATATTTACCTGGGTTCAGATATTTTTAGCTCCCAGTCCCAGCGAGCTCCTACCCAATATATTGGAGCTTATTCGGGTAATGAATTCATCTACGGCGGCGGTACGATTTTGAACGCGGATGCTCTGAACCGCTACTTTTGGGGACGACGATATTTCACCGTATTCTTTATTCGTCCGATTCCCCGTGCCCTCTGGCCCAATAAGTATGAAGACGCAAGCCGTATCCTGGGTATTCCTAACCTAGAGAAAAATTTGGGAACCGGTGGTGAGCAGCTTTTGGAAACCTTGGGTTGGCAAGGTGCGGTGGGTGCAGCCCCCGGCATTATTGCCGATATGTGGCTGGAGTTTTGGTGGTATTTTCTGCTGGTGCTCTTCGGCTTGGGCTGGATGTATGGCGTAGCTTGGCGTAAAGCCGTCACGGTCGGCGGTTTATGGATTCCGGTCTACACCTTGATGATGGCGCTGTCGGTGTATTTAATTATGCAAACCTTGGAGGCCATGGCGTTTCGCTTCCTCTTTATGTCCGGTGCTTCTTGGCTGGTGTGGCGCTACGGTATCGCGGGCGATCGCCCTCCTCTCCCTTCTCCTGCCGCTTCGCCCACCCGTCGTCTGCAGCCCCGCCCATGACCCATTCCCTGGCCTTGATTCACACCCAGTTTG
This sequence comes from Leptolyngbya sp. CCY15150, assembly GCF_016888135.1. Lineage (NCBI taxonomy): Bacteria > Bacillati > Cyanobacteriota > Cyanophyceae > Leptolyngbyales > Leptolyngbyaceae > Leptolyngbya > Leptolyngbya sp. CCY15150. Next base: position 172,471 of record NZ_JACSWB010000278.1, read on the forward strand.
GCCCCTACCACCTGGCCCGACTGCGATCGCTGCGGGCCCACTACCCCGGCCCGGTCTATGCTATCCAACTGGCCGATCAGGAAGCCCTGCGGGATTGGACGGTGGATGCTGATGCCGATCTGATCACCGTGGCGACGGGTACCCTAGAGTCCCTGTCCCCAAGGGCGATCGCCCAATCCTTAGTTCAACAGCTCGATCGCCTCAGACCTGACGCCCTGGTGATTGCTGGCTACCACCACCCTGCCATGCGGGCCGCTTTCACTTGGGCGCGGCGGCAGGGGGCTAGGACGGTGCTGCTGTCAGACTCCCAGGGGCGCGATCGCCCTCGCAATCCTCTGGTGGAAGCTTTGAAGGGAGCCTGGCTGCGTCGTCACTGTGATGCGGCCTTGGTGGCGGGCAGTCGAGCGGCGGCCTATGTAGAACAGTTAGGATTACCCAGCGATCGCCTCTGGCGTGGCTATGATGTGGTGGATAATGGGCAATTTTCTACACCCCTGCCCCTGCCTGAGGTCAATCCCCATTTTCTTTATGTAGGACGGCTGTCGCCGGAGAAAAATCTGCGGCGTTTCCTCCAGGCCTATGATCGCTATCGTCAGCAGGCAGGGGCGATCGCTTGGGATCTAGTCATGGTGGGCAGTGGCCCCCAAGAGGCGGAGCTGCAGACCCTGGCGCAGCAGTTGGATCTGACGGTTCACTGGGCGGGGTTTCAACAACTGGCGGACTTGCCCGCCTACTACCAGGCTGCTGCGGCTTTGGTATTGCCCAGCCTCAGCGAACCCTGGGGGCTGGTGGTCAACGAAGCCATGGCGGCGGGGTTGCCGATTCTGGCCTCAACCCAATGTGGCTGCGTGCCGGATTTGGTGTTTCCCGGCATCAACGGGGCGCTGTTCTCTCCCTGGGATGTGGGGCAATTGGCAGATGTATTGCTGCGCTTCAGTCAGCGATCGCCCTCCCAGCGCCAGCAGATGGGGCAAGCCTCCCAGCGTTTAATTGCCCACTACACTCCCGACCATTGGGCGATCGCCCTCTCAGACTGCGTGCTCTTTGTCCTGGGCGATCGCCGCCCTGAACGACTATGAAACTTTTAATGCTCATTCCCTACCTAGCACCGGTCTATGGCGGCACGGCCCATGTGGTGCCAGAACTGGCGGCCGCCTTGGCTCAGCAGGGCGTGGATGTGGATGTGGTGACTACGGTGGCGGCGGGGGACAAGGTGCTGGCGGTGCCGCTATCCGGCTGGCAATCCCAAGCGGGCTATCGAGTGCGGTATTGTCCCTGTTGGCACCGGGGTGATTTCGTCTGGAGCAGTGCGCTGCTGCTTTGGCTAGCCCGCCATGGTCAAGACTACGACCTGGTGCATAGCCATACCCTCTTTGCCCCCATGCTGGCGATCGCCCATGGGATCTGCCGCTGGCAGCGGTTGCCCTACCTGATGACCCCCCACGGCATGTTAGAACCCTGGGCCCTAGGGCACAAGGCCTGGAAGAAGAAGCTGTATATGGCCTGGGTCGAACGTCCGGCCCTGGCCAAGGCCGGAACTATTCAGGTGCTCAGTCAGCGGGAGGCAGATCAAGTTGCAGCGCTGCGGCTATCCACGCCGGTGGCCATCGTGCCCAATGGCGTTACCCTGCCCCCCGACGTATCGCCCGCCGTCTTTGATGATGCCTTTCCCCTGATTGGCGATCGCACTCGACTTCTCTATCTCGGGCGCATTGATCCGAAAAAAGGACTGGATCAGCTGATCACGGCCTTCGCGGCTCTGTATCGCGATCGCCCCCAAGTTCACCTCATTTTGGCCGGCCCCGATGCCCTCGGCTACCGCGATGCCCTCCAGCGTCAAGCCCGCACCCTGGGTTGCGGGACGGCCATCACCTTTACCGGGATGCTCTCCGGCGATCGCAAATGGGCGGCCCTCCGGGCGGCGGATCTCTTTGTCTATCCGTCCTACTCGGAGGGCTTTAGTTTGGCGATCCTGGAAGCCATGGCGGCAGGATTGCCCTGTGTGATTACCACGGGCTGTAATTTTCCCGAAGCAGCGATCGCCCAAGCCGTGGTGACGGTGGAGCCCGAGCAACCGGCCTTGACCAGTGCCCTGCGCCATCTTCTCAACGATCGAGCCGCGGCCCAAGCCCTCGGCGATCGGGCGCGGGAGTTTGTGCAAAACCACTACACCTGGCAGCACCGCGCCCAGCGCCTCGTGCAGGTGTATCAGTCTCTGTTGGATTAGAACTCTTCCAGTAATCCGCCCAAACGGCTGAGTAGGGGATCGGGTTCGGGCTCCGCTTCCGGGATCTCATCATCGGGAATGGCGATCGCTTCGTCGCTGATCGGCACCTCTCCGTGGGTCACGCCGGGCTCCATCTGTTCCAGGCGGGCAGCTAGTTCATCTAGGCGACTATCGAGGCGGGCGATCGCCCCGGTATCGTCCTGCAACACCTGCTGCTCCACCGAGGCCATCTGCTGCTGTAGCCTGGTCACCTGCTGCTGCAGCTCCATCAACACCAGCACCGCCGCTGACGTCTCGCTGGCCACTAGCCAGCGCTGTAGCCCTTGCTTGCAAAGGTCACTAAAGGACAGACTGGGGTCATCGGCCAAGACTTGCTTAACAGCCTTCAGCAGGGCTTGGTCTGCCTTGCTGCGCTTGAAGGTGACCTGGTAGTCGGGGGCTGGGGCTGTCATGGCCGGCCGGATACCAATTGCTTCGACAGAGACATGATCTGCAGCTCGCCGTAGATATATTGTCCGAGGGCGTTGGCGGTGCGGGAGGGTTTGGCCAAATGTCCCTTGAGTTTGGCTTCTTTCAACAGCGGCCGCAGGTCGCTCCAGAAAAACTCGCCGCCACCGCCGCTGATAATCACGTCGGTCACCCGTTCCGGCAGCCAAGTGACCAAGCGATCGGACAGTTCTCGCGCAAAGCTCTTCTTAAGGCTGGGCAAAATGTCGTCGAGATTGGTGGGTTTGGTGACCCCCTTGGGACGATAGAAGCGATCGCCCTCTGGATGGTTCACCGCTTCAATCAGCGAGAGCGATTGACTGTCGGCTCCCTGAATTTGGGCAGCGACTTGGTCATAAAACTGGCTCATGGCAAAGCCCACACTTTCCGAACTGCCTCGGGCAAACCGGAAACGATCCACCATCAGAAAGTCGGTGGTTTGGTGACCAATATCCACCACCGCAACGGAAAGGTTGGGGAAGTCTGGGCTGGCGGCGCGTTTATCTTGGGCTTCGCTCCAGATCAAGCTGCCGTACCCCTCAGGCATCACCCACACATGGGTAATGTCCAGGCGCACCTCTTGACCGCGATAGATCATCACATGGGGCGATCGCACCAGACTGAGAATGTGCTCTTTCTCGCGATCGAATTGTTCTTGGGAATAGTAGGGCAAGCCTAGCACCACGCCCAATTCGCCCTGCAGACCAAAATATCCAGCGCAGGCTAGTACTTTGATCAAGGCATCATCAATTTTGGATTGGCCGATACCCAGGTCGGCCCCAAAGTCTGCGGCCAGTTGACCGCTGGCATAGCCGCGTCCTTGAAACTCTAGCCAGATATCCAGCAAGGGGTCGGTGGGTTGCCCTTCAAACTGCCCCCGGCGAACTTGTTCTACTGTGAGATGGGCGACATTGGCTTGAATGAGGACAACATCATCGGCATTGCGGCTGATGCAGGCTTTGGTGGATGTCCGCCCTAGATCAACACTGAGTACCGTACTTGGAACCGTGGAGGGTTTGCCAGTCATTGAGATCTACAACCTCTTCAAATACGCGAGAACTAGATATGTACTCAAACCTGGACTATAGCCGACGAGATCGTTCATCTCGCTGTCGGCGATCGCCCCTGACATCATTGAATGCTTCAGGGCGGTACGTCAGTCTTGCTTGCTACCATACCGGCACTGTTACCACACCGGCACGGGCAACGCCTGACACTGTCAGATTAATACATACAACGGTGGAAATGATGAATCAATTTCGCCCAGGGGCAGGGCGATCGCTCAATCCATCTTTTTTGGCCTGGTTTGACCTGGCGATTCAGTACTATTGTACTATGCTGGGGCGATCGCCAAGGTCAAGGTTGCCTGCTTCCTGGGATTTCTGAGAAAAAGCGGCCTGGTTGAGGGGCGATCGCGATCGGCGGCAAGATCTGGCTTAGATTGCCTGAAGTTCTTGATGGATAAAGGTTTTGGGCGGATCTGGCTGGTCTAAAGTCGGTGGTTCAAGGCAAATCTCCCCAGCTTGAGTTGCCCCACTTCTCCGCATTACGTTAAATTTAGTTAAGACCGCTTCTCATCAACCTTGTTAAGCTGGTAATTCCACACCCCCATGCAGTGATGTCTGAATGTTTCGTCTAAGCGTTCTGTCAGACCTCGCTCGTCAGCCAGGCTAGATGCAGGTGCGGGGACATGTAGAGCCGACCTAAGCCCAAGGGGTAACCGGTTGTTCCTACGTCACCCAGTGGGGATGCGGTTATCGATCGGTGGGCGGCTTGCTCCTGTCTCCGGTGGTGTTGATGTAGAGGCATGTGCTGAAGCAACCCTATAGCAACTGTTGACGTACAGATCACAATCACCCATTGAATCTGATTGCAAAACGCATACTCATTAAAGTTAGAGGCTATTTAGATTATGAAACTTTCCTGGAGAGTTATTCTTCTGTGGACGATACCTGCCCTGGTGATTGGGTTCATCTTTTGGCAAGGTGCCTTTTCGTCGCAGGTGGATATGGGGGGGCGGAATGCAGCCAACACCCGGATGACCTATGGTCGCTTTTTGGAATATTTGGATTCTGGACGGGTCACCAGCGTTGATCTCTATGAAGGCGGACGGACGGCGATCGTAGAAGCGACCGATCCTGAGCTAGACAACCGAATGCAGCGGCTCCGGGTTGACCTACCTGGTAACACCCCGGAAATTGTCTCTAAACTGCGCGCCAGAAATGTCAACTTCGACTCCCATCCGCCTCGCAACGACGGTGCTATCTGGGGTCTGTTGGGGAACTTGGTCTTTCCTGTTCTTCTGATTGGTGGACTCTTCTTTTTGTTCCGCCGTTCTAGCAATGCCCCCGGTGGCCCCGGCCAAGCCATGAACTTTGGTAAGTCCCGCGCCCGTTTCCAAATGGAAGCCAAGACTGGTGTCATGTTTGATGACGTGGCGGGTATTGAAGAAGCCAAGGAAGAACTTCAGGAAGTCGTGACTTTCTTGAAGAAGCCAGAACGCTTCACCGCTGTGGGTGCTCGCATTCCTAAGGGTGTGCTGCTCGTGGGCCCTCCTGGAACCGGGAAAACTCTGTTGGCCAAGGCGATCGCTGGTGAGGCGGGTGTGCCGTTCTTCAGTATCTCTGGGTCAGAATTTGTAGAAATGTTTGTTGGGGTGGGTGCCTCTCGGGTGCGCGACCTCTTCAAGAAAGCGAAGGAAAATGCGCCTTGTATCATCTTCATTGATGAAATTGACGCCGTAGGTCGGCAGCGGGGCGCTGGCATTGGCGGCGGTAACGATGAGCGGGAGCAAACCCTCAACCAGTTGCTCACCGAGATGGATGGTTTTGAAGGCAACACCGGCATCATCATCATTGCGGCGACGAACCGTCCTGATGTGTTGGATTCGGCTCTGCTGCGCCCCGGTCGTTTTGACCGTCAGGTCACGGTGGATGCCCCCGATGTGAAGGGTCGCTTGGAAGTGCTGGAAGTCCATTCCCGCAACAAGAAGCTGGCTCAAGAAGTGTCGTTGGAAGCGATCGCCCGTCGGACGCCTGGGTTTACCGGCGCTGATTTGGCCAACCTGCTGAATGAAGCGGCGATTTTGACCGCCCGTCGTCGCAAAGATGCGATCACCATGCGAGAAATCGACGATGCGGTGGATCGGGTGGTGGCCGGCATGGAAGGCACGCCGTTGGTGGATAGCAAGAGCAAGCGCTTGATTGCTTACCACGAGCTCGGTCATGCCATCGTCGGTACCCTGATCAAAGCCCATGACCCTGTGCAAAAAGTGACCCTGATTCCCCGTGGACAGGCCCAGGGGTTGACCTGGTTCACGCCCAATGAAGAGCAAGGGTTGATTTCCCGCGCCCAGCTACGGGCTCGGATCACCGGCGCTCTGGGTGGACGGGCTGCGGAACAGGTGATCTTTGGCGATGCCGAAGTGACCACTGGTGCCGGCAATGACCTACAGCAAGTCACTGGCATGGCCCGACAAATGGTGACCCGCTTCGGTATGTCTGACTTGGGGCCGCTGTCCTTGGAAACTCAGCAGGGAGAGGTCTTCCTGGGTCGAGATCTGATGACGCGCTCGGAATATTCGGAAGAAATTGCCTCGCGCATTGATGCTCAAGTGCGGGCGATCGTCGAGCATTGCTACGAAGAAGCCTGTCGGATCATCCGCGAAAATCGCTTGGTGATCGATCGCTTGGTAGATTTGCTGATCGAGAAAGAAACCATTGATGGCGACGAGTTCCGGCAAATTGTCTCGGAGTATGCCGAAGTTCCTGAGAAAGAGCAGTACGTCCCTCAGCTCTAAGAGCTGCTTGAGTAGAGTTGGTTGGTCGCTTGGTCGTTCCGTATCGAGTTCGCCCTGTGCTCTAGCCTGCTTGTACTTGTAGGGTACGATTGCCCTTGAATCCGCCGTTGTCCTATCCAGGATGCGGCGGATTTTTCATGGGGTGTTGGGTGGACTTTTTTATGGGGCGATCGCTCCCTCAGATCCCGACCTAAAAGCCGACAACGGTCTCAGTTTGATCTAGGCTAGAAGAACGTTATTTCGCCCACCCAAGCCCGATCTGTCATGTCGCCAAAACGTACCCGCAACCAAGAGAAAGTATTGTCTGTGCTGCGAGCCTTGGGGCGGGGTACCTCGGCACAGGATTTATTTGTCGAACTCCGCGATCGCAGCCAGGGTATGGGATTGGCCACGGTGTACCGAGCCCTTGACTCCCTAAAGCTAGAGGGTGTGGTGCAGGTGCGGACGGTGCCTAGCGGAGAAGCTCTGTACAGCCTGATTCAAGAAGATCGCCACCACTTGACCTGCTTGCAGTGCGGCCTGTCAATTGCCATTGATGAATGTCCCGTGCATGAGCTGCAGGAACGCCTGCATGATGCCTATCAGTTCAAAATCTACTACCATACCCTAGAATTTTTCGGGCTCTGTACGACCTGTCAGACGGCTCAGGCATCCATGGGCTAGGGAGATTACCTATGGGGGCTAGAGAGGGCGATCGCCTTCCCAGACAACATCTCTAAAACAGGTCTTCAATCTGTTCCTGAGGACATTTTGTTAGAAATCTTCAGTCAATTTTTCTGGGGCATAACCCACAAAAAATCGTCGGGTGTGTTACCTCTGCGTGATATGATCACCTGTGGTTTGCAAGACTGCGAACCGCTCAGTTTTCTAGTGGCTAAGCTCTGTGAACTCGCCAGACGGATTACCAGAACAAAATGCTTCGCAGGCAGTGGCCGCTCCCGCGCAACTGACACCTGAGCCAGACTCCTCCATGGCGGAGTTTTACCAACTTCAACAAAATTTGCTCATCACCACTCTTGTGATGGCAGGCGTAATTTTTGTGAGTGTTTGGGTGTTTTACACCGTGGCGATCGCACTGAACTATTTACTGGGTGCCTGCGTGGGTGTAGTTTATTTGAGGATGTTGGCCAAAAACGTCGAGGAACTCGGTCGGCAGCGGCAAAAGCTAGGTAGTGCTCGGTTAGCCCTGCTCATAGCCCTCATCCTAGTGGCGTCTCAGTGGAACCAACTGCAAATCATGCCTATTTTTTTAGGATTCCTAACCTACAAAGTGGCCTTGATTACCTACGTCCTCTGGACTAGCTTCGCACCTAGCCTCGATTAACCTCGACACGTCGTGTCTGACAGACTCTTTGGGGAACTTCAACGAATGGACATGCTGAATGATTTGATTACAATTCAACACTTCCCCCTGGCAGAACTGGAAGTCGGCCATCATTTGTACTGGCAAATTGGCAGTCTCAAGCTTCATGGGCAAGTATTCCTCACCTCTTGGTTTGTGATTGCGGCCCTCGTTACCATTTCAGTCTTAGCCACTCGTAACGTTCAGATGGTGCCGTCAGGTGTCCAAAACTTGATGGAATACGCCCTCGAATTCATTCGAGACTTGGCAAAGGGGCAAATCGGCGAAAAAGACTATCGCCCATGGGTACCGTTCATTGGCACCCTGTTTTTGTTCATCTTTGTCTCCAACTGGGGAGGAGCCCTGATTCCTTGGAAGCTAGTTGCTCTGCCTGAAGGCGAGTTGGCTGCCCCCACCAGTGACATTAACACCACCGTTGCCCTAGCGCTCCTCACCTCCTTGGCCTACTTCTACGCAGGCTTTAGCAAGAAAGGACTGGGCTACTTTGGTAACTATGTGCAGCCGGTAGCATTTATGTTGCCGTTCAAAATTATTGAAGATTTCACCAAGCCCCTTTCCCTGAGCTTCCGTCTATTTGGCAACATCTTGGCGGATGAGCTCGTGGTTGGGGTGCTGGTTCTTCTGGTGCCGTTGTTTGTGCCGCTGCCAGTGATGGCGCTTGGGTTGTTCACCAGTGCAATTCAGGCGTTGATCTTCGCTACGTTGGCCGCCGCCTACATCGGGGAAGCCATGGAAGAACACGGGGAAGAGCATGAGTAAGGGCCCCTTGCCCGCTCAGTTGGTTACGTAGGCTGGTTGTCTGGGGCCTGACCTCAGCAGCAGGTTTCGATGTGAGTTTAGTAGCTCTGCTGCACCACTCCATCGCTGATGTACTGTTTGATCGTTGTCTGTTTGTACTCTTAAGTTAGGGAAACATAATCATGAATCCAATTGTTGCCGCCGCTTCTGTTATTGCTGCTGCCCTTGCTGTGGGTCTAGCCGCGATCGGCCCTGGTATTGGTCAAGGTAATGCAGCTGGTCAGGCTGTTGAAGGTATTGCTCGTCAGCCAGAAGCAGAAGGTAAGATTCGTGGTACTCTTCTGCTCAGCTTGGCATTTATGGAAGCACTAACCATCTACGGTTTGGTGGTTGCCCTCGTTCTTTTGTTCGCCAATCCTTTCGCCTAAGTCATCTAATGGTCATTGGGTAGGTCGTTTGTTAACCCCTACCCGATGGCAACTCCGGCTCAAGCTTGTGTTGTTAGGTTGCACAGGTTGACTGTGTGCTGTCGTTTTCCCCAATGTATGATGGGGTGAGAGGATTATGATTCACTGGACAGTTCTACTTGCCGCTGAGGCCGCTGCTTCAGAGGGAGGGGGTGGACTTTTTGACTTAGATGCCACATTGCCCTTGATGGCCATTCAGTTTTTGCTGCTAATGGTGATCTTGAATGCAGTGTTTTATAAACCCCTGGGCAAGAGCATCGACGATCGAGATAACTATATTCGCACCACCCAAGCCGAGGCGAAGGAGCGATTGGAGCAAACCAAGCGCTTAACCCAGCAATACGAGACCGAACTGGCGTCTACGCGTCGTCAGTCTCAAACCGTGATTGCTGAAGCTCAAGCTGCTGCTCAAAAAATTGCTGCAGAGCAAATTGCTCAGGCTCAACAAGAAGCTCAGGCTCAGCGTGAGCAGGTTCAGCGTGAGCTGGATCAGCAAAAGACAGAGGCGCTAGCTTCGCTGGAGTCTCAAGTGGGTGCATTGAGTGAACAAATTTTGGATAAGCTCCTAGGAGCACAGGCTTAACGTCCATTCGATAGGCCGCGCATGTTTGAGGGGAGCCGCACTGGTAGATCATGGCTTAGGCAGTCTATTGGTTTGCCTAGGTGACTAGGAGTGTGCAAGGTTAAGGCTGGGTTGAGTAGATCAACGACGATTTAGGGATCATGGGAACTTTGTATTGGCTAGCTGAGCGAACTGGAACAGTGGTTCTGAAAGCGCCAGAGATTGAAGAAGCCGGGTTTGGCATCAATCTTGATCTTTTAGACACAAATCTAATTAATCTGATCATTATCATTGGGGTTTTGATCTATTTTGGACGGGGCTTCCTGGGTAAGTCTCTTTCAGAGCGGCGATCGCGCATTGAATCTGAGATTCGTGAGGCTGAGGAACGCAAGAAATCAGCCGCGTCGGCTTTAGCTGAACAGCAGCAAAAGCTGGCTCAAGCGAAGGCTGAAGCAGCAAAAATGCTCAGCGCTGCGGAGACCTCTGCTCAGGCTGCTCGTGACTCGATCTTGGCGGAGGCGGAGCGGGATATTTCTCGTCTGCGAGAAGCTGCAGCTCAAGACTTGACCTCTCAGCAAGAACGCATCATGCGAGAGGTTCGTAATCAAGTTGTCGCGATGGCGATGCAGCAAGCAGAATCTCAACTTCGCAATCAGATGGATGATGCCAAGCAGCAACAGCTGGTAGACCGTAGCATTGCTATGTTGGGAGGCAAGTCATGAACGATAGTTTAGTCACGGCTGAGATTCTAGAGCCCTATGCTCAGGCCTTGATGTCACTGGCTCAGGGGAACGACCTCGTTGATCCGTTGAGTGATGATGCCGCTGGTCTGTTGGAGCTTTTGAAAGAGTCGCCTGACCTAGGGCAATTTTTGTCGAGCCCCATTGTGGGCATCCCTCAAAAAAAGGCAGTCCTACGTCAAGCTCTGACTGATCAAGTTCATCCCTACATGATGAATTTCTTGCTGCTGTTGGTGGATCGCCGACGCATCTCGTTCATTGAAGGGATTTGCAGAAAATATCAATCCCTGGTTCGAGAGTTGAAGAAGACGGTGCTGGCTGAGGTTACGTCGGCCGTGCCCCTATCGGAATCTCAACAGGATGCTGTTCGTGCGCAGGTTCTAAGCCTTACAGGTGCGCAGCAAGTTGAGCTTGAACTATCGCAGAATCCGGACTTGATCGGTGGCGTTGTGATCCGAGTTGGCTCTCAAGTGATTGATGCGAGCCTTAGCGGACAGTTGCGACGCATCGGTCTTAAACTCAGCGTCATCAGCTAGCCTTCGATGAACTCATCTGGCTGCGGGTGAGTGAATTTGTCAGTACTAAACCCAATTAGACACCGTTCGTTGAGAGAAAATCCCTATGGTAAGTATCAGACCCGACGAAATTAGCAACATTATTCGTCAGCAGATTGAGCAATACGACCAAGACGTTAAGGTCTCTAACGTTGGTACCGTGCTTCAGGTGGGTGATGGCATTGCCCGCATCTATGGTTTGGAAGGAACCATGGCTGGTGAACTTCTAGAGTTTGAAGATGGCACGGTGGGTATCGCGCTGAACCTAGAAGAAGACAACGTTGGTGCTGTGTTGATGGGCAATGGTCGCTCCATCCAAGAAGGCAGCACCGTGACCTCCACCGGCCGGATTGCGGAAGTGCCGGTGGGTGAGGCCATGGTTGGTCGGGTGGTGGATGCCCTAGCGCGCCCCATCGACGGCAAAGGCGACATCAGTACCACCGAAACCCGCCTGATCGAATCCATGGCTCCTGGGATTATTGATCGGAAGTCGGTGTATGAACCGATGCAAACCGGAATTACGGCGATTGACTCCATGGTGCCCATCGGCCGCGGCCAGCGGGAGTTGATCATTGGCGATCGCCAAACCGGTAAGACCTCCGTGGCGGTAGACACCATCCTCAACCAAAAGGGTGAAGATGTGATCTGCGTGTACGTTGCTATTGGTCAAAAGGCATCTACCGTGGCTCAGGTGGTGGAAGTGCTGCGTCAGCGCGGTGCTTTAGACTACACCATTGTGGTTGCTGCTAACGCTAATGCTCCGGCAACCCTGCAATACCTAGCGCCCTACACCGGTGCGACCTTGGCGGAATACTTTATGTATAAAGGCAAGGCAACCTTGGTGGTCTATGATGACTTGTCCAAGCAAGCTCAAGCCTACCGTCAGATGTCCTTGCTGCTGCGTCGTCCGCCCGGACGGGAAGCCTACCCTGGCGATGTGTTTTACCTCCACTCTCGCTTGCTAGAGCGGGCTGCGAAGCTGAGCCCTGAGCTAGGTGAAGGCAGCATGACCGCGTTGCCGATCATCGAAACCCAAGCCGGTGACGTCTCCGCCTACATTCCCACCAACGTGATTTCCATCACCGATGGTCAGATCTTCCTCTCCTCTGACCTGTTCAACTCCGGTCTACGCCCTGCGATTAACGCTGGTATCTCCGTATCTCGGGTAGGTTCGGCGGCTCAGATTAAGGCGATGAAGCAGGTGGCTGGTAAGGTGAAGCTAGAGCTAGCTCAGTTTGCTGAACTAGAAGCTTTCTCCCAGTTTGCATCGGACTTGGATAAAGCCACCCAACAGCAGTTGGCTCGGGGACAGCGCTTGCGCGAACTGCTGAAGCAGCCCCAATACTCGCCCCTACCGGTGGCTGACCAAGTGGCTGTGATCTATGCTGGCATTAATGGCTACATGGATGACCTGGATCTGGATAAGGTAACCAGCTTTGTGAAGGGTTTCCGGGATTATTTAGCCAACAGCAAGCCCAAGTTTAGTGAGATTGTTCGGGCTGAGAAGAAGCTGACCGATGAGGCAGAAACCATCCTGAAAGAAGCGATCGCTGAATACAAGCAAACCTTCATGGCGATGGCGTAACAGAGTCGAACGGGAGGGGCTGAGGATCGCACTGATCTGCCCCTCCTTGTTGATATGGTTTTGTCTCCTCCAATCTTCGGGTTTTAGCTATGCCAAATCTCAAAGCGATTCGGGATCGAATTAAGTCGGTCAAAAATACTAAGAAAATTACGGAAGCGATGCGGCTCGTCGCAGCAGCCAAGGTGCGGCGTGCCCAAGAGCAGGTGACGGCGACCCGTCCCTTTGCCGATCGCTTGGCGCAGGTGCTGTACGGTCTACAGTCTCGCCTGCAGTTTGAGGAAGCGGATTTGCCGCTGCTGAAAAAGCGGGATGTGAAAACCGTGGGTCTGTTGGTGGTGTCGGGCGATCGCGGTCTGTGCGGTGGCTATAACGCCAACGTGATTAAGCGGGCTGAATTGCGCATCAAGGAACTTAAGGCTGAAGGGCTGGACTATAAGCTGGTGATCGTTGGGCGTAAAGCGAATCAGTATTTTACCCGCCGAGAACAGCCGATTAGCAAGTCGTTCACCAATCTAGAGCAGGTGCCTACGGCATCAGAGGCCTCGGCGATCGCTGATGAACTGCTCTCGCTGTTTCTCTCCGATTCAGTGGATCGGGTGGAGTTGATCTACACCAAATTTGTGTCGTTGATTAGCTCTCGTCCGGTAACTCAAACCTTGCTGCCCCTCGATCCTCAGGGCTTGGAAGCAGCCGATGATGAGATCTTCCGGTTGACGACTCGCGCCGGTGAATTCCAAGTCGAGCGGCAAAAGGTGGAGGCAGCTCCCCAAACACCCCTGCCCCAAGACATGATTTTTGAGCAGGATCCGGTGCAAATTCTAGACGCCCTCCTGCCCCTCTATCTAAACAACCAGCTCCTGCGCGCTCTGCAAGAGTCTGCGGCCAGTGAGCTAGCTGCCCGGATGACGGCGATGAACAACGCCAGCGACAACGCTAAGCAGTTGATTACCTCCTTGTCCTTGTCCTACAACAAGGCGCGTCAGGCAGCCATTACCCAGGAAATTCTAGAAGTGGTGGCGGGCGCAGAAGTCCTCAACTAGCGATCGCTGCTTTCTAGACACACCCTTCAGAATCAACTACAGCGCAGAATCCCTTGGGGTTCTGCGTTTGTCGTAGTGCCGTATCGTCGTAGGATCAAAGAAACCCTTTGGATAGCTGGATCATGAGTGCGATCGCCCTTCAAGTAGCGCAGCAGATTGGAGCAGAGCATGTGGTGCCGTGGGAGTCCCTCGACCCGACTCTGCAGGCTCAACGTCAGATCGCTGCCCCTAACGTTGCGGCGATCGCCTACCCGCCTACCCTTGAGGCTCTTCGTGATCTCGTGGCCTATGCCCATCACCATCGCTGGGCGATGCTGCCCATGGGCCAGGGTACGAAGCTCCATTGGGGGCCGCCGCTGCAGGGGGAGGCGATCGCCATCAGTACGGCGAAGCTCAACCAGGTGATTGACCATGCAGCGGGGGATTTAACCGTAACGGCCCAGGCCGGCGTCAAGCTTGCCGATCTACAGCAACAGTTGGCTCAATCGCGGCAGTTTCTAGCGATCGCCCCCCACTACAGCGCATCGGCGACCCTCGGCGGCATCGTGGCCACGGCGGATACCGGATCTCTGCGCCAGCGCTACGGCGGCGTGCGGGATATGCTCATCGGCATTTCTTTTGTGCGGGCGGATGGCCAGGTGGCTAAGGCCGGGGGACGGGTGGTTAAAAACGTAGCCGGTTACGACCTGATGAAACTGATGACCGGTGCCTACGGTACCCTGGGCATCCTCACCCAGATGACTTTTCGTCTCTATCCCTTGCCAGAGACCTCGGAAACGGTGGTGTTGGTGGGCGACTCGGCGGCGATCGCCACGGTGCTGCATCAGATCCGCCAATCCTCCCTCAGCCCCGTGGCGTTGGATGTCCTATCCCCGTCCTACGTTAGCGCCTTAGGCTTGGGCCAGGGAACGGGGTTAGTGGCTCGCTTCCAGAGTATTCCTGTGAGTGTGTCCCAACAGATGGCCCAGGTGACAGCGTTAGCCCAAGCGGCGGGTTTAAGCAGCGATCGCTTTCAGAACCAGGACGACGTCAGTCTATGGCAACGATTACAAGAAAAATGGGACGGAGCCGCCGCTGCATCGGCGATCGCCTGCAAAATAGGAGTATTACCGGCCCATGGGGTGGCTAGCTTGGATGCGATCGCTCAGATGTGGCCAGCCAGTCTAGGACTCATCCATGCTGGTAGTGGTCTGGGTTGGTTGAGTGGTGAGATAGACAGCATCACCGCCACGGGAATGACCCAGGTGCGATCGCACTGCGTCGCCCACGGTGGCTTTCTCTCCCTGCTGTCGGCACCGCCAAGCTGGACAGGCCTCGATCGCTGGGGCTATGCCGGCAATGCCCTACCCCAGATGCAAGCCATCAAGGCTCAGTTTGACCCCCACCATTTACTCAACCCCGGTCGCTTTGTGGGTGGCCTGTAGCCGCCCTGCCCAACTCGTGAGTGTTCGCCATGACCGCCACCCCCTCCTCCACCGATCGCCCTGCTCTGAAGCTTGATACCAGCTTCCCCGGTTTTGATGCTCAGGATCCGCCCGAGCAATCCCTGATCGATGCCTGTGTGCATTGCGGTTTTTGCCTGACCACCTGCCCTAGCTATCGGGTGATTGGCAAAGAGACCGACTCGCCCCGTGGCCGCATCTATTTAATGGATGCGATTAATAAGCAGGATGCTCCCCTGGCCACAGCCACCTCCCAACATTTCGATACCTGCCTGGGCTGCTTGGCCTGCACCACCGCCTGCCCCTCCGGTGTGCAATACGATAAGCTGATTGCGGCCACCCGCCCCCAAGTGGAGCGCAATGTGCCCCGCACCCTCAGCGATCGCCTCTTCCGACAGTTAATTTTCACCCTCTTCCCCCACCCCGATCGCCTGCGGATGCTGCTGCCGCCGCTGTACCTATACCAAGCCTTGGGATTGGGCAAGCTGGTGAAAGCAACGGGATTGCTGAAGCGGATCTCGCCGCGCTTGGCTGCCATGGAATCTCTATTGCCAACCGTGACCGCCCAATCGTTTCAAGATACGATTCCTGAGGTGATTCCCGCCCAGGGCGACACCCGCTATCGAGTCGGGATGATTTTGGGCTGTGTGCAGCGCCTCTTCTTCAGTGATGTGAATGAATCCACGGCGCGGGTGCTGAGCGCCAACGGCTGTGAGGTGGTGGTGCCCAAGATGCAAGGCTGTTGCGCGGCCCTGCCCCATCACCAAGGCCAGGAAGAAGCGGCTCGGGATCTGGCCCGGCGGATGATCGACAGCTTTGAGGATACGGGCGTCGATGCCATCATTATCAACGCGGCGGGCTGTGGTCATACCCTGAAGGAGTATGGGCATTTGCTCAAGGATGACCCTGAGTATCGTGAACGGGCGATCGCCTTCTCCCAAAAGGTGAAAGACGTGCAGGAATTTTTGGTGGATATTGGGCTGACCGCGCCCCTATCGCCCCTCAGCCCTGAACCGCTGACCATTGTCTACCAAGATGCCTGCCACCTGCTGCATGGGCAGAAAATTAGCGCGCCGCCCCGCCAACTGTTGCTGAGTATTCCCGGTGTCACGCTGCGGGAGCCGGTGGACGCGGCCCTCTGCTGTGGCAGTGCCGGGGTGTATAACATGCTGCAGCCTGAGATCGCTGAAGAATTAGGGCAGCAAAAGGTGGAGAATTTGATCAACACCGGCGCGCAGTTGATTGCCTCATCCAATCCTGGCTGCTCTCTGCAAATCCAGAAACATCTGGAACACCAAGGCATCGCCATGCCGCTCTTCCACCCCATTCGTCTGCTGGACTATGCGATTCGTGGTGTTTCTCTACCTCTGTAGCGATCGCTTGCCATCCCCAAATGTTGAGAAAGGTTGCGTTCCTGCTCCCTCCTTGCCCAAGGGCGAAAACCCTTGCGGTATGGTAATCAAAGTGCCAACACTGCTGTACCTGAATTGAAAGCTGCTTTAGTATGACCTCGGTATCTCCCCAAAAACCCCACCAAAAAGCCAGGGCCCTCAAACCCACGAGCCGCCGTCCGGCCAAGGAACTCTGTAGTGAATGTGGCCTATGCGACACCTACTACGTTCACTATGTGAAAGAGGCCTGTGCGTTTATTAACCAGCAAATTGCTGACCTAGAGCAGCAAACCCATGGGCGTAGTCGCAATCTAGACGAGCCGGATGATTGGTACTTTGGGGTGCGCCAAGACATGATGGCGGCACGCAAGACTGAGCCGATCGAAGGGGCGCAATGGACAGGTATCGTCAGCTCCATCGCCATCGAGATGCTCAATCGCGGCCTGGTGGAGGGGGTGGTCTGTGTACAAAATACAGCCGAGGATCGCTTCCAGCCCATGCCGGTGATTGCCCGCACGCCGGAAGATATTCTGGCAGCTCGGGTGAATAAACCGACCCTATCGCCTAACCTGTCGATTCTAGAGCAGGTCGAGCAATCGGGGATGAAGCGGCTGCTGGTGATTGGCGTGGGTTGCCAGATCCAGGCCCTGCGGGCGGTGGAGAAACAGCTTGGCTTAGAAAAACTCTATGTGCTGGGTACTCCCTGCGTAGATAACGTCACCCGCGCTGGCCTGCAGAAGTTTTTAGACACCACCAGCCGCTCGCCGGATACGGTGGTGCATTACGAGTTTATGCAAGACTTCCGGGTGCATTTTAAGCATGAGGACGGTTCGGAAGAAACCGTGCCTTTCTTTGGGCTCAAAACCAATCAGCTTAAGGATGTGTTTGCTCCCTCCTGCATGAGCTGCTTTGATTATGTGAACTCCCTTGCCGATCTGGTGGTGGGCTATATGGGTGCGCCCTTTGGCTGGCAGTGGATTGTGGTGCGCAATGAGCGCGGCCAGGAATTGCTAGACGTGGTGCAAGATCAGTTACAAACCCAGCCGGTGATGTCCCAGGGCGATCGTCGCGCTGCAGTGCAGCAAAGTATCCCCGCCTACGATAAGGGCGTCACCTTGCCCATGTGGGCGGCGAAGCTGATGGGCGTGGTGATTGAGCGGATTGGCCCGAAGGGGTTGGAATATGCCCGCTTTTCCATCGATTCCCACTTCACCCGCAACTATCTCTACACCAAGCGCCAGCATCCTGAGAAATTGGAGGCCCACGTGCCAGACTATGCCAAGCGCATTGTTGACCAGTATGAGTTGCCGCCATCTTGAAGCGGTTCACCAGGGCTTTGTCCAATCGGGCTGGACTGGATCCGCCAGCTTAGGCTCTGAGATGTTGTCTATGGGTGGGCCTGTTGTGGATGCTGTGTTCTTGTGACCTCTTATGACCTCCGATCTGCTGACGCTTTTTGGGAGCGATCGCTCCTGTCTTTTTTCTTTGGTGAGAGTTTTTTTGATCTCTCAACATTTGTGGGGAAAACAGAGTGAATATACGGGTTTATAGGTCAGATTTAGACGTTTAGAAGCCTGAAGTTCGGTAGAAGTTGGGACGCTTTTCACCTCTATTCGATAGAGAATAGATTCAAATCTGGAGAACGCACCAAGCGAAGCAATAACCAGGGGGCATTTAGGTTATTGCAACTCAACTGGAAAGCTTCTCTAATTCAATTCATGCCTGACCTTGGGGGCTTATGAGGTCAGGCATTTTTTTTGTTTGATGATCGGTCTATGGCTATCGATTGTGATGGAATGAAGCTGCATTTAGGATAAATTGACCGCCCATTCATCATGGCGTTAAAGGATTTTTTCTAACCCATAAACCAGGGATTTAAGCTGGATGACGGCACGAATGGCGAGCAAGACACCGGGCATATAACAGACGCGATCGCTGGTGTCGTGACGTAGGGTATAAACTTGCCCTGGTGCGCCAAACATGACTTCTTGGTGAGCAATTAAACCCGGTAGGCGAATGCTGTGAATGCGAATATTTTCGTCGGCAAGACCGCCCCGTGCGCCAGCAATGGTTTCAGTTTCGGTGACCTTAGGAGGATTAAAAGATTTTCCTAACTCGGCCAGCATTTGAGCGGTTTTAATAGCTGTGCCACTGGGGGCATCGGCTTTTTGGTCGTGGTGGAGTTCTAAAATCTCGACGTGGTCAAAATACTTTGAGGCTTGGATGGCGGCCTGTTGCAGCAGCACCATGCCAATAGAAAAGTTGGGAATCACCAAGCAGCCGGTGCTGGCCTTGTCGGCAAAGTCGGCTAGATCCTGCAACTGCTGATCCGATAGTCCCGTTGTGCCCACCACGGGCCGCACTCCGTAGGCGATCGCTGCCCGCACATTCTCATATACCGACTTGGGATGGGTGAAATCGACCATCACCGGCAGCTGCTTTTCCTGAGCTGCCATGGCACAGGTGGCTTCCATATCGGGCAGGATGGGAATTTCTAGCGCACCGCAGCCTGCGACCTCGCCGACATCTTGCCCTGTGAGGCTGGGATTGCGGTCAATGGCACCGATGAGGGTCATGTCGTCGGCCTGGGCGATCGCCTTAATGACTTCGCGCCCCATTTTGCCGGCTGCGCCATTTACGATTACGGGAATTGGAGCTTGTACGGTCATTGCTGAATGCCTCTACCCAAACACAACAGTGGAGATTGCTCGCACAGTTCTAGACTATGCCGTGACTATGCCGTGACTGTGCCGTGATGCGATCACCCAATGGGCATTGTAAGACAGAGTGGGGGTAGCTTGCCTCAGCGGGGTGCAGAACCTCGGCGCTGCATCCAGAGGGGCAACAGGGATAGACCGGCTAGGGCTACTAAGGCGGCGATGAAGGGTCGTAAACTGCCACCCTCTAAGGCGGTATGTCCTGTCACGCCCAGCCAGGTGTAGGCGAGGGTGCCGGGGATGATGCCAATCAGGGTGCCGAAGGCGTAGGGTTTGAGGGATAGTGGCGTTAACCCCAGAAGAAAGTTGACCAGGCAAAAGGGAGAAATCGGCGTGAGGCGCAGGGCTAGAACGCAGGAGAGGGCCTGGCGATCGCTGAGTCGATCAAACCAGGTGAGCAGCTTGTGCTGACCGACTCGTCGCATCAGGCTATCCCGTAGCAGATAGCGCGCAACCCAAAAGGCAGCGATCGCCCCCAAGGTTGCGCCCATCACAGACCATACCGTGCCCCACAGCACACCAAACATGGCCCCACCGGCAATAACCAGGACGGTTCCTGGAATGGAGAGTACCGCCGCGAGAATATGTCCTGCAATAAAGAGTAAAACTGCCCAAGGGCCTAGATGATTCAACCCATGCACCAAGGCGTGGTAGTCTAGCAAAGCCCCAAGTGGTGTGTGGAGCACTAGCCCAAGACCGACACCAACTCCGATCAAAACTATGATCAGCTTTACTAACCTACCCTTTGGCTGCATCTGAGAGTCCGCTGCTGAATACAAGCTAAGTCAGGACAGTATCTGTACACCCGGGATTGTGGTTCCCTTGTGTTCGTTTCCCTAGCCTTAGCCTGCCATCGCCTGCAGCCAGACGCATGAGTTTTTAATGAGAAAGCACTGAGTGCATTGCGCGAACTACCGATCTATCGATGCGCAAACCGTCATTCGCCTGGGTTGCTTGGGATAGCCAGGGTGAATGTGGTTAGAGCACTAAAAGTTTGACCTATGGAGCACCGGATGATGACTAGACATAATCCGTGAATGCCTGAGGTTGCAAATCTTTGAGATGACATAGCGGAGGAAGAGCGATCGCTCTCGGCGCAACCTAAGCGCGAAGGCGGCTGACCAAACGCAAGAGCAAATAGATAGCCAAAAGATACCCCGCTGCCAAGGCAGGGATGATCAGAGGAACAGTGTTGTAAGTCATAGCAGTAGCCCGGTAGCGTCAGAGGAGTTCAGAAGCAGGAAAGCAACCCACGCCCAGAAGACATAGGTGGAAAATAGGTTTTACGAATATGCAAAAGCAGGCGTGGACTGATCAACAGCAACAACGCCCAAGGTTCTTAATGCTATGTATATCCAGTACCTAGGCGATCGCCCAGACCGATAAAGTGGGTCGAAACCTGCGCAAACACGGCTCACCAGCTCATGCCAGGGAGAGTATGCGTCTTCTTCATCTTTTTGAGGCTCCAGCCATCAAAGCTACAACGGAACTGCATCGGTACAAACAAACTGCTAGACAAATGTCTTCAGCAATTTATCAGTCCCATAAGTTTTGGGTAGCTCGACCTAACACTGGTATAAAGCTTTTGAATCCTTACTTATTAGGTTAACACAGGATCTCCGTTGATCCAGGACTCTTTTTCATCTCACTTTACAAAAAGATACAAACCTCGAACAAGACATCTGTTCGGGATCTTGTCGATTTTGCACAGGGGTCTACAAGTGATGAGATCCTTGGAAAGATGCGTATAAATACGGAGGTGTGCCAGATGAGTATTTTAGTACTAAAGTACTAATGTCGCTACATGCTGGGTCAGCGCTGAAGGAGGTGCTTGTGGGGCGGGCGAGAGTGACCTAGGGCGGGACTAGGCGGAGGCGATCGCTCTGGAGATTGGGAGGATCTGGATCGGGGGAGCGATCGCTGTTTAAGACGATGGGGCTGGGCGATCGCTAGCACCTGAATCTGCATTCTCGAACGATCTATCGAACGATCTAAGGGACAGCATTCGTTGGGTGCTGGGAGACAGTCAGGGATCCCATAGGACAACTTGGACATCGTAGCTCACGGAAAAACCTTGCCTGGTAATCTCTTCAGCGATCCCTGAAGGGGTGCGATCGCAGCTAGATCATTTACAACCCGGAGCGTTGACTTAGAATGAGGATAGAATATGTAAAATTTCGTAACCTAAAGTCAGGTTCAGCCTACCCATGACCTCAGCGCTTTCTCTCTTTTCCCCCGTCGAAGCCGATCTGAGTTTGCTTTCTGAGAACTTGAAGCAGTTGGTTGGTGCGCGTCATCCAATTTTGTACGCGGCCGCAGAGCATTTATTTGGGGCATCTGGGAAGCGTGTGAGGCCTGCCATTGTTCTGCTGCTCTCGCGGGCCTCTGCGGCGGATGGATGCATCACCCCTCGCCACCGCCGCCTTGCCGAAATCACCGAGATGATTCACACCGCCAGCTTGGTGCATGATGACGTGGTGGATGAATCGGAGGTGCGGCGCGGGATTCCCACGGTACACAGCAGTTTTGGTAATCGCGTAGCGGTGTTGGCTGGAGACTTCTTGTTTGCCCAGTCTTCTTGGTATTTGGCGAACCTAGACAACCTTGAGGTGGTGAAGCTGCTCTCCCAGGTGATTATGGATTTGGCGGAGGGCGAAATTCGTCAAGGGCTGAATCGCTTTGAGGTCGATCTCTCCCTCGACGCTTATTTAGAAAAGAGCTATTACAAAACCGCGTCGTTGATTGCCAACAGCGCCAAGGCGGCGGCGGTGCTGAGCGAGGTGTCTGCAGCTTGGGCCGATGACTTCTATAACTATGGTCGTCATTTGGGACTAGCGTTCCAAATTGTGGATGACATTCTCGACTTTACCGGCTCTGCAGATTCCCTCGGCAAGCCGGCTGGCTCCGACTTGAAGAGTGGCAACCTAACGGCTCCGGTGCTCTATGCCCTTGAAGAAAAACCCTATTTAGAAACGCTGATCGAACGTGAGTTTGCTCAGGAGGGCGATCTCGATCAAGCGATCGCCCTGGTAGTGGCTAGTGAAGGTATTCAGCGATCGCGAGACTTGGCCGCCCACCATGCCCAAACCGCAGTCCAGCATTTAGAATGCCTGCCGGCTTCCGATGAACGTCAGGCCCTGATGAGCTTGGGAGATTATGTATTGCGACGGCTCTATTAAGGCGATGATGGCACCCAGATAGCCATGCTTGCGGTGCGGGGTCGCTGATGATCTAATCCATCCCCGTTCAAGAGAGCGATCGCTGCAACTTTCGCCGTAGTTTTACGGAGATGTCCGTAGTTCTACGGTGAATTGAGATGATATGGCTACATAGCTAAGATGGGGTGTACTACTCTAGTTCCCTGCCCTTAGCTTGCGCTGATGGCCACAGTTAGCCTACCCGATTGCTGTTGGTCAACGTCCTCTAACCTAGATTTCAAGCCAGATCCGGCGGTATGGCTTGGGCATTTTTCCATCGCTGCAATTGTGCCTGAACCAGGGTTTGTAGATCCGATTGGTGGATCTCTGTACCGGTCGAGAGGTTGCCAGGCTCTTCAAAAAAAACTGTGCTATCTACGGTTTTCATTGATGCAACTTGGAACAGAATATGGATAACAGGAGTGGGAAATGCCATCAATTGTGGATTTTTAAAGGCAAATGGGGCATTCGCAGCATCATTCAACGTTGGGAATGCGTAAATCACCTTTTTTTCCACAGTGGGTTCATTTCGACTACTTAGGGTTGTGATAACCCAATTTTGATCCAGGGTCTGCAATACGTAATACTCAGGTCGCTTGAGTCGTTGAGCAAGCTGCTTCAGTACAGGCGCGATCGCCTCTACCACAGCAGGTGTCTGACCATCCTTAGGAGCTTGGTCAACTAGTGTTTGAATTTGTTGGTCTAAATCCATAAACGTTTAACGGCCTATCCGCAACAGCATCTAACAAGAGCACCGTTTCCCTAGTCTAAACCGTTGTTCCCTCGTCGTTCCGCTTATATTGCCACCATTTGGGGCTAATCTCCCAGCCAAGTGGTGCAGAAAGCGCTAGACGACTGGCGTGTTTTTCACCAAGGTTTGGATGGGTTAAGCGTGGTTAATTCATCTCAAGCCCGTGATGGGGGCAGGAATGGGGCTTTTGTCTGGATGGTTTCAGCCGCTTAGCTGGCTGTCGATGGTGCTGGATTTGGGTCGTCCAAGGCTAGGAGGGCGATCGCCATGGGTTTTGTCACACTCCATATCACCCATACGGGCGTTTCGTCGAATAGTGTTTTATGCTGGATGGGCAAAATGAATGCCGATCTGGGCAGACTGGATCATGGATAGATTGCAGGAATACATTGCAGAGATACATTGCCGCATCGATCCATCGCAGCAAGATGGGATGGATCGATGCGGGCAGATGTAGTTTAGCTATGGAAGGATAGCGGATTGGTGAGAACCAGGCTAGATTCAATCATCAGCGACACTGGTCTAGATCTCTGTCGATGAGTGACTCACTCCAGATCATCTCTGATTCAGCTAGGTTCTAGCCTATGTCCCGGTGGCTCCTCGGTGGGGCTATCGATGGGATGGGCAGGGTAGATCAGCTCGGTTGTCCTTGGAGCGGGTCTTGGGAGTGGGTATACAGTAAACGGTCACTAATCAGGGGAGACCATCTAAAGCGTGGGGTCGATTTCTGAACTGCTATTTCAAGAATTCCGGGATGCTACCCAAGCCTCTGCTCAGAACTGTCGAGAGGTGTCACTTCGTTTAGCTCATGAAGTGAGTCGCATTTGTACCGAGAGCCAGCGTATTCAGCGTTCTGGGGAAGTAGACACCTGGATGGTGACGCTGGCCCGGCACCGGCTGAATCAATGCCTGAAGTACAACCGTTTGGGGTCGCGGCGGGGACGGGTTGAGCTACACAGCACCCTCAGCGCTGTGATCTATCGCTACATTACGCCACCCCAGGTGCAGTCTAGCTACCAGGCTCGGCTGACGCTGATTGAAGATTTCCTGCAGGGCTTTTACATCGAGTCGCTCAATGCCTTTCGTCGGGAAAACCAGGTGCCCAGCGATTATCGGCCGCGTAGCTTGCTGGAGCTGTCGGAATATATGGCGTTTACCGAACGCTATGGCAAACGGCGCATTCCGCTGCCGGGGCGACGCAGTCAGCAGTTGATTATTCTGCGGGCTCAGACCTTTTCCCAGCAGCAGCCTCCCGAAACCATGGTGGATATGGAGCAGGCGGCGGAGGGCAGTAGTCCTGATGGCGATCGCAGTTGGAGTACGGCACCCCTGCAGCAGGTGCGCGAACAAATGGTGGCGCGGGAGCCCGACACGGATGAAAGTTCCCTGCGGCGCACGGTTATTCAAGAGCTAATGGCCTACCTAGAAGAACGGCAGCAGGAAGACTGTGCCAACTATTTTTCTCTGCGGTTGAAAGATCTGCCAGCCAGCGAGATTGAGGCTATCTTAGGACTAACGCCACGCCAGCGCGACTATTTACAGCAGCGGTTTAAATATCATTTAATTCGCTTTGCCCTATCCCATCATTGGGAACTGGTGCATCAGTGGCTGGAGGCGGACCTAGAGCGCAACTTTGGTCTGACGCCTCACCAGTGGGCTCGCCTGCAAGAGCAGATTACGCCGAAGCAGGCAGAACTCTTGCAGTTGAAGCAAGACAAGGTGGAGGATGGGGCGATCGCTCAGATCCTCGGCTGTACCCTCACGCAACTTCACAAACAATGGTCAAAACTGCTAGAACTGGCCTGGGAAATTCGCAACAGCTAGCCCTTGAGGCGGTACGGAGCTGGTCTGCTGTAAGGCGTTGGGCGATCGCTGGATCGTCTGCCTGAAAATTACTCGTGCGATCGCTGATGCAGTATCCGGAGCAACGGGATCAACCCATGAATAAAGACCCAGAAGCGATAAAACATCTACTTGCATGGCTGTTGCAAGAACCAAGCCTAAGCGCAATGAACCCGTCTGAGATGAATGTGAGCCATGGGGTTGGCTCTGACCCATCTGGGAGTTTGGATGCACAGTCTTCAAATCATTTAGACCCCCTCGATTCTGAGGATATAGACCCCACGCTAGAAATCCTTAGTGAATCGAGCCGCCGTTTGTTTGAGCAAACATCCTTTGAACTGGGAGATATACCTGTCGTGCAAGACCGTTTCCATGCTCTGTTAAAGCGTCGGCTCCAGTCAGAAATTGAACAGAACCCCCCCCTGTTCCCCTGGGAGTCCGAACTCTGTGATTATGCCGCTGAGCCTGTAGACTTAGCTACTCCAGCCCTAGTTCCCACTGGGTTTTGGGAGGCTCAGCTCAAAGACCGTCTCAATAGTCCCGTAGCCCTGCCCGAGGGAGTGCTGGCTACCCTGCTCAGCCAATGCCAAGCGGTGGTGCAACTCTCGCTGCGGGAAGGTGCCAAGCTGGTGCAGGCTGTAGAAATGCTGTTTCCCGGCGAAGCCCGAACCCTCAATCAACTGGCTGGCTTGGTGTTAGCGCCTCCCACCCGGTCTGAGTCCATGACCTTGGTCAATCAAACTGGATTGCCGAAAAGCTATGAAGCGGCGACCCAGCCCCAGCAGATGGCCCTGTCGCTGTTGGCAGCGCGGGAAATTTTGAGCCTGTTGACCTTAGATGTGTCGGCTAGCCAGCCCACCGCTACCCGTCAGTGGCTCACCCCCATGGGCGTGCTCACCCTGACGACGACCTATCAGGCGGATATGGAACAGATCCGTATCCAAGGGCAGTTGCCTTGTCAGGGTAGCCTGACGTTGCAGGGGGGAGATGCCCAAGCGACGGCTCAACGGTCTAGCGAAGGCCGTCTGGGCGTGGAGTTGTTTGATATTACACCAGGGCAAACCTATACGCTGACCATTAATGCAGCCGGGTTAACCCAACCTCTCCTCTTTGCCATCCACCCCCATTAGCCTCCTAGGACTTCGATGTCATCTGCGCCCCAGCGCGGGGCCCAGCGTGAGCGATCGCCATCATTGGGGAGGGCCAGTATGTGTCCTAGGCTAAAACCATCACGGCGCGTCTCAAGTATCCAACTTGATGGCGCGCCGTTTGCATGGGGGCTGCGTGACGGATGGGTTGAGGACAAAGGTTGATCCCTAGGATTCACCCCTGAGCCCGTCCTCAACTGTGTCTAACTGTGCCAAACGGTTAAGAAAAAGGGCGATCGCGATCTACCGGCCCTAAAAACACCGTATGGTTTTTAATGAGACGGGTTGTGCTGTAGCCTACGCCTCTATGGTGCGGAGCACAACATACCTTACGCATTGGGAACCTTAAGCTATGTCAGAATCTACAATTGAGTCGGGTTTACAGGAGAAGCGGGTTTTCTATCCCTCGGCTGAGTTTTCGTCCCAGGCGCAGGTGAAGAGCCTCGATGAGTATCAGCAACTCTATGATCGCGCTCAGGCAGATCCGCAAACATTTTGGGCCGAGTTGGCTGAGCAAGAACTGCATTGGTTCCAGCCTTGGCATACCGTTTTGGACTGGCAACCTCCCTTTGCACAGTGGTTTGTGGGAGGGCAGACCAATGTTTCGTACAACTGCTTGGATCGCCATCTCACCACTTGGCGGCGGAATAAAGCGGCGCTGATCTGGGAAGGCGAACCCGGCGACTCCCGCACCCTCACCTATGCTCAGCTTCATCGGGAGGTGTGCCAATTTGCCAATGCGCTCAAGCAGTTGGGCGTGGGCAAGGGGGATGTGGTGGGCATTTATATGCCAATGATCCCGGAAGCAGCGATCGCCATGTTGGCCTGTGCTCGGATCGGTGCGCCCCACAGTGTAGTGTTCGGCGGCTTCAGTGCGGAGGCCGTACGCGATCGCCTAGCCGATGGTAAGGCTAAGTTGGTGGTGACGGCGGATGGCGGATGGCGGAAAGATGCCATCGTGCCCCTGAAAACCCAGGTGGATCGAGCGATCGCGGATGGTGCGGTGCCGACCGTGGAGAACGTGCTGGTAGTGCGGCGCACCGGGCAGGACATTGACATGCAGCCAGGGCGCGACCATTGGTGGCACGATCTCCAGCCCACCGTGTCGGCAGATTGCCCGGCAGAACCCATGGACAGTGAAGACGTGCTGTTCGTGCTCTACACCTCCGGCAGCACCGGCAAACCCAAGGGTGTGGTGCATACCACGGCGGGCTACAACCTCTACGCCCACATGACCACCAAGTGGATCTTCGATCTCCAGGATACCGATGTCTACTGGTGTACAGCAGATGTGGGCTGGATTACCGGACATAGCTACATCGTCTATGGCCCGCTCTCGAATGGGGCCACCAGCGTCATGTATGAAGGCGCACCCCGTCCCTCCAATCCCGGTTGTTTCTGGGATGTGGTAGAAAAATATGGCGTCACCATTTTCTACACTGCTCCCACCGCAATTCGGGCTTTTATCAAAATGGGGTCAGACTTACCCCAAGCTCGTGACCTGTCCTCCCTGCGCCTGCTGGGTACTGTGGGCGAACCCATTAACCCAGAAGCCTGGATGTGGTATCACACGGTGATTGGCAAGGAACGCTGTCCTATTGTGGATACCTGGTGGCAAACGGAGACTGGTGGTGTGATGATTACGCCGCTGCCGGGAGCAACGCCTACCAAGCCAGGCTCAGCTACTCGACCGTTACCGGGCATTTTGGCAGATGTGGTTGACCTAGATGGTAACTCAGTACCAGATAACGAGGGCGGCTATCTAGTGGTTCGCCATCCTTGGCCAGGAATGATGCGCACGGTCTACGGCGACCCCGATCGCTTCCGGCGTACCTATTGGGAGCATATTCCCCCCAAAGATGGTCGGTATCTCTACTTTGCCGGGGATGGAGCCCGGCGGGATGAAGATGGCTACTTCTGGGTGATGGGGCGCGTGGATGATGTGATCAACGTCGCGGGGCATCGTCTGGGCACCATGGAGATTGAATCTGCCTTAGTGTCCCACCCTGCCGTGGCGGAAGCCGCTGTCGTGGG
Organism: Leptolyngbya sp. CCY15150; assembly: GCF_016888135.1. Classification (NCBI taxonomy): domain Bacteria; kingdom Bacillati; phylum Cyanobacteriota; class Cyanophyceae; order Leptolyngbyales; family Leptolyngbyaceae; genus Leptolyngbya; species Leptolyngbya sp. CCY15150. The sequence goes on from NZ_JACSWB010000278.1 coordinate 200,554, forward strand.
GCGTCCTGATGAGGTGAAGGGGAATGAAATTGTTGCCTTCGTCACCTTAGAGAGCGATCAAGAACCTACTGAGGAATTAGCTAAGGCGCTGAAAAAACACGTTGGGCAAGAAATTGGAGCGATCGCTCGTCCGGGTGATATTCGCTTCAGTGATGCCTTACCCAAGACGCGATCGGGTAAGATCATGCGTCGTTTATTGCGATCGATTGCTTCTGGGCAAGAAGTGTCTGGAGATACGTCAACCCTAGAAGATCGCTCGGTGCTCGATAAGCTACGGGGTGGCGCGTAGACTCAACGGTTAAGCGTCAACCTTGAACATCTGAGGGTGGGGAGTTTCCTCACCCTCAGATGTTTCTGCTAGTGGTGCTTGTGTCGTGAATAACACAAGGTTAATGACGTCACAACTATGGCAGACTCTACGGCATTTCTGCCGGTGAATGCAACGTGCTGCAAAAGTTTTTCGATTGCTTCGATTGCTTCGATTATTGCGTTTGGCGAGCTATACTGTTGGACAAGAGATGCAAAGCTGGAAGGGTACTATGGCTAAAAACATCACTAATGCTCAAGCAATGATTGCGCCAACTGCCGCCGATACAGCGCTTGCGCGTGAGTCAAGCCGTCAACTGTCAAAATTTCTAGATAAATATTCTCTGGTTGGTAGCCAAGTGCCAGACGTCCGTCTGCTTGTGCAAGCAGATAATGAACCAGAAGAGGTGGTTGTTATTCCAGCTTCTGCCTTTCGCCTTTTGACGGATATTCTGGCGCAGATGGCTTGTGGTAATGCGGTCACGTTGATTCCTGTACATGCTGAATTGTCTACTCAACAGGCAGCAGATCTGCTAAATGTATCTCGCCCATTTTTAATTAGTTTGATTGAGAATGACAAGATTCCGTATCGAAACGTCGGAACCCATCGTCGGATACGCTTTGATGATCTCATGACGTATAAGCAGTCCATTGATCAAGCACGACTTCAAACGCTTGAAGAGCTTGCACGCGAGGCCCAAGAGCTTGACATGGGCTATTGATGGTGGGCAGTCTCATCGCCTTATTCGATGCATGTGTTCTCTATCCAGCTCCTCTTCGCGACTTTTTGATGCACTTGGCACTAACCGATCTATTTCGTGCAAAATGGACTGACGAGATTCATGATGAGTGGATTCGAAATTTACTGAAGAACAGAGCCGATCTCACGCAGGAGCGCCTTCAACGCACTAGAAATCTAATGAACAGTCATGTGCGCGACTGTCTAGTGTTTGGCTATGAAGAGCTGATTCCATCTCTGACCTTGCCTGATCAGAGCGATCGCCATGTTCTAGCGGCTGCAATTTATTCTGGTGCTGATGTTATTGTTACTTACAATTTATCCGATTTTCCAGCCAATACCCTTAGGCAGTATGGCATTGAGGCTCAACATCCTGATAGGTTTATTACCTATTTAATGGATTTGGCTCCAGTAGCAATCTGTGATGCTGCTAGACGACAGCGCATGAGCTTGAAAAACCCGCCTCAAAGTGTTGATACATTGCTCGCAGCTTATGAACAACAGGGATTATTTCAGACGGTGGCAGCACTGAGATTGTACAGTGAATTTCTCTGAAACGCTCAGACTTTTGCCAGTTTGATAGTTCCCATGATTTATGGTTCGCTCCAAGTAAAGTGTGTGGTAGCGTGCTGTTAGGCGAAGCCGTAACGCACTGCCTTGAAACGCTGAAATGCATTAGCGATAGCGTAATGCATCCTACAAAAATAGAGATTTCTGCTTAGCGATTTCATTCAACGGTGAAAATCAGGGTTGAGCTTTTTGAATCAAAAGATTGAGACTTAATCCATACAAGTACGACTGTGGATGGGTAGCGTACACTGAAAGAACCAAATGCTGACGATGATGCCTGAGCTTGCTGTGAGGTGGGACGATGCGAATTTTGTTGGTTGATGATGAGCCAGCTTTGACGGGCCCTCTCAGTCGCGTGCTGACGCGGGAGGGCTACCAGGTGGATATCACCCACGATGGTTTGGAGGGGAGTCAGCTTGCCCAGTCCGGTGGCTATGATGTCCTGATTCTTGACTGGATGCTTCCGGCCCTGAGTGGTTTGGAGCTTTGTCAGCAGTTGCGGGCGCAGGGTGATACGACGCCGGTGCTGTTTCTGACGGCGAAAGATACCTTGGATGATCGGGTGGAGGGGTTGGATGCTGGGGCGGATGACTATCTGGTGAAGCCCTTTGAGCTGCGGGAACTGTTGGCGCGGGTGCGGGCCCTGCTGCGCCGCCCGCCTACCCTTGAGCCCAGTCCTACATCCCGGTTGCAGGTGGATGATCTGGTGCTGAATCTAGCCAACCAGGTTGCTCATCGAGGCGATCGCTCTATTGATTTATCTGAAAAAGAAAGTCAGCTTCTAGCCTACCTCATGCGTCATGCTAATGATGTATTGACCCATGAACAGATTCAGCAACACCTTTGGTCTGCCGATGAACGTCCGAGCAGTAATGCCCTGGCTGCCCAAATTCGTCTGCTGCGCCGCAAGATAGAGCATGATGGTGAACCACAGCTTATTCATACAGTCTATGGTAAAGGCTACCGACTGGGGGAGATGTCTCCTGGCTGAGGGGTTTAGTCTTGGGTGGGCGATCGCCGTCCTACTAGCTTATCTCGCAGTTGACGGATGCGATCGCGGAACTTGGCTGCTTCTTCAAACTCAAGATTTTTAGCTGCTTCTTTCATCTGTGTTTCTAGTTTGACAATGAGGCTGGGAATATCTTCTAGGGGTAGATCATGGGCTTGCTCATAGAGTTCTTCTAAGTCTTGAGCGTTGATGCGTCGAGATACTTCTAGGAACGATAAGATAGAATTGCCTTGCTTTTTGATAATAGGTTTGGGCGTAATTCCGTGTTTTTCGTTGTAGGCTTGTTGGATGGCGCGGCGGCGTTCTGTTTCGCTGATGGCATAGGCCATGCTATCGGTTAAGTTATCGGCGTAGAGAATAGCTTTGCCGTCAATATGTCGTGCTGCCCGACCGATGGTTTGGATGAGCGATCGCGCTGCTCTGAGGAAACCTTCTTTATCTGCATCGAGAATGGCAACTAGGGATACTTCTGGTAAATCCAGCCCTTCCCGCAGGAGGTTGACGCCGATTAATACATCAAACTGACCGTTGCGTAAATCCTGAAGAATTTCAATGCGCTCAATAGAATTAATTTCTGAATGGAGGTATCGTACCCGCACGGCGCGCTCTTGAAAGTAGTCTGTCAGGTCTTCTGCCATACGTTTGGTCAACGTGGTGATCAGCGTGCGTTCCTGTCGCTCCACCCGTAGCCGAATTTCTCCCAGAAGGTCATCGACCTGCCCTTCGGTGGGGCGCACAAAAATTTCTGGATCCAGGACGCCAGTGGGGCGGATAATTTGCTCCACCACCTGACCCTCGGAGATTTCTAGTTCCCAATCCCCTGGGGTTGCTGAGACAAACACACATTGCTTGGCTTTGTCCCAGAATTCCTCGGCCTTCAGAGGACGGTTATCCGCTGCGCTGGGCAGCCGGAAGCCATGGTCTACCAGGGTCATTTTCCGAGAGCGATCGCCATTGTACATGCCTCGGATCTGGGGAATAGACACATGGGACTCATCAATCACCAACAGCCAGTCGTCTGGAAAATAGTCGATTAAACATTCCGGTGGTGATCCGGCAATGCGGCCGGCTAGGTGCCGGGCATAGTTTTCCACGCCGTTGCAGTAGCCCACCTCTCGCAGCATTTCTAGGTCATAGCGGGTGCGCTGTTCGAGGCGCTGGGCTTCTAGGAGCTTATTCTCAGACTCTAGCTCCGCCAGCCGCATCTTAAGCTCTTGCTCAATGGCATCACAGGCTTCATCGAGGCGATCGTCAGGCGTGACAAAGTGGCGAGCTGGGTAGACGTTCAGAGACTCCAAGCTCTGCAGGGTTTCGCCCGTGAGTGGATCAATGTAGCGAATGGCGTCAATTTCGTCGCCAAAGAACTCAATGCGAATCAACCGATCTTCGTAGGCCGGGCCAATTTCCAGCACATCGCCCTTCACCCGAAAGCGACCGCGCCCCACATCTAAGTCATTGCGCTCATACTGCACCGAAGCGAGATCCCGTAGGATCTGCCGTTGATTGACCTCCATGCCCACGCGAAATGGTAGGGCGGCATTCAAATATTCCGACGGAATACCCAAACCATAGATACAGCTAATGGAGGCTACGACAATCACATCCCGCCGCTCAAAGAGCGATCGCGTTGCGGAGTGGCGCAGCATATCAATTTCTTCGTTGATGGAGGCTGTTTTGGCGATGTAGGTATCGGTGACGGGAATGTAGGCTTCGGGTTGGTAATAGTCGTAGTAGCTAATGAAATATTCCACGGCATTGTCCGGGAAAAAGTCTCGCAGCTCGTTGCAAAGCTGGGCGGCGAGGGTTTTGTTGTGGGCGAGCACTAGGGTTGGACGTCCCAGTTGCTCGATTACTCGGGCCATGGTGTGGGTTTTGCCCGTGCCCGTTGCGCCCAGAAGGGTTTGGTAGCGATGTCCTGCCTGAATCCCTTGCACCAGTTGAGCGATCGCTTTCGGTTGATCACCGGTTGGTTCAAAGGGAGCTGTTACCCGAAACTCAGCCATGCTGCTACCTCGCACACCACTAAATCACACTGTTTCTATGATGGCGAATTTCTGACCATTCGGGAGCAATCCAGAGCACAAGATCGGGTTGCATATCTGTATGCCCTAAGGTCTTGATGTTTCGTTAGCGGTTCTCCATCGGCTAGATTGATTAAGGATTTAACCGATGTCTGAAAGGAGACTAGGCAAGAATTGTAGGGCTTGTCTCCCCAGCATTTGGACTAATAGATCGCCCCGGAAGATGGGGCTGGGGGGAGGGTCTTCGAGGTTGGTTCGGTAGCCAGTATTCTGATGCGGACGTAACCCGCCGATTTCCTAAGGCGGAAACCCTTATGCGTCCTGGACTTCCGTTTCGTTTTTCTGTCTTTGTTCGTCTATCTTGCGATCCGAAGAGCCAGGAGAGCGATCGCGTAATACTTGGACATTTTATATTTTGAAAGTCTTTAGTATTCAATGAACTTTCTTCAACTTATGCGTTGAACTGCTTCATGGTGGTGTGAATGCGATCGCTTCCTAGAAACATTGCGAAACACCTTGCTGATGAAACCTAAGAAAGAGTGAAGTCTCAGCTTTTTAACGGGAAAAAGGCCTTACTTTTGAGGAAGCGAAAAAGTCGCTTGCTCTGGGACTTGTACTCACCAAACCAGCTTTAAGACGACACGATAATAGTTCCGGCTGGAATTCTGGGTTGATCATGAAATTCTCACAAAGCTATGTTCTAGTGCTGGATCATCAACGGGATGATGTCCAGCAGTTACGCTCGATTCTCAAACGATTAAGATGCCCAGTTGTGATTGTTCGATCAGTCGAACAGGCGATCGCCACTGCGCTAGAAACGCCACCCTATTTGATCATTTTGGCGGGCAGTCATCAGACCTGGCCCGAGCATTTGGTCAACGATCTTCGGCGCATTCATCAACAGTGCAGCATCACCATTGTGGCCTTAACTGACTGCAATGCACCTAGCTGGTTGCCCCAGGAAGAAAATCCAGGCTTTGATGGATTTTTGGTGAAACCTCTGAATGGGGACGTGATGGTGTCTTTGGTGCAATCGGCTTGGGCCCGTCAAGCCTGTTGCTCAACTATGCTGGGTTAGATCTACATGGCTTGATAGCTGCCAGGATGGGTGGTGCTGCCTAGATTCCTTAGATTCCTCTCTGAAGGGATATCTTCATTCCCCGGCCTTTTGCAGCAGACCCAGTTGTTGCAGGGCTGCTGCTGCTGCTGCTTTCTCGGCATCTTGCTTGCGCCGTCCTTTGCCTTCCCCAAAGGTGCGGCTGCCCACCTGCACCACAGCGGTGAACTCCCGGGCGTGGTCGGGACCAGACTGATGCACGATGGTGTATTTGGGATTTTTGCCATATTCCGCCAAGGCCCATTCCTGGAAGCGGCTTTTCATGTTGCCCATGGGAGCAGCGATCGCTAAATCTTCCACTTCAGCGGCAAATAACGGTTCAAGATAGGCCCGCACTGCCTCAACATTGGAATCACAATCTATAAAATAGGCCCCAATCATGGCTTCAAAGGCGCTGCTCAGCAGGTTGGGATTGTTGCGCCCTCCATCTCGTTCCGCCCCGCGCCCCAACCGCATCATGTTGGGTTGATCCATCCCCAAAGCCAGGGCAAACCGTGCAAGCTGAGTTTCATCGACAAGCGCCGATCGGAGGGCGGTCAAGTCACCTTCGGGCTTATCGGGATAGCGCTTATACAAAAAGTCGCCGCTCAGAAAGTTGAGCACGGCATCCCCCAAAAATTCTAGACGTTCATTATGGGAGCCTGCCGATGGATGCTCGTTGACATAGGAGCGGTGGGTCATGGCTTGTTGGAACAGAAGCATGTTGCGGAAGGGAGGAAGTGTGGGCATAACAATGGGATAGAACGCGTAAGGTAAAAAAGGTTCAATAGACAAGTCACATCTCGCTAGGTTGTTCCTAGAGGTTTATTGATGAAAGTAGAGTAGGATTAGGGCGTAATCTCTATGGTTCGACAAGCTTGCATCAAGAGCTGTGTCTGGCTCTAGCCATGACTTGAAAGCATGAGCATGCTTGATCTTGAGGTTATGCCATGTAGGTATGAAGCAAAGGCTTACTTACCCGCGATAGAGGTCGAAGATAAACGAGATAGCGCTATCGATGGTGTAGGTATGCTAAATCGTTGAGCTAGTTGTAGCGTATGTTAGGGCGTAGCTAGGTCAGAGTTTGATTCATGGTTACCTACTCATTAAAGAGGCACAGAAAGAGCAAGAGAAACGCATTTGACCACCTGAAACGAGAGTTCACATGCGGGATGGAACATGAAGGAAGACAACGCCGCCCAACTTGACAGCCTAAACATTAAATTTTACGGCTTGTCTGGTCAAAATGTGGAGAAGCGATCGCAAACTATAACTACGGAAATAATTGCGATCGCCCCCGGGGCTGTTCCGCAGGGGCCATGGTGTTGGTCTGAGCCGATCAACCAGCACTCCTAAGCCTGCCTAGTAGGAGTAGCATGGTGTCTTAACGCTGTCTTCCCAATGCCGTGTTAGGGTAGACGAGCATGACTGCTGCATTGATCATGGATACTTTCTTTCTATACCTATGAGTACCGAACTGGATACGGGCCTACCCAGCATTCGTCTAATTCAATCTCTTATTAAAGATTCCAGCGAAGTTGAGCTGAAAATGGTCACCGATGACCTATTGGTGGGCAAAATTCTTTGGCAAGATCCCCACTGTGTATGTCTGGTTGACCACTATAACCAACAGACGGTGATCTACCGTCATGCCATTGTCTTTATGAAGCCCAAAGCCTAAACCGAAACCCAGGAGGGGTGCGTAGACTGTCGTCTCGTCCTCTCCTGGGTGCTTTCGGGATACTTGGCTCAGGATATTCCCTGGCCTCGTTATGACTAGTAGTGGTTGCCAGATTTGCGGTGGTGTACGGCTGTTTTCACGTCCGGATTCATCACCTGCCCTTGCTCCACAACGGCATAGACCACCCAATGGTCGCCGCATTCCATCCGGCTAGCGACCCGGCATTCTAGGTAGGCCAGGGCGTCTTTTAAGATGGGGCAGCCATGGTCTGATTCGGTGATGTCAACGGAGTTGAACCGATCTTCGCCCGGCGAGAAGGGCTTGAGGAAATGCTTCATCAGCCCTAGGTAGTTGTTCTCGGCCAAAATATTTAGGACGAAGGGGCGATCGGGGTAGAGCAAGGACTCGATCGCTCGGTCTTTGGCCACAGCTACGGTAAAGCCTGGGGGGCTGAAGGTGGCTTGGGCCACCCAGGAGGCCAGCATGGCGCTGGACAGGTCGCCTTGGCGGGTGGTAACGACGCAGAGGGAGCCCACCATCCGGCCCATGGCTTGCTCTGTGGGGGTGACGGTGGAGCTGCTTTGCAGGGCAGAGACCTTGGGCGATCGCCGCTTTTTAGCCTTTTTCAGCGCTTGGACAAAGTCAGTGCCGGCTTCTTCACAGGTTTTGATCACCACATCCGTGGGTTTGAACTTCACCCGCATGGTTTCAAATCCAAAGCTATAGCCCGCATCCCGTAGTTTGTTTTCTAGGAGATCAATGGCTTCTCCACTCCAGCCAAAGGAGCCAAAGACGCCGGTGAGCTTATCCTTGGGAACGGTGGATAGGGCCACCCCCAGCGCCGTTTGGATCTGGGTGGGTGCATGGCCGCCGAGGGTGGGTGAGCCAATCACAAAGCCATCGCACTTTTCTAGGATGGTTTTGATTTCATCCGGTTCTGTGCTTTCGCAGTTCACCGATTCCACCGCTACGCCCGCCTTGGTCATGCCTCGGGCGATCGCTTGGGCTACGGTGGCTGTGTTGCCATAGGCGGAGGCATAGAGCAACGCCACCATCATCTCTTGGCTGCGCTGCTGGGTTAGCCACTGGCGATAGGACTGCAGCAATTCCGTCGCGCTATAGCGCACCAAGGGGCCATGGGCCGGTGCATAGAAGGTCATCGGCGCGAGGGCTTCCATTTTGTCGAGGGCGGTGGTCACCTGACGGGCATGGGGAGCCATGAGGCAGTCGAAGTAGTAGCGCCGATCCTCTAAAAAGGCCGTCCAACCTTCATCAAAGATTTGGTCACCGCAGATGTGGGCTCCGAAGAACTTATCGGTGTAGTGAATCTTGGTTTGGGGATCGTACATGCAGAGCCCGTCGGGGTAGCGCGGCGTGGGAATGGGCGCAAACTGCAGGCGATGCCCTTGTCCTAGGTCTAGCACCTCATCGACATTGCCCTTGATCACCCGCAGGTTGGGGGGTGTGTCGCTGAGCAGATTTTTCAGAGCTACGGCGGCTGGATTAGAACAAACCAGAGTGGCTTGGGGAGCGCGCTCTAGCAGCACTTTGAGGGTGGCGGCTCGGTTGGGGTTGATGTGACCAAGGATGATGTAGTCGAGTTGGCGTAGATCAAACCGTTGCTCCAACGCATCAAGGAAGGTGGCCGTAAACGACTCTCCCGGTGGATCGATCAAGGCGCTTTGGTCGGCGGTGATCAAGTAGGAATTGGCCGTGGTGCCCCGTTCTAGGGCGTATTCAATTTCAAAGCGCAGACGGCTCCAACTGCGCGATCGCATCACTTTGGTGTGATCAGCGATCGCCAACACTTGGACATCCCGAGGCGGATGGGTGGCGATCGCAGATTGAGATACCGTTTCAGGCATAAGCTAGCTCCCGTGATTGGTCTAGGCCGTTGGCTGGGTCGTGGTTGGTTGTAGTCGGTGGATGCCCATGGATGGATGTCCACCGACTACCGACTGGGCAGGGTTTAGTAATAGTTACCAATTTTGCGATGGTGAACAGCGGTTTGGGCATCGGGGGTGGCCACCTTGCCTGCATTAACGGTGCTGTAGACAATCCAGTGGTCGCTACATTCCATGCGGCTGGAGACTTCACATTCCAGGTAGGCTAGGGAATCGGCAAGGATCGGCGAACCGTTCTCCGCCGTGCGGGTTTTGACACCAGCAAAGCGATCGGCACCGGGGGGAAATCGCTTGAGGAAGTGCTTCATCAGCGCCTGGTAGTTGTCTTCCGCCAAGATATTGAGCACAAAGCGATCGCCCACCTGCATCAGAGATTCAATCGCCCGATCCTTGGCGACCGCCACCGTAAAGCCTAGGGGTTGGAAGCTAGCTTGGGAGACCCAGGAGGCCAGCATCGCCCCGTTGACTTCGCTCTTGCTGGCGGTGATGATGTATAGCCCGGTGCTGATGCGACCGAGGGCTTTTTCTAGCTCATTGTCGATCGCTTTCACTTTCTTGATTTTGCGATCGCGGCTGAGGAGCTGTCCGAGGTCAGTACCGGCTTCATCACAGAGCTGGTAGATTTGCTCGGAGGGCACGTCTTTCACCCGAATGGCGGGGAAGGCCTCGGTGAGATTCAGTTCCTTAAAGCGGCTGAGGAGCGGATCCACGGGTTCGTCATCACCGCCGTAGGATTCAAACAAACCCACCACTTGCTTATCGTGAACTGCCGCCAAGATGGTGCTGATAGCCGCCCGGGCCACGGCGCTCATGGGCCCAGAGCTAGGCGGTGCGGCAATCACCAAGGCAGATGCCATACTCACCAACTCGTTCACTTCCTGGGGATCGGCTACCCGTAGATCCATCATGTCTACGGCCACGCCGGTTTTGGTAATCCCCCGGGCGATCGCTTGGGAGAGGCGATCGCTATAGCCATAGTCCGATACGTAGAAGACCGCTGCGGTGGTCTCCGCCTTGGTTTTGGCCTGGCTCCATTCCTTGTAGCGACGGGTGAGTTCCTGCACGTTGTGGTAGAGCAGCGGGCCGTGCCCCGTGGCAATTTGCTTAATCTCGCCCAGATCCGCCATGCGCTTCATCGCCGACAGCACCGAGCGAGCATTGGGGGCCATCAGGCATTCGTAGTAGAACCGGTAATCGGCTTCGATGGTGGCTAGATTTTCGTCATAGGTAGCATCGCTGCAGAAATGCATCCCAAAGGCATCGCAGGTGAACAGCGTTTGGGTGCCGCCATCGTAGGTAAAGATGGTGTCGGGCCAGTGTAGGTTGGGAGCCATAACGAACTGCAGTTCATGCCCCTTACCCAAGTCTAGGGTATCGCCGTTTTTGACAATCTTTTGCTTAAACGGTGTATGGGTCAGACCTTCTAAAAACTGTAGCGCTACCTTAGAACCCACCACGGTAATGTCGGGGGCGAGGGCCAAAATATCGGGCACCAAACCGCTATGATCGGGCTCGGTGTGGCTAATAATCAGGTAGTCAAGGGTGGATGGATCGACAGCTCCCTTGAGGGTATCGAGGTAGAGATCCCGAAACTTTTCGTGGGAGGTATCGACCAGGGCGGTCTTGTCACCGTAGATGATGAATGAGTTGTAGGTGGTGCCGTTTTGTAAGCCAAACTCAATATCAAAGCGATCGCGATCCCAGTCTAAGGAGCGAATCGTCACGGTATCGGGCGCAATCTCTGCGGTCTGGGTGGTCAATCGTTTTTGAACTGGGTTTACTACAGCGACCATCTGTAACCTCCTAGCTTGTCATTAAGGGTTTGAATAAGAGTTTTTACCTATGTCTATGATGCGACAAAGTTTGTCACATTAGTTATAGTGATCCTAAACATAAGTTTTTCTAACCTTGGGAAGACTCTTTCATAAGGGGCGATCGCTGCCCCCTAGCCCTACCATAGCGGCGATCGCCCCTGAATGACCTAGGAGATCAATTCGAATCCCTAAACAGACTCATTGGCAACGCTGACGGATTTGGTCTATTCACGAGAGGTTGCATGATTAGGATTGGTGACGCGCTAACCCAGATAGGGATAGGTATTGCCGTCGGTCATCATCGAGGGAATCCATTCAGATCCCTAAACAGATCCATTGGCAACGCTAACGGGTCTGGGCTGATCAAGAGAGGTTGAACTGGATGGGCAACGCGCTAATCTAGATAGGGACAGGCGTCGTCATAGGCAAGGTTTTCGATGGGCAAGCAAAAAAATACTCCAATCAACGCGAAGGGCGATCGCTTGGTCTATTCCGATTTTGGCGATCGCCAATACACCGCCGCCACGGAACGCGCCGTTCCCGATCTGCCCCCTCAGCAGCAAGATCTGCGCATCCAAGCTTCGCGCAAAGGCCGCAAGGGCAAAACGGTCACCATCGTCAGCGGCTTTCAATCCAGCCCTGCTACCCTCGCCACTCTGCTCAAAACCCTGAAGTCTCAATGTGGTGCGGGGGGAACGGTGAAAGACAATACCCTGGAAATCCAGGGGGATCATGGGGATATGCTGCTGCAGGCCTTGAGTAAGCTAGGCTATCGCGCCAAAAAAAGCGGCGGTTGATGAGAAAGGTTCAACTAGGGGCGATCGCCATCCTAGAAGAACAGCTACCGATCATGCTCTTATCATCGCCAAGGCCGTCCTTGTCCTCTTCCCGGCGGCGTACCCATCGATGGTGACAGCGGAAGATGCTCGGATCCCCGGCAACATGTTCTAGCCGATGGGATATTGGCTCGTAGGATCTGCTCATGGAAAGAGGGATGTTGCTTACATTGCAACACCCCTCTTTTTGGGTTGAACGATTGTTGAACGATTATGGTTAAACGATGAGCTACCTGTCTGAAGTTGTTTCCCTCGACGCAGGCAACTCATGGATTCAATCTCGACACCCTCACTTCATTGAGGTTTGTCCTAGCACCTGCTCTTTTAAGCTGGTGAAATCCTCCGCCAATTCTTTGCGGCTGGAGGCTTGTAGCAAATAACGGTAGACGAACCAAGCGGAATATCCCAACCCGACCAACTCAAAAAGTGGGGAGAGTAAAGGAATATCATTAATGGCACCTAGCACAGCTAGAACCAGCTTGACCGAAACGATCGAGCCAGTGATGATGCCTACGGTAATAATGGGGCGCTTGTATTCCCCAAAAAATTCGCTCAAATAGGCGGGCAAATCTGCGAGAAATGCCGACACCTTGTCAACGATGTCTTGCCACTGTTCTTGAGACTCATTAGACGCCGAAGCAGTAAGCTGAGCCAAATCACCCGACTGCTCACCATTGATGTCAACATCAACATCAACGGTCGTTTGTTCTGTTTCTTCCACCATAGTCTCCAAGCTCCTATCTTTTTGTGTAACGTCAAAATCCATCATGACACCTCAAAACACCAGACTCAACGATGTTGGCTAGAGCATATACCAGGCAGGAGCAAACTACTCACCTAATGACGAGGGTCATGTTTCCTAAGGATTCGAACATAATTGACACTAAAGCAGACGCTTAAGAATTGCAAGATACATCCTAGGTACTCTTCTTGAAGCAAGAAACGCTGGAGGAAGTAGACCAGAGGAACTAGACCATGCGTTCGGATGAACTGTCTAGCTGGCTATCGGGCTGCAGGAAGGCTGGTAACGGTTGCCGCCGCAGGGTCAGCGCGGTGACGCTAGGGCTGCGCAAACTCACCCAAATACTGCAATGGGTATCGGATGCGGTAACCATGACATTATCCCGCTGCCCTAACCTACAAGCATAGTGATAGAGCTGGGCTCGTAGATGGAGCGGCGTGGTGTGTAATCGATAGAACAGCTCGTTTTGATGGTACATGCCATCTTGAACGGTGCTGTTAAACCAAAACTTGAAAGGGAAGATTTTCCCTTCGTTGACAACTGGCGGTAACACTGGAATGCTTTCGTGATAAAGGTGGGTTTGAAAACACGAAGATGCAAGACCCCTAGCTTCGTCCATAGTTCAAATACATGTAGAAACGTTGGTCACCCTGAATGATGGGTTCAGATAGCTGGATCATGATGATGCATGAGCACTCATGCCAGCAGACCTGAAGGCGGAATCATTCTTATTGTCAGCAAGGTTGCCAGACTCAGGATCAGTTAATGCCAGCAGGTGGAATGCTGCGCGTCAAGAGTCAAGTAAGACCGATGGATGGTACGACGCTGAGAATGAAACGTTCGGTAGAGAACACAAGGAGGAAGCGTTTTCGTAAGAGGACGCGGCGCAACCCTAGCTACCTCTGTAGTGTTTCAAGGGTAGCTTAGGTGCTAAAGCTAGATCTGAAGGCGGGCGTGCCAGCGTTTGTTGGGTGACTCATGCTGGACGATGATGTGTATGGATGACCACTGGGGTTGGGGCTGCCTGTTGTACAACAACGGTTAACCCGGTTCTTGAAGCCTAGATGGTAAGACTATCTGGCGATCGCGACCCCCTGCACCGTGACACCCGTCTATACTGCTTGAGCCGGAGTCTCCCTCATTCTACTCAACTCGCCTGGGGCGATCGCTGGTTTTTTCCATAATTTCACATAGATGGAATAGCTAAAATGTATCCTAAGCAGCAATATTTTAGGGTGGCAAGACAGGATTTGAACGCAGCGATATGCTAGACAGTGAGCCTAAACGTATATCCTAGGGGGCGATCGCTCCCTGGAATGTAGGGCTGGCTGCCTTGACCTTTCGATCGGGCCGCATCATTCACCATTGTTCCTGTATCAACTCCTATGCTGACCGAGCAACCCCAGCAACCCCACCAACCTCCGTCGAATAAATCCACGTGGAAAGCCATCCTTCGGCTGCTGCGCTGGGATAAACCCACCGGCCGCTTGATCTTAATGATCCCTGCCCTGTGGGCGGTGGTGCTGGCAGCCCATCGCCAAGTTCCAGGACAGTTACCGCCTTGGCCCTTGGTGGGGGTGATTATTCTAGGTAGCTTGGCCACCAGCGCGGCGGGCTGTGTGGTCAATGATCTCTGGGATCGCAATATTGACCCGAAGGTGAGCCGAACGCGCGATCGCCCCCTAGCGTCCCGTGCCCTGTCGATTCAAACCGGCATCGGGGTCTTGCTGGTGTCGCTTGTCTGCGCTTGGGGCCTATCGCTATACCTCAATCCGTTTAGCTTTTGGCTTTGTGTGGCGGCGGTGCCGGTCATTTTGTTCTACCCCTCCGCCAAGCGAGTGTTTCCTATTCCCCAATTGGTGTTGTCCATTGCCTGGGGCTTTGCGGTGTTGATTAGCTGGAGTGCGGTGACGGCGGGGCTAGAGCCAGCGGTGTGGCCGCTCTGGGGCGCTACGGTGCTGTGGACGCTGGGCTTTGATACGGTTTATGCCATGGCGGATCGGGAGGATGATCGGCGCATTGGGGTGCGATCGAGTGCCCTATTTTTTGGATCGCGGGCGGCGGCAGCGGTGGGCATCTTTTTTGCTGGCGCGGCTATACTGCTGGGGATCACGGGCTGGATGCTGTCTTTGGGTATTCTGTTCTGGATCACCTGGGTGTTGACCCTGCCGGTTTGGGCTTGGCACTATTGGGAACTGCGCCGCACGAAGCCCCACCCGTCCCTCTATGGTCAGGTGTTCCGCCAAAATGTGGGACTGGGATTTTGGCTGCTGGCGGGGATGGTGCTGGGCAGCCAGATTTGAGTGTTTGCAGCAGCGCTCTACCCGCAACGTCAATTCGGGTTAAGGGGATTTTCCAGCTTGTTGGACGAAAGAATCAAGCTCTCAGTCCACGAGAGAATAAGGCTTTCAGCTTATCCCGAACTCAGGTTACCCGCAGGTGAGCATCGGGAAGACGGTAGGGATTAGCGCTGGAGTTGCGGGATCGTGGAAGGGCTCACAGGATTGGCGGCGGTTTCCGGTGTTTCGCTCAAGGTAATCACGTAGGGAGCAGACTGACGGGGTGAGATGCCGCCTACCCAGATGCGATAGGTGCCTGCCGCCCATTCGCCAATGATGGCGGGGCTGAAGGTTTGGTAATTATCGTTGCACCAGGTATTGCCATCTTGATCACGGACGATCAGGGTCGTGTCTTGCCGGCTCTGCACTTGCAGGCTGAGGTAGGGAAATGGCTGGGTGAGCACCATGGTGTGGTCGGGCTGGTCGTTGATGAAGCCGTTGCATAGACCCGTGGAGCTTTGGGTACTTTGAACCATATCACTGGCGGCCTGATTACCGCCGCTCAGCCCCCGAACGGTGGCGGGGTTGGGGGTGAAATTGGGGGTGAGGGTGATGTCTTCAAACAGGGTGACGCCGGAACTGTAGACCACAGGATTAGGGCGAGCTTGGGCGATCGCTCCTGAGGATACCCACAGGGGCATGAGGGCAGCGATCGCGCCGAAGGTGAGGATAGGGCGGGGGTGCATAGGCGGGTGGAGAATGACGACGGGCTGGAACGAGGCTCCTTGACCACGATGGTCAGACCTGCCGAAATGTTCCATGCCGCTATCTTAGCCAACCCGCAGGTGGACGTTAGACTACCCAGCCTGGGCGATCCCTAGGGCTGCGGTTAACCGAGCTTGATCGACACCCTTGGCATGGAGCAAGACCCAAGACTGGATCAGGTCGGGGCCATGCATGGCGCAGGTGAGGGCCGCCCGCAGCGATCGCATCACCAATCCTTTTTTCACCCCAGCGGCCTTGGTGGCTTGCTTGACGATATCTTTGGCGCTGTCTTCGGTGAGGGGTACGGTTTGCTCTGCCAGCAAGGTTTGCACCGCTGCTAGCAGATCGGCCACGCCTGCCTGCTGGAGCTGGGCGATCGCTTCCTCGTCGTGGGGCAGGTCGGCATCAAACAGATAGCGGGTCATGTCGGTGGCGTCGCTGAGGCGGACGAGGCTTTGCCCTACTAGGGTGGCGACTTGCTCCAACCAAGGGCGATCGCCTGCCAGATCAACGGCGTAGCCTGCCTGTTGCCAGTAGGGCACCAAACCCTGCACCAAGTCTTCACTGGGCATGGCGTGGAGATATTGACTGTTCAGCCAGTTGAGCTTATCCCAGTCAAACTTTGCGCCGGCCTTGTTGACCCGGTCAAAACTAAACTGCTGAGCGGCCTCTGCCAGGAGAAACTGTTCCTGGGTGGCATCCGGCGGCGACCAGCCGAGCAGGGTCATGTAGTTCACCAAGGCTTCGGCGGTGTAGCCCATGGCCTGAAAATCGGAGATAGACGTAACGCCATCCCGCTTCGATAGTTTTGCCCCCGCTTGGTTCAAGATTAGGGGTGTATGGCCAAACTCCGGCACGGTAGCGCCGAGGGCTTCGTAGAGCAAAATTTGCTTGGGCGTGTTGCCAATGTGGTCTTCTCCGCGAATCACGTGGGTGATGCCCATGTCGATGTCATCGAGCACCACTACTAGGTTGTACAGCGGTTGACCAATATCGTCTTGGGAGGCCGCGCGGGCAATCACCATATCGCCGCCGAGGTCACGTCCTTTCCAGGTCACTGTGCCCCGCACCAAGTCTGTCCAGGCAATCTCGCGATCGTCGTCAATTTTGAAGCGAATCACTGGCTGGCGACCCTCGGCCAGGAAGGCTGCTTCCTGCTCAGGCGTGAGGTGGCGATGGCGGTTATCGTAGCGAGGGGCATCGCCTCGGGCCTTTTGCTTAGCCCGCATCTCATCGAGTTCGTCCGGGGTGCAATAGCAGCGGTAGGCCAATCCCTGGTCTAACAAGCTGTGGATGGCTTGACGGTAGAGATCCAGCCGCTGGCTTTGGTAAAAGGGGCCTTCATCCCAGGTCATCCCTAGCCAGGCGAGACCCTCCAGAATATTCTCGGTAAATTCGGGTCGCGATCGCTCTAGGTCAGTGTCTTCAATACGCAGGATGAACTGCCCCCCGTGGTGGCGGGCAAAGAGCCAGTTAAAAACGGCCGTGCGAGCCGTACCAATATGCAAATTTCCCGTAGGACTAGGGGCAATACGAACGCGAACTGTCATACACCAACCACTTGTGGAACAACATTGAATTCATACCATATGGGGGCGATCGCAGCGTTGAACCGTCGCGTTCAACGCTCAGGAGACACCGTCGGCTGGCCCATCCCCACCCCCAAGAGATCAGCAGGAGTAGGGGCTGAGCGGCAGCCCACCCAAGATCTTTCTCAAGATCCCTGATGATCTCATATACCAATTCTCATATACCAATAAAGAAGAGAGCCAGAATTAGCTCTCTTGGTTTTCTTCTTCAGTTTAACGGGACTGACGGGGCTCGAACCCGCAACTTCCGCCGTGACAGGGCGGTGCTCTAACCAATTGAACTACAGTCCCCTATATGGGTCGCTCTTTCTTAAGGGCGATCTTGATTATGCCGATTCCAAACTCATTTGTCAAATAAAAGTTGTGACTAAGAAATGACAAAGTTGGAAGGCGATCGCTGTCCTGAGCTTAACGCTAAATTAACGTCTAGCGCTGAGACTTAATCATAGCGGAATCATGCCCCAGTTTTGCACCGATGGGATAGATTTCTAGTAGATTTCCACGACTCAAGGTTGATGTCAGGTCTGTCATGGCTGCTTGGATGACCCTAAACGGAACACCGCCGCTGGTGATTGCCCACCGAGGTGCGAGTGGCGATCGCCCCGAACATACCTTAGCGGCCTATGAGCTGGCGATCGCTCTGGGGGCAGATTACGTAGAGCCGGATCTGGTGCCTACCCGCGATGGGGTGTTGGTGGCTCGCCATGAAAATAACCTGATTGATACCACCGACGTTGGCGATCGCCCTGAGTTTAGCGATCGCTACACCACTAAACAGATCGATGGCCAGACCTGCTCGGGCTGGTTCACCGAAGATTTCACCCTGGCGGAACTGAAAACCCTGCGGGTGCGGGAACGACTCCCGTTTCGGGATCAGAGCTTTAACGATCAGTTTCAGATTCCCACCTGGGAGGAGATCCTAATCTTAGTGCGCCAAGCAGAGCAAACGACCGGGCGCACCATCGGCATCTATCCCGAAACCAAGCATCCCAGCTATTTTCAATCCATGGGTCTGCCTATCGAAGCTCCGCTCCTCCAAGGGCTGACCCACTATGGCTATGGACATCCTGACGATCGCATCTGCATTCAGTCCTTTGAAACCCAGAATTTACAGGATCTGCGATCGCTGACGGCGTTGCCGCTGATTCAGCTCATTGGCCAAGCGACGGAGATCCAGGTAGACAGCGATCGCCCCTATGCTGACCTGCTGACCCCGGAGGGATTGGCCGCGATCGCCCAGTATGCCCAGGGGATTGGCCCCGATAAACGCTGGATTGTGCCCAGCCATCCCACGGATGCTGGTCAACTGCTGTCGCCCACAGACGTCGTAAACCGCGCCCATGCCTGCGGCCTCTGGGTTCATCCCTACACCTTTCGCAACGAGCCGCAGTTTCTCCATCCGGCCTACGCCACTCCTCGCCAGGAGTATCAGCAGTTTTTTCGGCTGGGTGTGGATGCTGTGTTTAGTGATGCTCCTGGGGAAGCGATCGCGGCTCGGGAGGCATTAGCTTGAGATGAACGGGACGTTGGCCGCTAGACAAGGCAGTTGAGCAGATGTCTGGAAACCCATCGTTTCGAGAAGACTGGGTTCTGAGAAGACATTTCATGGATCTTGCAGTATCATCACGGGCAGTTTCCTAGACCTGTTGCTCGCCTTACCTCGTTAATTCCATGCAAATTTGGACGGTTTGTTTTCTGATATTTTTCCTGGCTACCCAGGTGTACCAAATGGTGAAAGAGGTCTCGCTGCCGCTGCCGTTGGCGATCGCTGGGGGCATTTTGTTGGCGATCGCCTCCAATATCCAGCGCAGGTCAACGCTGTCCTCGTCTTCATCCGTGACGCCATCTGTGACACCGCCTGTGACGCCATCTGTGACGCCATCTGTGACGCCATCTGCACCACCGGCTAACCCCAGCTCTGAAACGATGTCGCTCCGATCTGCCGAGACCTTAGCCCATCCGCCGATTCCACCTTTCTCAGTGCCTGCGTCTAACCCTTTCTTCCCTCGCCCTCAGGAAAAATCCTAGACAATACGGGTGTTTTGTTGGTACAGTTGTTCTTATGGATCATAGTGTCCGCCCTATTCCTTTGAGAGGCTGAGAAGGTCATGGAAGCCCTGACAGAAGTCCAACAACAGTTATACGACTGGCTGATCGACTACATCCGCGAGAACCAGCATTCCCCATCCATCCGTCAGATGATGCGAGCCATGGGGCTGCGATCGCCCGCTCCTATCCAGAGTCGTCTAGAGCACCTGCGCAACAAAGGGTACATCGACTGGACGGAGGGCAAAGCCCGCACAATTCGCATCCTCAAGTCGCTGAATCCTGGCGTGCCGATTATGGGTGAGATCGCCGCTGGGGGCTTGATTGAACCCGTTACCGACGACGCAGAAGCAGAACATCTCGACATTTCCGGCGTTCAGCTCAAGCATAAAGACTACGCTCTGCGGGTCACGGGCGACAGTATGATCAACGCCATGATCGCCGATGGAGATATCGTGATCATGCGCCCAGTGTTTGAACCCGATCGCATCAAAGATGGCACCATTGTGGCCGCTCGGGTAGAAGGCTTTGGCAACACTCTCAAGCATTTTTATCGCCGCGATAACCACGTCACCCTAGAAGCAGCGAACGACAACTACAAGCCCATTCATGTACCCGCCGATGCTGTACAGTTGCAGGGTGTTTTAGTTGGGGTTTGGCGGCAGTATCTCTAATGGGTTACTGCTGGGTTCTAGATGACCCGATGTAGAACCAGCATCTGATGAGAGCGGTTGGCAGGGGCGGAAGGATCGACGGTGTTGGGGAGAAATGCCCAGGGTCTGGATAGCTTGGCGATGCTTGGCGGTGCCGTAGCCTTTGTGAGCGGCGAGACCATAGCCTGGATATCGAGCGTCAAGGCGGGTGATCAGCTGATCTCGCCATACTTTGGCGACAATGCTAGCGGCGGCGATCGCTAGACAGGTGCGATCGCCTTGAATGATCGTGTGCTGCGGCAGGGTGAGGGTGGAAATTTTACGGTTGCCGTCAATCAGGCATAGCTCAGGGGTGGGGGACAGGCGCATAATGGCCCGCTGCATGGCCAGCAGGGAGGCCTGGAGAATATTCAGGCGATCGATTTCCTGAACCGACGCTAGACCCACGGTACAGGCGATTGCCACACGGCGAATCTGGGTATCCAAGGCGGTGCGCTGGGAGGCAGAAAGCTGCTTACTATCGGTGACGCCTTGCTGAATCAAGTCGTCGAAGCAAGCTTCAGGAAGCATGACGGCAGCGGCAACCACTGGGCCAAACAGGGCTCCGCGTCCTACTTCATCGACGCCAGCAATCTTTCCCCATCCAGGGGATGGCCCAGACCAGTCCAACAGGTTAAGCTGCTGATAGAGCATGGTTTAACGGGCTGTTCGTCGAACAGTCGGTATGGTTGGTACAGGGTTGGGTATACGTTTGGGTATACGTTATAGAGCTATGTGGCATATTGGGCAACATTGGATGGGTAAGGCTGGAGTCGCGATCGCTGCCCTGGTGATGATGGGCAGTGAAGGTCGGCTCAGCCGTGTTCCTGTGTTGGCAAGGTCGGCTCAGTTCAATACTCCGCTTGCCTCCACGGCTCCGTCTATCTTAGATCGAGATGACTTGGATCAAGATGGCTTGGAGCAAGAGCCGGGGATTGATGGCCCAGATCAGCGCGATCGCCGCCAGCGCACGGTCTATATCTACGACTTTCCTAGCTTCCACAGTCAGCGACTGGATGAACAACTGGCCCAATACACCGCTTATCTAGCAGACCATGGCCCGCCCGATGTGTTGATTCTGGGCAGTTCGCGATCGCTGCAGGGAATTGACCCCCAAGTGTTGGCGGCGACGCTGCAGGATGAAGGCTGGGGCGAGGTATCGGTCTACAACTTCAGCATCAACGGCGCTACAGCCAAGGTTGTAGACGTGATTTTTCGGCAGGTACTGGATCCAGAGCATCTGCCGCGCTTGGTGATTTGGGGGGATGGTTCCCGTGCGTTTAACAGCGGCCGCCCCGATGCCACCTATGAGCGGCTCAAGGCCTCGCCGGCCTATGCGCGGCTCATCACCGAGGGCGATCGCCCTATTCAAAGTGTCGTGCTGCCGTCATCGCCACGCTTATTGCGGCGATCGGTAGAGCAAGCAGATCAAGTCTGTCCCCCTGGGGCAGAGGCTTCAGAGGCAATCTATGCTTGGCAAGTATCGATCGACTGGTGCGCAGCGGTGGCCCCTCCAACCCTGGCCACTGACCTCACGCCTCAAGGCTTTTTACCCATTGCCGATCGCTTTGACCCAGCCGTCTACTATCAAGACTTTCCCCGGGTTTCAGGCCAGTATGACGGTAGCTATGTACCGTTCCAACTGCAGGGAGAACAGACCCAAGCCTCGGTGGCGATCGTCAACTATGCCCGCCAGCAAGGAATTCCCCTCGTGCTCGTCAACCTGCCCCTGAGCCAAGACTATCTTGACCCGGTGCGCCAGAGCTATGAACAGCAGTTTCAGCTACACCTACGGCAGTTGGCGATCGCCCAAGGGTTTACGCTCGTGGACCTAAACCAGCCCGACTTTCAGCGCAATGACCTATTTGCCGATCCGAGTCACATTAACCAAGTGGGTGCCGTGCTCGTGTCGGAGGCGATCGCCCGAGATCCGATGGTGCCGTGGGAGGTATTGCTAGAGCCAGAGCTACCGTGAGGCCGCCGTTTCTTGGGCATCACTGGGCTTTGCGGCTCCATCTTCAGGAACTTGAATGGTTAGCGTGGAGCAAGGTGCGTGATGCAGCACATAGTTGCTGACGCTGCCCATGAGCATTTCTCGAATGGCAGACAGCCCTCGTCGTCCCATGATCACCAGATCAACGCCGGTCTCCTCGGCCATGGAGCAGATGATCCGGCCTGGGCTACCTGGAATTTGTCGGTAGGTGGTGGTGACGCCGTGGGATTGGGCCACATCGGAGAGCGATCGCAGCATATTCAGCCCCCGTTCCTCAAATTCTTGCCATTGCTCTCGATACACCTTCAGCATGGCATCGTTGACCACGGGATAGTAGCTGAGTCCTGGGCTGACAAACATATCAGGGCTACCCGATTCCTCCGCTGTTAAAACATGCAGCAGGAGTAGCTCGGCTTGGATAGGCTTCGCTAGGGATAGGGCGTGGTTAAAGACATGTCGCCCCATTTCAGAGCAATCAACCGCGACAAGAATTTTTTGAAACATAGTGTTTACCCACTGTGAATGTTATGAGGAGGGAGTTGGGATGGGAGCGATCGCCCCCATCCCAGATGCTGGCCCTAGGACTGAGTTTCCTCAACCTTAGCGATCGCCAACAGGGTCTTCATCACCGAGTCTGGGTTGAGGCTAATGGAGTCAATGCCTTGCTCAACCAAGAATTCAGCAAATTCTGGATAGTCACTGGGAGCCTGGCCGCAGATGCCAATCTTGCGATGGTTGCGTTTAGCCGCCTCAATCACCATTCGCACCATGTGCTTCACCGCCTCGTTGCGTTCATCAAAGATGTGCGCCACCAAGGATGAATCGCGATCGAGACCAAGGGTGAGTTGGGTCAGGTCATTGGAGCCAATGGAGAATCCATCAAACACCTGACTGAAGGCATCCGCGAGGATGACATTGCTGGGAATTTCGCACATCACATAGACTTGCAGACCGTTGTCACCCCGCTTGAGTCCATGTTTTTCCATTTCTGCCAACACCTTACGACCCTCATCTGGGGTGCGGCAGAAGGGAATCATGGGAATCACGTTGGTTAATCCCATGTCATCCCGGACTCGTTTGAGAGCCTTACATTCCAGCCCATAGGCTTCGGCATAGCTAGGGTCGTAGTAGCGTGATGCGCCCCGCCAGCCAATCATCGGATTTTCTTCCGACGGTTCAAACTGCCGCCCACCGAGCAAGTTGGCATATTCATTGCTCTTGAAGTCAGACATGCGAACGACCACCGGCTTGGGATAGAAGGCTGCCGCAATCATGCCGATGCCGTGAGCCAGCTTATCGACAAAGAAGTCAGGTTTGTGGTCATAGAGTGCCGTCAGCTCAGCAATGTCGCGTTTGGCAGCCTCATCTTCCAGGGTATCAAAGTGCAGCAGGGCTAAGGGATGGGCCTTGATGTGGTTGGCAATGATGAACTCGAAGCGGGCTAGACCAACGCCATCACAGGGAATGGACGATAACCCAAAGGCTTCATCCGGGTTGCCCACATTCATCAAAATCTGAGTGCGGGTGCGCGGGAGGTTATCCAACTGGGTTTCCTGCACCTCAAAGGGCACGAGACCGGCATAGACTCGACCTTCCTCCCCTTCCGAGCAGGAGACGGTCACGGCTTGCCCAGTTTTGAGGACGCCGGTGGCATTACCGCAGCCGACGATCGCTGGAATACCCATTTCCCGAGCAATAATCGCGGCGTGGCAGGTGCGTCCGCCTTGGTTGGTGACGATCGCACTGGCGCGTTTCATAATCGGTTCCCAGTCGGGATCGGTCTTGTTGGTCACCAAGACTTCACCGGGCTTGAACTGGTCGATGCCATGGACATCCAAAATCACTCGGGCATCGCCCTGGCCAATCATTTCGCCCACGGCTCGCCCGGTGATCAACACATCGCTGGTACCCTGGAGGCGATAGCTGCGGAGAACATTGCCAGCTTTTTGCGACTGTACGGTTTCTGGACGGGCCTGCACGATGAACAGCTCGCCGGTAATCCCATCTTTCGCCCATTCAATGTCCATGGGCGTATACATGCCGCGGACGTTGGAGTAGTGATCTTCGATGATGCAGGCCCATTCAGCCAGCTTGAGAATTTCATCATCGGTGATCGCATATTTACAGCGTTCACTGTCTGACACCGTCACATTTTTGGTGAGCTTCGAGCCGCCCGTGTCATAAACCATCTTGATTTCTTTGCTGCCCAAGCGTTTTTCAAGAATGGGTCTAAAGCCTTGCTTGAGGGTGGGCTTGAAGACAAAGTATTCGTCAGGGTTGACAGCACCCTGCACCACGTTTTCGCCCAGACCGTAGGCTGCGGTCACCAGAGCGGCATCCTTGAAACCTGTTTCGGTATCGATGGAGAACATCACGCCCGAGGAGGCTAGGTCAGACCGCACCATTTTTTGCACGCCCACGGAGAGCGCCACTTCAAAGTGGTCAAATCCCTTGATGGTGCGATAGGAAATGGCGCGATCGGTAAACAGAGAGGCAAAGCACTTGTGGCAGGATTCCAGCACGCCCTTGACGCCATGGACATTCAGATAGGTTTCTTGCTGTCCAGCAAAACTAGCATCGGGCAAGTCTTCGGCGGTGGCGCTGGAGCGTACTGCTACGTCTACATCGCTGCTGTAGCGTCGGCAGGCTTCCCGTTCTTCTCCTTCAAAGCGATCGCACAATTCACCATTGACGCCATAGCGTTCACAGAGGCGCAGGTAGGCAAGGGCGATCGCTTCTTCGAGATCCTTTGGAAAGGGCGTATTTAAGATCAAACCTCGGGCTTGCTGACCGCGTTCCCGCAGGTTGGGCATGTTTTCCACATCGAGATCAGAAAAGAGCGATCGCAGTTGTTCCTTCAGCCCAGCTTTTTCAATGAAGTAGCGGAAGGCATAGGCTGTCGTGGCAAAGCCTGTGGGAACACTCACCCCTTTGGGCATGAGCTGCTGGATCATCTCTCCTAGGGAGGCATTTTTCCCGCCTACATACGGAATATCTGCAATGCCAACCTCTTCAAACCAAAGAATCAATGCATTGTCTTTGGTATGTCCGGAATCACTTCTTGATGCGAATGGTAGGTTAACCATAAGTGTATTCCTCTGGCTTTTATAACAGCCTATTAACAACAGATGATGAGATGATTGTGGACTTGTCTTTTGAGGCGGAATAAACTCAATCCTTAATCACCCCACTCTCATCATAGTGTGCTCCAAAAATGATAATGATTAAGAGTTTTTGAATTGCTTCTAAAGCCTAACGCAACCTAAATCGAGTGGAAAATTAGTTATGTTTCTTAATGGATTAGGTTAGCGTCTAAACCGTTGATGAGCCTGTGATCTGGCTATCGATTAAAGGGTGGCGATCGCGTCCTTAATCGCTTAAGCTAGGATTAGAGATCTATCCAGGATCTAAACGAGATCGTTCAACGCTTGTAAAAGTTAATATCTTTCAACAAAATCTAACGTTTTTAGGTCTAAGTCTGTGCCTAAAATATCGGTAACGCTTCAAGAAACTCAATATTTAATGGTTTGATCCTAGATGAACATCCAACGTCTGGATTGATCGAATCCTTAAACAATCCATAGGTTGTATTAATCAGAAATCCCTATTGATGTATGGGACGCGATCGCATCAATAGGAGCGGTTCAAAAAAGATTGGATCTGCTGCATCAAGCCTTCATGTTCAGCTCGCCCAATGCCGTAGTAGGGGGTGAGGGGCAGGTAGGTGGGCACATCGGGCGGTAGGTCTTGGGACTTAAAGCGTAGACAGACTCGATAGACTGAACCAGCACTGCCATCGGAGGTTTCAAGCTGGACGGCGGCGATCGCCGCCAGGGGATAGGTTTGCTGCTGTTTCTGCCATACGCCCTGCTGGCGCAAGGTAAACTGCCCAGTTTGCTTATCAAAGGTGCCGGTCACTACCTTGCCATAGAGCACACTCAGGGAAATGCCCATCAGGGCCAGGGCCCAGCCAACGCCATAGGCAAACCAGCGGTTATCGCTGACCCATTCTAAAGATCGCAGGTCTGGATTGTAGAGAAATCGCTGGATGCGTCCGGCGATCGCCAGTCGTTCTCGGTCGTTGAGCGTAGCGTAGATCTGGATGGGAAGGTAGCGATCGCCCATATGCAGCCAAATGGCATGACTGGGGGTTGAGACGGCCTGGGGTGGATAAAGCTGCACCGTTTGCAGGTGATCCACGGGGAAGTAGATCGTGCTGGAGCGGAGTAGGTTGGCCTGGGTGAGTGCGCAAAAGCCATCCCCTTGTTCCGTGCGATCGCACATCAGCCGTGATGATTGCCCTAACAGCACCATGATGATCAAGCCCATGGTGACCCAAGCACCACTCAAGATCCATAGCAACCAAGGTCGAGCAGTAAAGACAAAGCTACGAGACGTGAATTCCTGCACAGTCATAGACTGGATGGCTCAAGGGAAACAGATGATGGAATCAAACACAAACCCTATCTCCAATGTTCTGTCATGGCCTATGCCATCCGGAATCTCGCCCCATCCTGTTGAAACTCAAGATATCTTCAGATATTTTCTGACGAGAGATTAATATCGCCCCCGGCGTTCTGCAACTACTCAGGGATCTTCTTCTGCATCGATACCCATGCTGTCCCCCTATCAAGAGCTAGAGACTATGGTAGACCTAGACTATGCCCAAGCCGTCACCTGTGCGCTCTTATCCAGAGACATTTATGAAGACTTTGCTAGCCCGCGTCTCAATGGATTTGAGAAAACTCACCCCTACTATGTATTAGACGATCCAAGCACCGATACCCAAGGAGCCGTGATCGTTGATTCAGATGCTTCAACCATCCATATCGTGTTTCGCGGCAGCTCCCATGAAAAAGACTGGGACATCAACCGCAGCTTCAGTCCCACCGTTGCTGAGTTCAAGCAAGAGGTGATTCAAGGGGAAATTGTGGAGGAACAGGAGAAGACCTATCCCTATGCAGAAGGCAGTTCATCGGGGTCGATGATGCACTCTGGGTTTGTGAAGGCTTATATGGCTGAGAAGATCCGACCGGCCATACACCAATACCTCAACGACCACATCACCGCCGCCCCACCCCGAGTTATTGTGACCGGGCATAGCCTAGGGGGAGCGATCGCAACGCTCTGTGCTGTCGATATTCAATATAACTTCGAAAGTAAGATAAGCAGCATTGAACTCTACAGCTTTGGTGCGCCCCGCGTCGGTAACCGCAACTTTCAAGAGTCCTTCAGTCGTCGAGTACCCCAAAGCTATCGGTTTATCTACGGCATGGACATGGTGCCAGCCCTACCCAGACCCTGGCAAGGCTACGTTCATACAGACCATGAGTACCGTTTAGGATCTCGGTTTGGCTGGCAGTTTCTATCTCGACGCTTCAAAGACCATAAAATTGACAACTATATTGAAGCCCTGCAGAGCAAGCTGTCCAAGTCCTAATCCCTCGTGGGTCAAAGGTGCGGGAGTTCATCCTAAAACCTTCTCTTCTCCGCAGTGTTGTACCAGTAGGGTGCTGTTAGGCGCAGCCGTAACGCACCGTCTCGCCAGGCTTTGATGCGTGAGATAGCGTAACGCATCAAAGCTATCCATTAGATGGGCTGCTCATCAGGTGTGGTTTAAGCCTAGGGTGATTGTCCGGGTTGGATAGGGCGCTGAACTCAGGCTGACCACTGTTCCGTCTTGGATCGATCACGCCTCTGACGTCATGCCAACAGCGTAATTGATCTAAAGATCACCATGATTTGGGGGTTGTGTGCTAGGGTTAATTTGGTAATTATTTTCGGGTATAACTCATTGGTTTACGTGCTGTTGTCTCCGAATCTAATTCTCTACAAACACCTTTGATTTGGAGATGCTGAATGTCAATTTACGTTGGTAACCTCTCTTATGATGTTACACAGGAAGACCTGTCTGAAATTTTTGCAGAATATGGGACGGTGAAGCGCGTTCATCTGCCCACCGACCGTGAGACAGGTCGTCCTAGAGGTTTTGCTTTTGTCGAGCTGGGAACAGACGAAGAAGAAAACGCTGCTATCGAAGACTTGGACGGCGCTGAATGGATGAACCGCGATCTGCGGGTCAACAAGGCGAAGCCCCGTGAAAATAACCGCAGTGGTGGCGGCGGCGGTGGAAGCCGTGGTGGCTGGAACAACAGCCGTAGCTACTAATCGCATCTGAATTGCCAACAAGCAATCTCTAGTATTCGTTGATCGTGATGAGCAGCAGGGTCAAGAGCACAACACTTTACCCTGCGCTCTCACGTTTAGTCTGATTCAGTGAGTTTGGTTTGGGTTTAGATAGACGCGGCGAGTATAGCTCCCCATCACTGAGCTATACGCCGGTTACTCCAAGACGTTTGCAAAGCAAGTCAGTTCACAAAAATGCGCAGGTTGGTGAGAGCAGATGAGTCTTTCAGCCAATCCATTTAGGAGTGCATGGGTTGCAGTTGTGGACTACCGTTAAAGTATAGTTAGGTCGATCTGGCAGCCTGCAATAGGTCGTCAGGTTGGCACCTTTGATGTTGATGTATTGATTGAGGAAATAGTATGACCCAAGTAATTCTGGGCGAAAATGAAGGTATAGAGTCAGGGCTACGACGCTTCAAGCGTAAGGTTTCTCAAGCGGGCATTTTTCCAGATATGCGGAAGAATCGTCACTTTGAAACACCGATCGAAAAGCGTAAGCGGAAGGCGCTGGCCCGTCGTAAGCAACGTCGCCGTCAATCTCGGTTCTAGGGACTAAGCCTCTGAATTTGTAGAACCCTGGCGGTTCACCCGGTGCCCATGCTCCATGTGGACGGAGGCTAACGTTAACCTAGATGCATCAATGTGCTCAAGTATCATGACCCGCCCCGACATCTGTGTCAGGGCGGGCAATGTTTGTATGGGCCTATGGTGGATGGGGACTATAGGAATTTAGTCCTTGGTTGCACAGTCGATCAGGTTGTCGTTTTGGCAATCAATGTTTAGGATTACAGGCACGAAGAATTTTTGACCATGGGTCTACCCCTTGGATGTCATGCTCTGGGGTGGTGATCAACACCGACAGGAGGATTGGGGATGAATAGACAACTAGCTGGGATAACTCGTGGAGGGGCGATCGCCCTTGGTGCGGCGGCGATCGCGGTGACCATTGGTATGGCTGAGCCAGCATCTGCCCAGCCTGCCTATGGCAGCTACGTGGGTATTGGCGGCTCCTTTGGTCTTACGGACGGCGACACTACGGTCTTTGACGAGAGCCGTGAATCGGCAGCCGTGATTGCAGTGCGCTACAACATTTTGGAGCTGCCCATCTCCGTGCGCGGGCAGGTGCTGACCCTTGGTAGCACAACCGCTATTGTGCCGACGGTTTCCTACGATATACCCCTCAACTGGCAGACCGATGCCTATATTGGTGCAGGCATTGCCTTCCAAGATGGCGGCAGCGATGGCGATACATCCCCTATTGGCAACCAAACTGCCTTCGTGATTCAGCCCGGCGTAGACTACAGCTTGCCCTATAGCCGCTTAGTGCTTTTTGGTAATGCCATCATTGCGTTTGACGCCTATGAAGAAGGCGGTGGCACAGCTGCATCTCTCCAGGGCGGAGTCGGTCTGCGCTTCTAAGCGTTTTTGTCTTAGGTCAATCTGCATCCTCGATCCAGGCGATAGCGATCAGCTCTTCGCCTATATTTTGCTGGAGATAACAGCATTGTGAGAGAGATTTTGGGCAGGACTCCGTTTCTCCTGTGGGAACAGGGTAAGCTGATGTCAGTCGGGCGATCGCTCGTTTCGCATTTCTGCCCTTGCTATGCATGACCGGCTTCCTCAGCTTCATAAAGGTCTGATTACCCAAGCCACCCGACCGACACAGGGGTGGTATGTTCTGTGGTTGGTTCTCAGTTTTTTGATGGCGCTGCTGTTGGGCGGTCTGGTGCTGTATCAGTCTCTCGACAGCGCCTATGTCATTCAGGATGATGCTCGCCAGCATGTGTTTTGGATGCGGCGTTTTCTGGATGCTGACCTGTTTCCTAATGACGTCATTGCCGACTACTTTCAGTCGGTAGCGCCCGGAGGCTATACCGCCCTCTATCGTGGTGCTGCTGAGCTAGGTCTTGATCCAGTCCTGCTGAGTAAGATCGTGCCGCTGATCCTCGGCTTGATCACCACGGGCTATTGCTTTGGCATTTGCTTAGAACTGTTGCCGCTGCCGGTGGCCGGGTTCACGGCATCGCTGTTGCTAAATCAGATCATCTGGACGCATGATGACGTAGCGTCTGGCACCCCCCGTGCCTTTGTCTATCCGTTATTCACGGCGTTTTTATACTATCTGCTGAAGCGATCGCTCCTGCCTTGTTGGATCACCATTCTTCTGCAGGGTTTGTTTTATCCGCAGACCGTGCTGCTCAGTGCCGGATTGCTGGCTGTCCAGGGTCTGCGCTGGTGGCTACGGGTGCCCCACTGGCCGTTTACCCGTCGGGATGCCTGGCTGTGTGGCGTGGGCATGGGGATTGCGATCGCCGTGACGCTGCCCTATCTGCTCAGTCCGTCGGACTATGGCCCGGTGGTGTCGTTGGCGGAGGCCCGCAGCCTGCCGGAGTTTCAGGCTGGGGGGCGGGCAGAATTTTTTAGGGATAGCAGCGCCCAATTTTGGCTCTGGGATGGACGCAGTGGCATCTTGCCCCGAGCTGATCGATTATCGCCTTTGCTCTATGCTGCCCTGCTGTTGCCCTTGATGGCATGGCGATCGCGGTGGTTTCCTCTCTGTCAGCATATCCAGCCCAAGGTGGTGATCCTTGTGCAAATGCTGGGGGTCTCTCTGGTTTGGTATGGTCTAGCCCATCTGCTGCTCTACCGTCTACACCTGCCCAGTCGCTACACCCAGCACACCCTGCGCATTGGCCTGGCCCTAGCCGCCGCGATCGCTCTGATCACCTTGATCGATGCCCTCTTGCACTGGGCTGAGCAAGCCCATCGTCAGCAGAGACTGCGATCCCATGTTGGGGTCATAGCGTCCGGAGCGATCGCCCTGGCCCTGCTGCTATTTCCCCTCTGGGTGCAGTTTCCTCGGGTGGGCTATGTCACCGGTGCCTATCCTGACCTGTATACCTTTTTCTCCCAGCAGCCTGCCGATACCATGATTGCCTCCATTGCCGATGAGGCCAGCAATCTGCCTAGTTTTTCCCAGCGATCGGTGCTGACGGCGCGGGAATATGGCATTCCGTACCACACCGGCTACTATGACCAGTTTGTGGAGCGCACCACCGCGGTGCTCCAAGCGCAGTATAGCGACGACCTCGACATGGTGCGCACCGTCACCCAGACCTATGGCATTGACTTTTGGCTGCTCGATCGCCATGCCTTCCAAGCCAACTACCTGCGTCGATCCTGGGTCTGGCAATATGACGATGTTGTGTATCCTATTCAGCGATCGCTCCGCCGAGGCTCTCGTCCCATTCTCAAAACGCTGCATCAAACCTGTCTTGTGTTTGAAAACTCTAGTCTGTTGGTGCTGGATGCGGCTTGCGTCCTTGAGCAGGGGGATAGTACTTAGTACTGCAAGATAGAAGAACGAAGACAGAAAAACGAAGAGGCAGTCCAGGACACACAAGGGTTCCCACGTTAGCACCTAGGTAGGTTACGTCTGCCTCAGAGTACTAGAAGACTATGAACGCATCCAAGCCGGTGCGTTACGGCGTTGCCTAGCAGCATCTGACGCTACGGTTGATGGATGCCCACTGTTCGTCGTCTGCTCATCTCGCCACAAAACAGCGTAGGATGAATGGAAAAATCGTGGGTGAGCGATCGCAATGGTAGAGCAAATCCAAAACGTTGAGATCAAGCGCCAGCGCTCCAGTTCCTGGCTGAGATGGCTTGTGATCGGGCTCCTCATTGTGGGCGTTGTGTTTCGCCTCTATCAGCCGGGGCATAAGGTCTACTGGTTTGATGAAACCATGACCTCCCTACGCATTGCTGGCTATACCCAAGAGACGCTGGTGGCGGCGGCGGTCAATCAACCTCCGATCACCGCAGAGGATTTTCTTGAGCGCTACCAATACCCCGACCATCAGCGCACCCGAGCCGCTGCCCTGGCCGCCCTAAAGACCCATCCCGAACATTCCCCGCTGTACTATGTGATGGCCTGGGGCTGGCTATACCCAGCCGGGCATTCGGTGGGCAACTTGCGGCTCCTGTCGGCGTTATTTGGACTGGCGACCATTCCTGCCGCCTATTGGCTTGGGCGAGAGTTATTTCAGGCTGCCGAGGCGGGGTGGGCGATCGCTGCCGTTGTGGCCATATCTCCGTTCCATGTGCTGTATTCCCAGGAGGCGCGGGAATATAGTTTGTGGACGTTGGCGATCGTGCTATCTAGTGCGGCGCTGTTGTGGGCGAGGCGGCGCAATACCGTACCAGCCTGGAGTCTCTACGGCGTGACGCTGGCTCTCGGGCTGTATTCCCATGTGTTCTATGGATTTGTGGTCATGAGCCATGGGCTCTACATGATTCTGGCAGAAAGCTGGCGTCCAACTCGGCGACTCTTGGCCTATGGTGGTGCTGTTCTGCTGGGATTGGCCCTCTTTGCGCCTTGGCTGATGGTGATTCTGGACAATTGGGATCGACTGCTGGGCAATACCGTGGGCATGACCCTCGATCGCCAAGGATTTTTGCCCCTCTTTTGGCTGCTGAACCTCAGCCGCCTCTTTTTTGACCTCAATCAAGGGCCCAGCGCCATCAATCCAGCTCACTATCTTCTGCTTGCCCTCTGCGCCTATGCCCTGTGGTATCTCTATCAGCGCACGCCCCGCGTCACTAGCCTGTTTGTATTGACCCTGATTGGCGTGACGGCGATCGCCCTCATGGGCTCCGATCTGCTGCTGGGGGGACGGCGATCGACCATTACCCGCTATCCCATTCCTTGCTACGTGGGACTGCAGGTGGCCGTGGGCTATCTCCTTTGGCGAATGCTGCAGGATCCAGATCAGAGTCGGCGGGCCTATCGACGCTGGCGGGCAGGGGCGATCGCCCTGGCCTTGTCCGGTGTGCTCTCCGTTGCGGTGAATGCCCATCATGCTCTGTGGTGGAACAAAAGCTATGCGGTGAGTCGTTTTAACCCTGCCGCTGCCGAGATCATCAACCAAAGCGATCGCCCCTTGATGATCACCGATCGCGATCCCAGTGAAGTGCTTGCCTTTGTGCATCGGCTGGATGCTGACGTGCAGGTGCAGCTGATTGCCCGACCCAATGCGCCCGACCAACCGCCCGACCTGCGACCGATCGTCCCCGATATTCCGCCAGCGACCTACAGCGACGTCTTTCTCTACCAGCCCTCCCAGGGACTGCGGCTACGGATGGAGCGCCGAGGTATGCCCAGCAGCGATGTAAACGGCGGTGGCTGGCTTTGGACGGTGAGCATTCCATCACCCTAGTCGGCGGTACAATGGCGTCACCGGTGGAGCTATCAAGCCAGATGGGCCGTCCAAGTGGTAAAACTGATGTGACGTGCGATCGCCCTGTGATTGAGACCGACGCTGTTGTAAGACCGATCAAGCCAAGATGCTCTTGGTCTGCCGTCTGTTCCAGCCCTCGGCGCGATCGCCCACCCTTTTGCCGAGTCGTCTCATCCTGCTTCAACCACCATGCTTGCTGCCCGACTGCACCACTTCCTGGCCTCTCCCACCGCCAAATCTGAAGGGAACCGAGTCTTTTGGTTCACCCTCGGGCTGGTCTTTTCGCTGCTATTTTCCTATCTGGCCCTGAAAGAAGCCTTTGCCGGCGACTACATTGTGCAAGATGATGCGCGGCAGCATGTGTTTTGGATGCAGCGCTACCTCGATCCGGCGTTATTTCCAGGCGATCGCATTGCTGACTATTTCCAATCCGTCGCGCCCTATGGCTACAAAGCCCTCTACCGCATCTTGATGGCGGGCGATATCAGCCCTTGGTGGATTCATAAGCTGTTGCCCCTGGTCTTAGGCCTGATCAGCACCTGCTACTGCTTCGGCATCGCCATGCAAATCTTGCCCGTGCCCATGGCGGGCTTCTTGGCCACGCTGCTGCTCAACCAAAGCCTATGGATGAAGGATGACCTGATTTCCGCCACGCCCCGCGCCTTTGTCTATCCTGTCTTCCTGGCCTTTTTGTTCTACCTCTTGCGGCGATCGCTCCTCGGTACGGCACTTGCGGCTGTCTTGGTGGGCCTGTTCTATCCGCAATATAGCTTGATTGTGATTGGGCTTTTGGTGCTGAAACTTCTGCGCTGGCAGCCCTCCCCTACTGCCACCAACTGGACGCGCTATGTACCCGTGCGACTGGTGAGCGATCGCCCTGGGTATTGGATCTACGGCGTGGCCCTAGGCTTATCTATTGCCATTTTGGCGCTCTACGCCTCCAGCAATTCTGACTTTGACCCGGTGATCAGCGCGACCAGCACCCGTGAATGGCCAGAACTTTTGCCTGGTGGACGCTCTACCTTTTTCTACCCCAATCCCCTAGAGTTCTACTTCACCGGACAGCGTAGCGGCTTATTAGATGTCGGTCTTGTCCGTCCTGCCAGTCTCCTCTTTGCCCTGGCCCTGCCTGCTCTGCTCAAGTGGCGCGCCAACTTCCCGCTCACAGCGCGACTCACTAAAAAACTCTGGCTGTTGCCGCAGATCCTGGGCGTCTCGGTCTTTTGGTTTATCGCTGCCCATGCCACCCTCTTTCGGCTACACCTCCCCACCCGCTACACCGAACATACCTGGCGGATTGTCTTCGCCTTGGCAGCCGCGATCGCCCTGGCCATTCTCGTCGATCGCCTGTTTCAATTTTGGGAACCCACCCAGCCCCCAGCTCCCGTTGCGGTTCAGTGGGGCGGTATGTTCTTGATGGGAGCGATCGCTGTGTTGATCGTCATCTATCCCCGCTTTGTGGTTGATTTTCCTAGCACGAAATATAAAGTCGGCGAGGCACCGGAACTGTATGAGTTTGTGCGCCAACAGCCCCTGAATACCCTGGTGGCATCTCTCAGTGAGGAGGCGGACAATCTGCCGAGTTTTTCCCAGCGTTCGATCTTAGTGGGGCGAGAATATGCCATTCCCTACCACTGGGGCTACTACGGCGAGTTTCGCGATCGCGCCACGGCCCTGATCAATGCCCAGTACACCCCTGAGTTGCAGGCCGTCAAAGACTTTATCGAAACCTACGACATCACCCTGTGGTTGCTCGATCCCAACGCGTTTCAGCCAGGCTACGTGAGAGAGGGTTGGTTCAACCAATATCAACCGCCCACCGAACGCGCCCTGCAGTATTTGCTGGAAGGTACCGTCCCTGCCCTAACTCGCCTGCCCGATACCTGCACCGTGTTGACCGCTAACCGAATGCAGCTTCTTGATGCTGCTTGTATTTTGCAACTGGAAGCGCTGGAACCCTTAGAGACAGAGGAGGATGCAGATCCAGAAGCAGAGACAGAGTCTGAGGACAGCGAGGACGACGATGCAGCCGATGCTTAGGCTGGCTCATCGTTGCCGACCGATATATTGCCCACCTAACCCTTGTCTTGATGGGGCTACCCATGCATGAATCTCCAGCGTTGCTTAACCTCGCCCAGTGGTTGGCGGGCGAGTACGAAAACCCAGTCCAATCCCGCGATCAGCCCATCTGGTTTGTGCATCTCCGCCTGTGGTATCGACCCGTGCCCCAGCGGATTGCTGGCAAGCTGGCTCTGTTTGCCGAACAGGCACCTATCCTCAAGCCAGAGCAAGCCTATCGCCAGCGGGTGCTGACGCTGTGGGACGGCCCAGAGGGGCTAAAGGGCAACTATTGGGCTATGCGGCAGCCCGATCGCTGGCGTACGGCTGGGGCTAATGGTGACCTACTGCGATCGCTCTCGGAGGATGATCTAGAGCTGCTCCCCGGCTGTTGCTTGGATATTCAATCCCAAGGCGATCGCTTCATGGGTGCGCTTGAACCCGGTGCCCGCTGCTGTTTTGACTATGCAGGGCAGACCCGACAGGTGGTTTTGGGCTTTGAAGTCTATCGCGATCGCCTCCTCAGTTTCGATCGTGGTGTGGATCCAGAAACCGGGAAGGGGTTGTGGGGAGCCTTGATGGGCCCCTACGAGTTTCAGAAATGTCGCGATTTTGCTAGTGACTGGCGCTGAATGGCATGAATGGATAGCCTGATCGCCGTCGAACTCGCGGTGGGCGTAACCCCTTGGGCTAAAGAGATGTTAAAGAACATCGAGAAATGTGAGGGAAGTTCACCGCTCTCTGGAGAGGTGCGATAAAAATAATGAAGATGATCCAAGGATCAAGAACTATCAAATCCAGTTAGACAGACTATTGATGTAGGGCTCGGGCCATATCCGGACGTTGTGTCCCCCGTAGTAAGGGAACGGCGAAGCCAAGGATCGAAGGCAGTTCCAGCCATGCCCCTGCAACCGGATTTGATATCAGGATAGCTAGAGAACGAGGACGTCCTGCACGGATTGGGTGCCTCGTGTTGATCACCCTAAGCGGCCGGTGCTGTCATGGATTCATGGACGATGTCTAGCCATACCCTCATACCGGAAACGACGGGACAAACCTCGTCTTCCTCCCTCCATGACCAGGTTCAGATTGCCTTGGCGATCGCCGATGAGACCTTGCTCAAATCGCTGCTGCTCAACTGCACCCCTCCCATTGCCCAGCCCCACTTTCTAGGGTCAGCCATTTCCCGCATTGGCATTCCCACCCCCGACGGGCGATCGGTGGATGGCGTTATTCAGTTTGAGCTGGTGCATTGCCGTTTGGCCGAGTCCCAAGATGACATTGAACGCCAGTTTGCCATCCGGGGCGATCGCGATCGCCGTGAACGTCACTATGCCCAGATCACCCGCTGCGAATCGGAAACCCAAATTCTGGGGCAGAGTATTTCCCTGGCCCAAGCCCTAGGTCTGCTCACTCAAGCGGGCTTTCAGTTTGACCAAGTGCAAACGATCCTCAACCTACCCCATGAAGCTTGTCATAAATCATGGTGGTATATGCTCGATGCCCATGGGCACTTTTCGCTGCCCTTCCGCCGCGTTCTGCGCACCCGCCGCTATGCAGACGGCACCTTTACCCTGAACTATAAGGATCATTTCCTTCAGGACAAGCCGCCCTGCTTCACCAGTCGCCACGAGCAGGTGTTGATTGAAATCAAGTCGCCCCGCCAAGGCTTTAGCAAAACCCTAGAGAAAATCAATCGCCACCGCGAACAGCTTGGCATCCATGCCGCTATTTTAATTAGCCATGCCATGGGCGATCTGGAAGCCCAAGGGTTTATCAGCCAAGGCGTCAGCGTCTATGCCGCCCAAGATTTTTTGCTGCCCACCCGTGCCGACTGTCAGCACTGTGCCAATGACGCCTGTCCTCTGCAAGGCAATGGTCAATCTCCGGTGCGCTCCTGCCAACAGTTTTGCCTCAACGGGCAGGTGTGTTAGGAACCTAGGATGACCGATTGGGCAGGCGATCGCTCTTCCCCACCTACGATCCCTGTATGAACATGATCTCTGAATGAACGGGGGGCGATCGCGTCCGTCTCGTACCGAAGCAAGCGATAATAGATTGATATAGATGCAAAAGCTAAAGCCTCGACAGCACCGTAGCGGTCGTTGGGGCTGGGGTCTAGGCAGGAGCGATCGCGCCTTGATCGATCGGTAGCTCTGCTGTCAGCCATGGATTGCGACCAGACATTATGGAGTGGATTTCAGGGGTATGCTAGGCAAAACCTCACTAGGTAGTATCGGACTTGTGATTGGCGGCATTCTATCCGTCATAGGATTCACCGCGTACTTTTTCTCAGACAATGCCACCTTAAACCTAGTTGGTTTTTTCTACGGTATTCCTATTCTTCTCGGTGGTTTTGCCCTAAAAGCAGCGGAGCTGAAGCCGGCACCGTTTGCTGAACCCACCACTCCTCAAGTGCTGCAACTGCGGGAGCAGAAAGCCACCGCCACCCAAAACCAAATCCGCAAAGATGTGACCCGCTATCGCTATGGTCAGGAAGTCCATCTCGATACGTCCCTCGAACGCTTAGATCTATGCCCCTCCGATGAGGAACGCCCTGTTTTGATTGGGGTGCGGGAAGCCGATGTTGAGGGCGAATATGCGTTGGTTCTACAGTTTTTATCGCCGCTGATTTCCCTAGAGCTATGGCTGGAAAGACGGGAGAAAATTGAGCGGTTCTTTGGCCCCGGCATCCGGGTTGAGGTCACCCAGACCCAGGATGAATACGTTGAAGTGTCGTTGATTACCACTGCTTCCACAGCTCCCTTGTCCAGCGCTGCTTAGGGATTCTCGGAGATTCCCGGCCATTATTCAAGTCTGCGTAAATCTATTGAGGCGATCGCTTAAACCAGCAGCGATCGCCTTTGTTGTTGAGCGTCATCGCTTCGATGTTGCATCTTGAGCGCGAATATTCCATCCATGAGCAACTCTTGTCATTTGTCATCGTTAATCTTCCGGAATTTTGCTGAGCTTCACGAAAACCTTACTGAAGCAGCGCAGCGCGATCGCGGATCTGTTGTAGATCATGATGACCTTCTAGCCAGCAACCGTGTAGAGCCTCACTCAGGGGCGATCGCCGTCTCAGGAATTAGAACCAAAGTCTCTTCCTGACAGGCTTGAAGCAATCCCACCGTCGGTTTGAAATCCATCCTGATAGATAGACAACTCCGCGTATGGTCTAAGCGTATAGCTGTGTGAGGAATCATGAGCATGACACGCATGGGTGTTGCTCGATTTGCTCAATGCGATTGACTTAAGCACGGAGATGATGGATATGGTAGCAGCAACAGTATCGCGTGTTCAGGAGAATCATCTGGACGTCGTTGTGCCCCAAACAGAGTTGAAAGCCTTGTTTCGTCAAGCGGAGCAAGAACTATATCGCAGTAAGGCATTTCGCCAGGCCTTGAAGGCCTTACAGCGGGAAACCGAAGAGCTGTCTGAAATTCAAGGTTCCTTGCAACAGGCCTGCAAAGAGGCTATCCGTCTTACGCTGCGACAGGTTTTTGTTGCCTCTAAGGATTTGTTGGAACAGGTGGTGAAAGGGCAGTCGGTGGCAGAGGAGCCCAGTCTAGCGATCGCTCCCGTTGTTTCCCTACCCGATCCAGGTTCACAGGCGGAGCCGGACGTTGGAGACGATGAGGAAGATTCGATGCTCGATCCATTTCCGCTCCTAAAGCAGGCTGCCGAAACCACCCATCTGTCCACGCCTATCAAGCCCATCAAAGCATTGGCTACCCCAGCCTCGTCACGGCTGCGGGCCAAGAACGCTCAGCAGGCCCAGCAGGTGCAACTGGAGCGCAAGGAAAAGCATAATCAAATCTTGACGCAACTGGGGCAAGAGCTGAAGCAGATGCGCGAACGGCGATCGCTCTCGGTGGCAGAACTGCATCAGCGCACCCTGGTACCCATGCACCATATTCACGCCATTGAATCGGGCCAGGTTGAGCGCCTACCGGAAGACATCTATGTGCGCGGCTTTGTTCGCCAAATTGGAGATGCGCTTGATTTAGACGGGGCAGCGATCGCCCGCTTGCTGCCCTCCAGCGCCGATTTGGTCAATCCTGTGCCTTCCTGGTATCACGAGGAAGAGCAGAGCGCCCTGCATCCCATGCATCTGTATGTGGGCTATACTGCGCTGATTGCTGGCACCATGGGCAGCTTGGTGTGGATGAATCAGCAGCCCTTCGATCCCATGGCGTTTCAGCAAGATTTTGAATGGCTGAATGTGTTCCAGGTTTCCGATCGCCATTCCGCCGATGCCTTTGAAGTTACGCCCATTCCAAATATGACCGGCGTTGATGCGATCGCCCCGCCCGATCGTTCTGCTCCCGAGTCGTCGTCCTTTAATACACCAGCCTTTGTGCAATCGTCAGAAGCATCTCCCGTATCGCGCTAGGCTGCTGACGGCTAGGTTGCTCACACCATGGGTTTGCTCTCCTCCATGGGTTTGATGCCATGGAGGAGTTCCACGTTGGCTCTTATCAGGTTGGCTCTCATCAGCTCCAACTAGGCTATGGGACGGGCCTCGGGTTCGAGTAAACAGACCCGGTAAAACAAATCCTGATAGGCGATCGCAAAGTCATCGAGGGCTTGCAGCGAGAGCTTATTGGCTAAATCTAAGACCTCGTTGGGATCATCGGTTTCACGAAAAATACTGAAATATCGCGTCCCGATTTGCAGGGCCGGAACAGGTTTATCCAAATCGGGTACGCGAACCAACGTCTGTTGATACTGAGCGGGCGACGATAGCATTTGGCACGCCGGTACTAACTTCAAGGCTGCCGCCTGGGTAGGCTTGGGCGATCGCACTGGCGTAGCTTCATGCTCCCAAATCCATATTTGATGGCCCTTGGGTGCTCCAATCACCACCATGTGATCTCCACGCTCTCCCAGCTTAAACACCATCTTCAGGACTGTTTCAGCATCTGTCACCACCTTAAAAAAGCTGTAATATTGCCCATCAAGGGACACCGCCGCAATATGGCGTTCAAAATCGGGGACATGCACCCGACAGGCTCGATATTGTTGACGTGAGGTCAAAAACTTACACACACCAGATTCCACGGGTTGATTCATCTCAATTAATCGTCACAGTTCTAACACAGCAGGCTCAGCCCATGAACTCTGTTCATTCCAGTCCACTTCAGTACCTGGCTCGACTTGGTCAATAAGACATGAATCTTGACATAATTCATGCTTACGTCGATCGATGATCGCACACAGCTTAGTTCAATCGCGTAGGGTCTAGGCGATCGCCCCCAGCCCCAAACCCACGATCGTTGATGGATGGCATGGTGGCATAGATCCTTGGCTGCGACTAGGATCTACGGGTCTCGTCTTCCATGGGCCAACGCGCACCATGCGGGATGCTTCTTACCAGTCCACTTTAATTGTAAAGATCTGTCAGTCGTTTATGACACAACATTAATTCCGGCAGAGGGGGAACTTTTCTGATAAAACAAAGTCGTGGGTGTCCTAGGCCGTCCCATACTTTCCTTAGACATGTGGATCAGTGGGCAGTGGGCAAACATTGCACGCACTAGTATGATGGACTCACTCAAATTCTCGCCTGACGGTCTGTGGTGATGAGAGATTGACGTCATCAGTGGTGCACCACCCAACGCTACCGAGCGATCGTACAGTTTTGTGAGGAGATTGAACATTGATAGCATTATCATTCGCCTTGAAGTTTTTTCGGTTCAACCATTCAGCACCTATGCTGCTCGGGCTACTCGCGGCAGCCATTGGGGGGCTGACCGTTGGAGTTCCCACTGCCCAAGCATCTTCTGATGTCTTGCCATCCAGTTCTGAAGCTAATGTGACGGAAGCGATCGCTGATCCTCTATCCTCGCTTGAGGTTGATCCGATCACGGATGTTGCTGATGCTGATACGACTGTTGATACGACTGATACGACAGAAGCGATCGCCGATCCTCTGGCATCCCTTGAGGTTGGCTCTGGTTCTGAAGCTGAAGCCGCTGATCTCACCCTTGCTGATGAAGCATCGGTGGATTCAACCTCTGTCAATCGTCTAGCGGATGCTGAGACGGATGTAGAGCTAGCCGATAGCCAACCTGACGACTTTCAGCTCGATGACGCTGCTCTACTGCCTGAGGATGTAGACGCGCTCACGGTTCTTGAGATTCACGAAATCGGCATCGACCAAGACAGCATGGCTCAGGTTACCTCCGTAACCCAGCTATCCGATGTACGTCCCACCGATTGGGCTTACCAAGCGTTGCTAGGGCTCATTGAGCGGTATGGATGTATCGCCGGATATCCTGATGGCACCTTTCGTGGCAACCAACCCCTGAGCCGGTATGAGTTTGCCGCCGGCCTCAATGCCTGCCTGGAAAGTGCAGCTCTCACTATTTCCCCCGATGATGCAGACACGTTCTCTCGCCTTCAGCAAGACTTTGCAGGTGAGTTGGCTAGTTTGCGTGGACGGGTCGATTCCTTAGAAGCTCGGGTCTCGACGCTAGAGGCTAACCAGTTTTCCACCACCTCGAAGCTCTTTGGGCAAGTTGTGGTTGGGGTGCAGGGACGCAACGACTATGAGTTTTCCCAGTTTCGAGATGTGCTGGACAATGAAAGCGAACCTAACCTCGT
The DNA here is from genome assembly GCF_016888135.1 of Leptolyngbya sp. CCY15150. NCBI lineage: Bacteria > Bacillati > Cyanobacteriota > Cyanophyceae > Leptolyngbyales > Leptolyngbyaceae > Leptolyngbya > Leptolyngbya sp. CCY15150. The sequence continues at coordinate 242,729 of NZ_JACSWB010000278.1, forward strand.
TACCAATGTTCAGCTCAACCTACTCACTCAGTTTGATTCCCGCAGTATTCTCCTCATCGGTATGCAGGGTGGCGATGGCAACACCAGCAATACGCCTGGGCTCAGCGACTTTACGCGCCTAGCCTACGAAGGTGATACCGATAACGATATTGAACTCAGCGACATTAGCTTCCGGCACCTGCTGACCCGAGATATCGCTCTGATCGTTGGGCCGCGGGGTGTCAACGCCGTCAACACCTTCCGGGGTATCAACCGGGTTGAAAGTGCTGGGTTTGGGCCTCTGTCGCGTTTTGCTCAGCGTAACCCCATTATCGGCATTGGCTCTGGCGGTGGTGGCGTGGGTCTGGATTGGCAGCTTGCTAACTGGGCTAGCTTCCAAGCCGTCTATTCGTCGAGTTCCGCATCCGATCCTAACAATGGATTTTTTGGTGGAGATAACGGCATCACAACCATCGGTGGACAGTTGGTGCTATCTCCTAGCCGAGATATTGATATCTCGGTGCAATATCTCAATTCCTACTCACCCTTTGGTCGTCTCTTTAGTGGCGTAGGTGATGACCAGGTTGCTGTCATTGACGGGTTAACGGGGCGTGCTCCTATTCAAACCAATGCCTTTGGTACAACCCTGGAATGGCGAGTGGCAGAATCCCTCACCGCAGGTGGCTGGGTTGGCTACACGAACTCGAACCTGCTTGGGGAAAGCGGAGATATCGAAACGTTCAACTGGATGGCATTCCTAAACTTCCCTGATTTCTTGGGTGAAGGCAACTTGGCTGGCATCTATGTGGGACAACCACCGAAGATTACCTCTAGCAACCTGCCGCTGAACCGCAATATTCCGTCTTTGATTAATGAAGGAGAATTTCCTTCTGGGGAAGGCGGTCAACCCTCCACCACAACGCATGTGGAAGCGTTTTATCGCTGGCGGGTGAGTGACAACATCTCCGTGACGCCTGGGTTTATCTTGCTCTTTAACCCAGGACACAATTCTGACAACGACACCATCTTTATTGGCGCGTTGCGCACAACGTTTACGTTCTAGGATTCGTGCAGACTCAGAGAGTACGGATCTATGCAGGCGATCGCACTCATTTATTAAGGGCGATCGCTTGTTTGCAGGAACTATTGACGTCGGGGTGCAGTCTTGGGGGTTAGGTTTACCACGATCTTTTAAGGAGATCGGGCGATCGCCTACCATGCCCCCTGTGCCTATCGCACCTTGTTGATATTGCATCTATTACGACTTTGATCTTCATCTTTCACGACGGGCCCCCTCCAGTCCGGATGATTGTTCAAGATCTACAAAAATTGACATTCTCGTGCCTGATGTCCAAGGACAGCTTTCAACTGGATGACCCCTTGTACATAGGTCTTGATGTATTGGCCCCACTATCACTCTCTTGAGTCTGTAGCATCCCCACGACTGGATGGTTCACATGATTTGATGCACTCAATGTCTGCATTCTTTGTGAATCACAACTGCACATGGTCACGCTGACGATTGAGTTCACCTGTTTTTTATACCGCAAAGGAACAACTTGCATGAAAAAGAGTCACACGACACCCTATTTCTTGGGTCTAGGGTTACTGGCTGGCAGCCTAGCGATCGCTCCAGTCGCAAATGCACAAATTCAGGTTGAAGGTGGAGAAATTGGCGGGCAGGCCTCTTTCTTTGTGCCGGAAGTTGATCCAGAAGGCAACGTTCGTCTATTTGACGTTGGTATTCAAACCCTACGCCTTGAAACTACCAGCGGCGTTACAACGACCTCTATCTTTACGCCCGATGCCGCTGCCTTTGATGATGCCAACAGCGATGGCCTTCCCAACGCAGGGGATACCGGCACATTGCAGGGTGGCCTAACAGGTATTGCTTTCACCTCTGAAGGAACACCGGTTCCATTTAGCGGTCGCCCTACCCTGCTGAACTTCACGCTGGATAGCTTCGATACCAACATTGGGACTCTAGACGGTACCCTGCTGCGTCCAACTGAAGCTGGTACTGCCCCCTTAGTTTTCTTGCCTGGCATTGATAGCAATGCAATCACTTTAGTTGAAGACAGTGGCATCGAAAACATCGGTGGACAGCTTCAGCTTGGCGACTTTGAAGCATCTGTCGATGACGGGATTATTGCTCTTCCCTCTTCTTTCCAATTCCGTGAGAGCCTCAGCGAAGTTCCGGTTAACCTCACCCCCACCTTCCTGTCTCGCCGAGTCAAGTTTGAATTCTCCGGCAGTGATGTTATTCCGTCCGTAGGTACAGACTTCAACTTTTTGCCTGAGGAAGTTGCTGTTGATGATGATGATGATCTCGACGATGATCTCGATGATGATCTCGATGATGATCTCGATGATGACCTCGACGACGACCTTGACGATGATCTCGATGATGACCTCGACGATGACGATGATGATGATGACGATGATGTAGGTTTTATCCTCAATCAAGGCATTCGGTTCGTGGGAGCGGTTAATGACCGTTTCCGCATTCAGAGCATCGGAACGAGTAGCTCTCAGGAGTTTCAAATTCGTGGCGAGTTAGGTTCTGTCGATATCTCCATCGATACCGAAGATGCTGATATTAAGCGCGACGATGTTCTTTCAGAAACAGGTGTCACCTCCTACCGGATTCGTGGCGAAAGTGACGGGGTCTTTAATTTCTACAACTCGAACCTGTATGGTTTTGCCAGCACGGGCGAAAGTCGCACTGATTTCAAATTTGAGCAAGGCAGCGGCAGCGATCGCCTTCGTCTAGAAGGACGCAGCGAGGGCCCAGTCAGCTTCTATGCTTTTGCTGGTGCTCAAGATGTGTTGTTTGACTTTGACGAAGTGAACTTCACCGATGATACCGAGTTCATCTTCATCGATACCAGCACTGGTTCTGACTTTACGTGCAACTTCTGTGGCGCAAGTCTAGAAACCAACCGCCGCATTGTTGTTGAGAACAACGTTATCCAGGTTGGTCAGCCTATCACTGTGAGCGTGATCACGCCTCCACCAACACCGACAATTGTTGGACAACAAGGCAACTCGGTGACGGTTCAGACCTCTCAGGTGACAACCACGTCAATTACGTTCAATGTTGCGTCAAGTGTTGGTACTTCACTGTTTAGCCTATGCGGCCCCTCTGAAACTGCTATCTACCAATATGGTTACCTAGGAGGCTATCGGTACCTATCGTTCGCTAATCTGAGTACTCAGTACCAACAGGTTGCTACGAGTGGTACTCGTATTGAGGTTGTGAACCAAGGACGCGATCGCTACTATGTGGTGACTCGCCCTAGTTCTTCTCCTGGTTTAGGTCTGGGTCTAGGCCGTGAAGCTCTGGTTGCCTACCAACAAGTGGGCCCCAGCGGACGCATCTTCCCTGGGCTTGTCGGTCTACGTGAAATCGCTGTCGATGATCTTGACCTCGATGAGGATGAGTACGAAGTCGATGATGATCTAGATCTCGATGATGATCTGGATGACGACGATCTAGACGATGATCTGGATGACGATGACGACGACGATGATGATGATGATGACGACGACGAGGAAGATGGGGATGACGACCTAGATGATGATCTAGACGACGATCTCGATGATGACCTAGACGACGATCTCGATGATGACCTAGACGACGATCTCGATGATGATCTAGACGACGATCTCGATGATGACCTAGATGATGATCTCGATGATGATCTAGACGACGATCTCGATGATGACCTAGATGATGATCTCGACGACGACCTAGATGATGATCTCGACGATGACCTAGACGACGGTCTTGACAGCTAAGTCCCGGATCTAGTCGATATCCTCGGGAGCCGTGAAGCCCCCGAGGAGTCTCCCAAGTAAAAAACCGCGATCGCTCCTAGGGGCGATCGCGGTTTCTTGTAACGGCTTCAAACTAGGCAATAGGACGCAGGCTCATCGCATGAGTTTAGTCAAACTGCAGCTTCTTGGCCACGGTTTGTACATCCTTGTCTCCCCGGCCTGAACAGTTGATCACAATCCGAGGACTGCCTGACACCTGCGGACAAAGGGTTTCGAGGTAAGCGATCGCGTGGGCGGTTTCTAGCGCTGGAATGATCCCCTCCAGTTGCGAAAGCAGTTGCAGGGCATCTAGGGCCTGCTGATCGGTGACGCTGTAATATTCTGCCCGTCCTAATTGTTTTAGATAGCTATGCTCTGGGCCAACACCGGGATAGTCTAGACCAGCACTGATGGAATGGGCCTCGACGACTTGCCCATCCTCATCTTGCAGCAGGTAGCTCATGGCTCCATGCAACACACCAATGCGTCCTTGGGTGAGCGTAGCCGCATGTTTGTCGGTCTCCACACCTTCACCGGCAGCTTCCACCCCAATCAGGCGAACGGAGGGTTCTTCCACAAACTCGTGGAAAAGTCCCATGGCATTGGAGCCACCACCCACGCAGGCTAGGAGGATATCCGGCAAACCGTTCCACTTTTCTAAACACTGGGCACGGGTCTCTTCCCCGATCACCGCATGAAAGTCTCGCACCATCATGGGGTAGGGGTGGGGGCCAGCGACGGATCCTAGAATGTAGTGGGTGGTTTCAACGTTGGTCACCCAGTCGCGAATGGCTTCAGAGGTGGCATCTTTGAGGGTGCCGGTGCCCGCTTCCACAGGACGCACTTCTGCTCCCATCAAGCGCATCCGAAAGACGTTGAGGGCCTGGCGCTCCATGTCATGAACGCCCATATAGATGACGCAGTCTAGACCAAATCGAGCACAGACGGTTGCCGTTGCTACGCCATGCTGACCCGCTCCCGTTTCTGCAATAATCCGCTGTTTGCCCATCCGTTTGGCCAACAGCACTTGCCCCAAGGCATTGTTGATTTTGTGCGCACCCGTATGGTTAAGGTCTTCGCGCTTCAGATAAATCTGAGGGCCTGATCCGTCAGGGCGCTGGTAGTGCTGGGTGAGCCGCTCTGCAAAGTAGAGGGGGGTGGCTCGTCCGACATAGTCCCGCAATAATCCCTGCAGTTCCGATTGAAATGATGCATCGTCGCGGTATTGGTAAAATGCCTGTTCTAGCTCGCTGAGTGCGGGCATCAAGGTTTCGGGAACATACTTACCACCGAACTGGCCAAACCGACCCAAGGGATCAGGCCGCTGGGATAGAGGCGGCATGGTTGGGCGGTTGTCTGGGTTGGGATGAATAGGGGTGCGTGTCACAGAGCCTCAGCACGAATCAAAGGTACTTCCCCCATGATAGAGAAATTTCTTCCGCACTCCACGGCTGATTCAAAATTCCCCTCACATTTCTCCTGCACAACAGGACTCTAGGGGAGGCGATGATGGGGCGATCGCGGCAGGAGGTTCAGCAGAAGCGATCGCCCAAAATCGAACGGGATCGCTAGCCTGCTCTTCCAACAATGGTGCAAACTGCGATATTTTGCTCATCACCCGATCGGTCACCCATAGCACCAAGGGCACGGGCGGAGTCCCTGGATAGGTCTGGTACTCCAGCTCGAAGGCTAGCAAGACGCGGTTGAGAGCAGCGATCGCATCTAATCCTAAGATCATTAACGCGCCGTTGGCCGGATAGGTCATCCCTTGAGAATGCAGTTCTCCGTAGAGCGATCGCGTTGAGGCAGGTAGCTTAACTGCCTGCAGTGGCAGAGCGCAATGGGCACGCAATTTGCGAATAATGGCTCCATGCCAGCGAACATCGTTACAGCAGGCTAGGATGAGCGATCGCCGCTGCTGGCTCTTGTGCAGTAACGACGACAAGAGCTTCATTGATTGGCGATTGTGAAGGGCGATCGCCCCTGGCGAATAGTTCACCATAGTGCATGACCTCATCTTAAAATTGGGGGCTGGTCGATGATTGTTGGTTTCAATAGTTTCAATAGTTGGTTTTCAAGGGTATGCGCCACATGAACCCAACCAACAACATCCAACATGGATGGTCAATGAATGCAAAAAGGCGAAACCATTCACCTATGGATCGCCTGGGGTGTGCGATCGCGATGGAATGCTTCGCCTATGACCCGAGCCTTACGGAATAGCTCGACGTCAATTAGTTTTTAGATAGTGGCCAAGATGGCCGCCTCGTCTAACAATCACCATGATTAGAATGGCAACTTTATGCAAGACGGTCTCTTGGAAAGGAGTCAGGCTTGAGGTCTCAGGTATTCAATCCGTCATGGCATCTAGCACCTAAGACCTAGCTCCCAAACATGTCTTAACAGACAATGGCAGCTCATTATTTCTCAGAGTTAAAGGCAGTTACAGCCTTGTCAAACGTCACCGTTAAGTCCTTCCAAACGGTTTCAAGACCGGCCTGAACTTCCTCAACAGCGGACGCACTAGACTCTTGAAACTCAGTCAGTTTAGCCTGCATGGCCTGCTGCTTCGCCTGCAGTTCTTCCAACTGGTTGTTGTATTCAATCTTAGCATCAGCTTTGGCTTGATCGGCTTTGGCTCGAAGCTCATCAATTCGAGCGCTAAGCTTATCAAACTCAGCTTGTACCTTCTCTTGGTAGGCTTCTTTCTGGCTTAGCGTAGTCATAGGATTGACTCCTTTTTTCAACATCATGATTGTGAGGTTGCTCGGCTCATAACTCGTTCTTAGAAAAGCGATCGCTTTCTGAGGTTATGACCAAGAACCGGACTAATTGCTATAGATGCCCTGTAGCCCTAGTTGCCTTGGCAGAATCTCAATGAGTTATGTCACGAATGAACCTACTCTGATCTAACGTCAAGACCTATGGGTTTGTAATCTATCTTTTGCTGTATTATCAATCGCTTCATCTCATTCCTACGGAGGATTTATGGAGGATTTACGAGACAGATCAGGCGCTTGAAGTACAACGTGAGGAATCAAGTAGACACGATAGATCAAGGACTGACAGGAGTCATGACATTGGCTGATCCAAGACATGATCCCATTGCCTAAAGCCTCTAGTGCCTCTAGTACTCTGAGGCGGACGTAACCCGCCTAGTTGCTAAGGCAGGAAACCTTGTGCGTCCTGGATTCCTTTTCGTTGTTATGTCTTCGTTCTTCTACCTTGCGGCACTAGTCTCAAGCGATCGCCCTTTCGATTCACTAGCTCTGCCGATCGGTCAACAAATCACTCAATTGACTAACATCAATTCCCATATCCCGACAGGTATCTTGAAGCACGCGACCAAATTGATCGGTATTTTCTCCATAGCCACATTGCTGGGCTGCCACCTTTAATCCAAGCCTCGCATTGGCTTGAGCACAGGAAATTAAATCAACACCTTGAAGAGGTTTTAATGCTGCCATCGGTAGCATCTCCTAAACGAACATCAAATCATATACATTTCATCTACAAGCACATCTATAGGCAAGGCAAAAGCTGTGCCCAATCTTGGCTGCTTTTTGCTAAGAGGTTGCTAATAGTTGCTAACAGATTAAGTGAATTTCTTTCCCCTAACCTTAAACGATGCCTTCCAATCCTTCATCCACCCATAGGTTGAGGCACCTACGAACAGGGAGGTGATGAAGACCATGGAAATGAAGACCATGACAGCAATTCTCATGGTGACCAGTACTTGTCCAAGCCGCCCAATCCTGAACGAAACCATGAGCTTGTCCAACTCATCTAGTCATCCTGCTTTCAACAAGCTCGGGCAAGCGATATTGTTTCTGCGCTGAGCGTGGGAATGCTCTAGGTGTCGCTCCTGTCCCAGATCTAGCCGCAGGAGCGACAGAGATGGGTGTCACACGGGAGTGCTGGCACCATGCGATGACTGATCTCAACACGCTTGGGAAAGGTGTTCAACCTGAGAATGGCTGAGACTATGAAGCTGAGACTATGAAGTATGGAGAAGTATGGAATTGAGAGGCAGCCAGAAAAGAGCTAGGCTCATTGCTTAGATAGCCTCTAGCCCACAGCCCCTACGATCCGATGTGAGGCAGTCCGATGTGAGGATTAATACGTCGAGGGGCAAGACCCCTCACCCCGATGAACTCATAGAGCGCTAGCTTATATTCGTTAGGCGTTGGGCTAAACAGCCTTTTTCCATGCACTCTTCACGGTCATACCCGCTATCATGATAGAAGTAACCGCTTTGACTGTTTGGTTAGCCTATCTCGTTATCCTTCCGAACGTGTCTCGCTCACGCTAGCGTGGTGGACTACGTTCCCCATCGACCATCAACTCCGTTGTCTTGACAGTATTGATGCACAAGGCTTGTCTGCACCCTCATCACGCCGCTAGCCGTTGCAGTCTCACCCCTCACGTACGTCATAAGCGATCGCTTCTCCTCCAGCTAGAAAAAAGATTTGACATGAGCTGACTAATTTCAGTAAGATTAGGATTTGTTGAATCGCAATTACCAACCCTAATAGGACTGCTTCCAATCACTCATGCCGACTATTCAGCAACTCATTCGCAGCGAACGCCAAAAGGCTGTAAAGAAGACGAAGTCACCTGCCCTCAAGAGCTGCCCTCAGCGTCGAGGCGTTTGTACGCGCGTTTACACAACAACTCCTAAGAAGCCTAACTCAGCTCTGCGTAAAGTTGCGAGGGTTCGCCTAACATCGGGCTTTGAAGTAACTGCTTACATTCCTGGGATTGGGCATAACCTACAAGAGCACTCCGTCGTCATGATCCGGGGTGGTCGGGTTAAGGATCTGCCTGGTGTTCGCTATCACATCATTCGCGGCACCCTAGATGCGGCTGGCGTTAAAGATCGGCTACAGGGGCGCTCGAAGTATGGAACCAAGCGTCCTAAGCAAAAGTAGACAGCCTACCCTTCAGCCTCCCGCACAAACGATGGATGAAGGTGGTTGATGGCTTTGTGGCTCGCACTTAATATCTAGCTTTTCATGGGTCTAGTCGCTGCTTCATGGGCAGAGCATGGAGACATCCACGGCAGACCTTAATAGTGCTCCAGTTGATATCTAAGCGTTCTTCATGTCCCTCGCAGGCATCGCAAAGATTTAGAGAAATGAATGGCAGCAGTTTACAATGGCGATCGCCCTAGATGGGTTGCCTGCCCTGAATTCATTTTTTGTTAATCATTCACGCCCTCTTCTCTGTTTTAGTTCATTGCCTTCACTCTATATAGGTTGAATTCACAATGTCTCGTCGCACTGTCATTCAGAAGCGCCCCATTCCGGCTGATCCGGTTCACAACAGCCGTCTTGTCACCATGATGGCTCGGCGCATCATGTCCAGCGGAAAGAAATCTCTGGCCTACCGCATTATTTATGATGCCTTCCAGCTCATTCAAGAGCGCACCGGCAACGATCCCCTCGAAACCTTCGAAACCGCTGTTCGTAACGCAACTCCCCTCGTTGAAGTGAAGGCACGCCGGGTGGGTGGAGCTACTTATCAAGTTCCTATGGAAGTTCGTTCAGATCGGGGAACCGCTCTAGCGCTTCGCTGGCTCTCTCAGTTCTCTCGCCAACGCCCCGGCCGCACCATGGCAGGCAAGCTAGCCAATGAGCTCATGGATGCCGCCAACGAAACTGGGAACGCCATTCGCAAACGGGAAGAAACACATCGGATGGCCGAAGCGAACAAAGCGTTTGCCCACTATCGTTACTAAGAGCATGACTCAGTAAAGTTGTGGGATCAGTCCTACACTTTGTATAGTTACAAAAGTATAGAATTGAGAGGCTGAACCGTTTACTCAACCAACAAAACCGGGCAGAGAATTTAAGGAGGTAGCTGTGGCACGCTCGTTCCCGCTAGAAAAAATACGAAATATGGGAATTGCCGCACACATTGATGCTGGTAAAACAACGACTACAGAGAGAATTTTGTTCTACTCTGGCGTTGTCCATAAAATTGGGGAAGTTCATGAAGGCACCGCCGTCACGGACTGGATGGAGCAAGAGCGGGAGCGTGGCATCACCATCACGGCAGCAGCTATCACCACCCATTGGAACGATCACCAGATCAATATTATTGATACGCCGGGGCACGTTGATTTCACCATCGAAGTTGAACGCTCCATGCGTGTTCTAGATGGAGTTATTGCCGTCTTTTGCTCGGTAGGTGGAGTTCAGCCTCAGTCAGAAACCGTTTGGCGGCAAGCCGATCGCTATTCTGTGCCGCGCATTGCCTTCGTCAATAAGATGGATCGCACCGGCGCAAACTTCTACAAGGTCTACCAGCAAATTACGGATCGACTGCGGGCAAACGCCGTACCTATTCAGCTCCCCATTGGTAGTGAAGGCGAGTTTCGGGGCATTGTTGACCTCGTAACCATGAAAGCCTATCTTTATGCCAATGATTTAGGCACGGATATTCAGGAAACTGAGATCCCCGCTGAAGTCCAAGAGCTAGTCGATGAGTACCGAGGCAAGTTGATCGAGTCTGTTGCAGAAACAGACGACCATCTCACCGAAAAGTATTTGGACGGTGAAGACCTTACCCTAGATGAGATCAAGATGGCCTTGCGTCGGGGAACGATCGCCGGCACTCTGGTTCCAGTCATGTGCGGTTCTGCTTTCAAGAATAAGGGCGTGCAACTGCTGTTGGATGCTGTGGTGGATTACCTGCCATCGCCTTTGGAAGTTCCTCCGATTCAAGGCTTGCTGCCCGATGGCTCCACCACTGAACGGGTTGCCGATGATGATGCTCCCCTGTCTGCTCTTGCCTTCAAGATCATGGCGGATCCCTATGGGCGTTTAACATTCCTGCGGGTCTACTCAGGCGTTTTATCTAAGGGGAGTTATGTTTATAATTCTGCTAAGGGTAAGAAAGAGCGCATCTCTCGCTTGATTGTTCTTAAAGCAGACGATCGCATTGAGGTGGATGAGCTGCGTGCCGGAGATCTAGGGGCAGCACTGGGTCTCAAGGATACGTTTACTGGGGATACCATCTGCGACGAAGCCTCACCCATTGTTTTGGAATCGCTCTATGTTCCTGAGCCGGTCATTTCGGTTGCTGTGGAGCCGAAAACCAAACAGGACATGGAGAAGCTATCCAAAGCCCTACAGTCTCTGTCTGAGGAAGATCCGACCTTTCGAGTTGCGACTAACCCAGAGACTAACCAAACGGTGATTGCAGGCATGGGCGAGCTGCATCTGGAAATCCTAGTGGATCGGATGCTGCGCGAGTTCAAGGTCGAGGCTCATGTCGGCGCTCCGCAGGTTGCCTACCGCGAGACTATTCGTAAGGCAACCCAAGCAGAGGGCAAGTTCATTCGTCAGAGTGGCGGCAAGGGGCAGTATGGCCATGTGGTGATCGCCGTTGAGCCTGGTGAAACAGGATCTGGGTTCGAGTTTGTTTCTAAGATTGTCGGTGGTGCAATTCCAAGGGAATATGTTCCTGCGGCAGAGCAAGGCATCAAGGAAGCTTGCGAATCTGGGATTGTGGCTGGATATCCAGTCATTGATGTGAAGGTTACGCTGTTGGATGGGTCTTACCACGACGTGGATTCATCTGAGATGGCCTTCAAAATTGCTGGATCAATGGCGATTAAAGAAGCCGTTATGAAAGCATCTCCTGTGGTTTTAGAACCTATGATGAAGGTTGAGGTAGAAGTTCCAGACGACTTTTTGGGTACCGTCATTGGCGACCTCATTTCACGTCGTGGACATATCGAAGGGCAAAGCGCAGGAGATGGGCTAGCCAAGGTCACGGCTAAGGTTCCGTTGGAACGTATGTTTGGATATGCTACAGATATCCGATCCAATACCCAGGGTCGAGGCATATTCTCCATGGAATTTAGCCGCTACGAGGATGTACCTCAGAGTATTGCTGAGGTCATCATCGCAAAGAACAAAGGGAACGCATAACTTCAGAGAAAGAGGAATAGAAGACTCATGGCACGCGAAAAGTTCGAACGGAAAAAACCCCACGTCAACATCGGCACCATCGGTCACGTTGACCATGGTAAGACCACGTTGACGGCAGCTATCACCATGACCCTAGCATCCCTAGGTCAGGCGAAGGCTCGTAAGTATGACGAAATCGATGCGGCTCCCGAGGAAAAAGCTCGGGGGATCACCATCAACACCGCCCACGTGGAATATGAGACCGAAGAGCGTCACTATGCTCACGTGGACTGCCCAGGACACGCTGACTATGTGAAGAACATGATCACCGGGGCTGCTCAAATGGATGGTGCCATTCTGGTGGTATCTGCTGCCGATGGTCCTATGCCCCAAACCCGTGAGCACATCCTGCTAGCCAAGCAGGTGGGTGTACCTAACATCGTCGTGTTCTTGAACAAGCAAGACCAGGTTGATGATGAAGAGCTGCTCGAACTCGTTGAACTTGAAGTTCGCGAACTGCTCAGCTCCTACGACTTCCCCGGTGACGATATTCCCATCGTTTCTGGCTCGGCGTTGAAGGCTCTAGATGCAGCGATCGCTAACCCAACGGTGAAGAAAGGCGACGATCCTTGGATTGACAAAATCTATGCGCTCATGGACGAAGTGGATGCTTACATCCCCACCCCTGAGCGTGATATTGACAAGCCCTTCCTGATGGCGGTGGAAGACGTGTTCTCCATCACCGGTCGGGGTACTGTGGCAACCGGTCGGATCGAGCGTGGGAAGGTTAAGGTGGGCGACACCATCGAAATCATTGGTCTTCGCGACACCCGCAGCACCACCGTCACCGGGATCGAAATGTTCAAGAAGAGCCTAGAAGAAGGGATGGCGGGTGATAACGCCGGTGTTCTTCTCCGGGGGATTCAAAAGGTAGACATCGAGCGCGGTATGGTGCTGGCTAAGCCGGGTTCCATTACCCCTCACACCCAGTTTGAAGCTGAGGTGTATATCCTCAAGAAAGAAGAAGGTGGTCGTCACACGCCTTTCTTCCCTGGCTACAAGCCTCAGTTCTTCGTGCGTACCACGGACGTGACCGGGCAAATCAGCTCCTTTACCGCAGATGACGGTAGCGAAGCTGAAATGGTGATGCCGGGCGATCGCATCAAGATGAATGTTGAGCTGATCAGCCCGATCGCTATTGAGCAAGGGATGCGCTTCGCTATTCGTGAAGGTGGGCGGACTGTGGGTGCTGGCGTCGTCGCCAAGATCCTTAAGTAGCCCTGAGGATGTAATTGAGTAAGCTATCAGTCGCTCAAGGGCTTCTGGTAGCTTATGCTCGGTTGCCCATGATGATCACGGTTTCTGCTCCATCAGTCAGAACCTTGACAATACAGCAGCTAGCTTCCAAGGGTTGGGATGTCCTGACCAGGGTTGTTAGCGCACAATCATTCAAAGTTTGGCGTCCCTTTTAACAGCATTACTATGGCTACTATTCAGCAACAAAAGATTCGCATCCGCCTCAAAGCCTTCGATCGCCGTTTGCTTGATATGTCCTGCGAACGAATTGTAGACACGGCTAACCGCACCAACGCCACTGCCATTGGTCCGATTCCCCTGCCGACCAAGCGGAGAATTTACTGCGTCTTGCGATCGCCCCACGTTGACAAAGACTCGCGAGAGCACTTCGAAACCCGCACCCATCGGCGCATCATTGATATTTACCAACCGTCGTCTAAGACGATTGATGCCTTGATGAAGCTTGATCTACCCGCAGGTGTTGATATTGAAGTGAAGCTCTAAGCTAAGAGTCTAGATTTCCTGAAAAGGTTTTTAGCACTCCCATCAAAAGCCATAAGCCTTACGTTAGACTGAAAGGGACTGAGGTAACTCGTCCCTTTTTAGCTAGGTCGAGTTATGGCCAGCGCACATTGAAGCGGTCTTTAAGTTAGAGCAATGGCATTTTCATCATCGGTTGCAGTTCGTGAACTTCCATTATTTCCTCTGTCTGAGGTGGTGTTATTTCCAGGCAGACCGCTCCCGCTTCACATTTTTGAATTTCGCTATCGGATCATGATGAACACCATCTTGCAAGACGACCGACGGTTTGGCGTCTTGATGGTGGATCCTGCTGATGGCAAAGTTTCTAAGGTGGGCTGTTGTGCCGAAATTTTACAATGTGAGCGCCTACCTGACGATCGCATGATGGTACGAACTCTTGGGCAACAGCGTTTCCGCATTCTTGACTATGTGCGAGAGAAGCCCTACTACGTTGGTTTGGTGGAGTGGATTGATGACGAACCCTCTAGCCAGGATCTCAGCGGTCTAGCCATTCAGGTGGATCAAATGCTGCGGGATGTGGTCAAGCTATCGGCCAAGCTGATGGGGCAGACGGTGGATTTGCCGGATGATATTCCCACCAGTCCTTTAGAACTCTCCTATTGGATTGCCAGCAATTTGTATGGCGTAGCACCTGAGCAGCAGGCTCTGCTAGAACTCCAAAACACCATGGCCCGCCTAGAGCGAGAAGTGGAAATTCTCAGCTCCACTCGCAATCACTTGGCTGCCCGCACAGCATTAAAGGATGCTTTGGACTAGCTATCCCTCCAGTTCTATGGTTCTGAGATTCGACCCGTAAAAAGATCCTAGGTTGGTGTCTCCTGGATGCAGTAGGCGGTAGCCTAGCACTGGTAGACACCAACTTGGTACCTAGAAGTCTGCCCTCCGAGGTAGTAGATGTCATCATTCTTGCTAGGATAAATCGTCCTTGGTGTAAGCTGTTTAGCGTAGAGTCGTTGACCATACGCTCATTAAGCTATGACCCAATCTCCCCACATTTTGCTCCATGAGCCATCCTTATCTTTAAATGTTGACAAACTAGCGCAGGTCTTGGTGAATGTCGATAATATTCTGATTATTCAGGATTTGGATGGTGTTTGTATGGGGTTGGTGCAAGATCCCTTACGGCGCGTCATCCGTCGAGAATATGTCGAAGCTGCTGCTCTGTTCAGTCCTCATTTTTATGTTCTGACCAATGGTGAGCATATTGGGGCTAGGGGCGTGAACCGGATTGTAGAGCAAGCCTTTGGCTATGATTCTTACCTTAAGCGCCAAGGGCGCTACCTGCCTGGGTTGGCTGCTGGCGGAGTGCAGTGGCAGGATCAGTTCGGCCAGGTGGTTCATCCCGGCGTCAGCGATCGCGAACTTGATTTCCTGCACGCTGTTCCTCAGCAGATTGGCGATCGCCTGCATCAGTTTTTCAAGCATCATCCCGATGAGCTAGAGCCGGAACTGCTCCAGACTTGCATTGAAGCGGCGGTGTTGAACAATATTGCTTCGCCCACCGCGAACCTGAACCGATTTTATGAAGCCCTGCGCGATCGCCCTCAGGTCTATGCCAAGCTGCAAGCGGAGATGCAGGTGCTGATGACCCAATTGCTTGAACAGGCGCAGCAGCAGGGGCTAGGCGACTCTTTCTTTGTCCACTATGCTCCCAATTTAGGACGGGATGAGCAGGGGATAGAAATCATGCGTCCGGCGACAGATGATGATTCTGGGACAACCGACTTTCAGTTTATGCTGCGGGGTGCCTTGAAAGAGGCGGGCGTTTTGGCTATTTTGAACCATTATTATTACCAACGCACCGGCAGCTATCCACTCGGGGAAAGCTTTAATGCCCGTCAGGCTCCCCATCACCTCGATGACTTGGTCGCCTTAGTCAAACAAACCTTCGATCCGCTGCAGATGCCGGTGATGATTGGCGTAGGTGACACCGTCAACAGTCAGGTGCGGCAGCAGGATGGCCGTCAGATGGTTAGTCGCGGGGGGAGCGATCGCAATTTCCTATACTTGATCCAGACTATTGGCCAGGCGTTTCATCGGGGCAACATCGTCACCTATGTAGATAGCAGTCAAGGTGAGGTGAAAAATCGCCGCGCCGTGCAAGTGCAGCCTGCTTCCGAAAGTGGCGATCGCCCTGCCAAGGTGTTGCAAGGCCCCTGCGATCCTGAGGATCTGGATGATCCCCTCACCATTGATGTTGTTTTTGCTGAGGGGCATGACCAATACACCGCCCTCTTTCAGAAGGCCGCTCACATCCGCCACCATAATCAGAAAACGGCCCGCCAGCACCAGGGCATGGCTCCCAATTATTGGAACTGGATGGGCAGTGCTGCCAATGCCTAGGTTTACTCTGTTCTTAGCTGGGCTCCATGAGGTATGGATTCAGACAAATGGTTTACACCGGTGCTGGGGCAATGGGCAGAGCTACGGTGACCGTGGTGCCGGACTGGGCCGTGGATTCAATGGTGAGAGAAGCATGATGCGCTTCAATGATCCGCTTGGTGACGGCTAGACCTAGGCCATTACCTGAGGATTTAGTGGTAAAAAAGGGCTGGGTGAGCTTATCCAGCACCTCTGGCGGAATGGGTGGGCCGCCATTATGGACTTGCAGCCAGATGTGGGGCTGGGGCTCTGGAGAGGTGAGTACACAGGTGACGGTTGCTTGGGTATCCACGGCTTCGCAGGCGTTGTTAACCAGATTAATCACAACCTGTTTCAGCTTATCGCGATCGCCCTCAATCCAGATAGGTTCTGGCGCTGGCTGAAAGATAAGAACGCGATCGCAGACGATGGGTAAGCTACGCATGGAGTCCAGCACTTCGGTTAAGAATTGGTTGAGTTCTATGGGTTGGCGATCAAGCTGCTGTTCCTTGGCATAGAGTAAGATTTCATTAAGTAAGCGCTGCAGTCGATCGGATTCTTCTAGCGCCAACTGTAGGCGCAGGTGCGATCGCTCCGAGAGTTCATCCTTAGCTAAAGCATTCAAGCCCATCCAAACGGTGGTGAGAGGATTACGTACCTCATGGACAATCATTGCCGTCAGTTCGCCAATTTCTGCCAGACGGGCGCGGGCGGCCTCGGCCTGCTGACGTTCGGTAATATCTCTAGCTAGGGCAACAATGAGGCGGCGATCGCCAAATTCAAATAAACCAATACGCACTTCCACAGGAAAGGTACTGCCATCTTGACGACGATGTACCCCTTGCACCGTAACCGGATGGCTGGGGGTCAAATTATTCCAAAGCGCCTGCAGTTGCGATAAGGAAAGCGCCACCTGAATATCTGACACTGAGCGGTGTAACAGGTCTTCTCGGGTATAGCCGAGGTTATGGCAAGCTTGCTGATTGGCATCCACAATTTGCCCGTTGCGATCGACCACAAAGACCGCATCGGCAGCCTGCTCCACCAAGGCTCGAAAACGACGCTCACTGTCTCGCAGCGCTTCTTCCGTCTGCTTGCGTTCTGTGATGTCATTCATCACCGATAAAATGCAGTCTACCCCATGAATATCAATACGTTCTGCGGAATATAGAACTGTGCGCAACTGTCCTGCTCGCGTCTGCAACTGATACTCTTGGTTACGAATAATTGGGTTAGCCTCAAACAACTGGATCATCTGGCGGCGATCGCCCTCATCGCTCCAAACTCCTAAATCTACCGTTGTTTTCCCTAGCACTGCTTCAGCCTCTACATCTAGAAACTGTAGAAAGCTATCGTTTACCTCCAGCAACTGACCGTCTTCCATGCGGCTGAGCAGCACCGGGTTGGGACTGGAGCGAAAGGCTTTTTCAAATTTTTCTTCAGAAATCCGCAGGGCAGCCTCCGCCTGTTTTCGTTCAGCGATCGCGTCTAGCACTTGCTGAAACATGACCTCAAAGGCAGATATGACATCCCGCAGTTCGTCTAAATGCTTATAGGACGTTGATTCAAAGCGAGCCGGGGGGCGATCATCACGAATGGCCGATCCCGCCCTCAGCAAATCTTGACGCAGCCGCAGAATAGGGGAGATTAGGGTGGCGTCGAGAACAATAATGGTGGCAACGGTGACAAATACCGAAATAATCAGCACTAACCCAGCAATTCGCCAGATAAAGGCATAAATTTCCTGCTCCACCGTGGTGGTATCGTGGCGAATCATCAGGGCATACTGACCGTTGAACAGCGCCATTGGCCACACGGCATCGTAGCGGCGGAGCGATCGCTCTAGGCGGGCTCCGCGACCGTCAGCATTGATGGAGTCATAGTCCAACTGGGGCGTTTCTCCAAACTCACCGATTAACGTACCGTCTGCTCGGTAGAGAGCCCCACCCACCACCACCGGGTTTTCCTGGATACGGCTGATCTGGGCAAGTACCTGCTGGGGATCGTCGAGGTTGAGCGATCGCTGACGCAGCACCCCCGAGGATTCTGCCAGGGAAATGGTTTTGAGATAGTCCAAAAGTTCTTGCTCACGGCGGGAAACCGAGGGCACTAGGATGATCGCCTCAATGACGACAATGCTGCCAAACACCCACAGCACAATACGCCGTGATAGACGGGCTTGGAAGAGAAACCGGAGTCGTTGTAGTCGGTCTGACAGCATAGGAACGTGAACCCATCATGATCATCAGGGGCTTAGATCGATAATATAGCGGCCTTCTACCCGTGATCAGCTTCCTATGAATCCAGGCATGAATCTATAGGTTTCTTGTCATTCTTGTGGAGGAGCAAGGATTCCCAGCAACCTCATCATCAAGGTAATAGGTGGATCCTAGACTCTAATTGAAGGAATCTAAGGCCGGCTTTCGACGGCGCTCAACCCTCTTCTGATCAAGATTTGAGCCTTTCGACGGCGCTCAAGGATTGCTACCTATTACGTCCTCCAACGTAATGGGGGGCGCAGCGATCGCCCCCCTAGCGGATGTCTCCCCTGCGATCGCCGCCTAATCTGGCTTTTGCCGCTTCAACGCCTCTCGTAGGGTATCCTCCACCGATCGCGGATTCCAGCCTAGTTCCTGCCTTGCCTTGGTGGCATCAACCCGCACACAGCGATCGTAGATGTAATGCACCCGCTCTCGGCTGATGGGCGGCTGCCAGTTGAGCACACGACCGATGGGATCCAGCAGATAGCCCGCTGCCCGCACCACCAGCTTGGGCATTTCCACTGGCGGTGCCATGCCCGTTTCTTGACTAAGGAAGTTGAACATCTCCCGAGTCGATAATTCTCCCGCCGAAATGATGTAGTGGGCTCCGTTGGGAGCTTGATCCGCCGCCAGCAGCATCGCCGCCACCAGGTCGTCTACATGGACAATCCCCGTGATGCGATCGCCCCCCGCCCAGACCTTGAGCTTGCCGGCAAGAAACGCATCCATCACCGGCCCAAAGTGAGGATCATCGGCTCCAAAAATGCCCGACGGCATGACGCTCACGGCGTAGAGCCCCTCGTTCACCGCCCGATCAACAATTTGCTGGGCCTCATACTTCGTGCGATCGTAGGCCGAGGAAAATCCCTCTTGGGTGCGCTTAAAGGTTTCATCAATCAACTGGCCTTGGGTATCGCCATAGACGCCAATGGTGCTGCAATAGACCAGTTTCACCCCTAGCGCCTTGGCCGTTTCTGCTACTGCCCGCGTGCCATCAATATTCACCCGGGCCATCTTGTCCGCATCCACGACCCCCAGTTCCACATAGGCCGCCGTATGGAAGACCACATCCACGCCCGCCATCGCCGTTTTTAGGGCCCCGCGATCGCCAATATCGCCATAGGCAAACTGCAGCGCACAGCCCTGGAGGCGATCGCAATGACTGGTTTCCCGTACGAAGCCGACGACCGTATCGCCGCGTTGCTCTAGGGCCTTCACCAAATGGGATCCGGTGAAACCATTTGCGCCCGTTACTAGTGCTTTCATGGGCGATCGCCCTCCTCACAACACAACCATCCTAAACGCCTTGACCTAGCCAAGGTGCTTTTCATAGATTCGATAGGTTTTATAGATCTGGCCACCGGTTGCCTCAATCAGCTTCCGAGATGGCATATTGTCTTCATAAACCCAAGACAGTTCAGCCTTTTTGTAGGGCTTCCCTTTTTTGAAGCCGCCGGCCATGCCCAAGTATCCCAGTCCCAGAGGCACCATCTTACGTCGATACTCGGGCAATGAACAGATGGCAATCACCCGCCCTTGGTCAATCTGACGACGATACCATAGGAATTTGAGGATTCCCAACCAGTTGAGCCGCCCGTTGACATGCTTGAGAGGGATGTTGTAGTCGGGAAATCCCATGAAAAAGCCCACCATCTCGCCGTTGTACTCCGCAATGGGAAACACATCTGGATCCACTAGGGACTGAAGTTCCTTGGCATCATCGAGAAACTCCTCTAGGGTGCGCGGCGTAGAACTCCAATTGTTGGTAAAGGCTTTATTGAACAGGTGATAGAGCCCCACACAGTCTTCCTTGAAGCCCTCGCCTTTGGTGCGAATAGGACGAAAGGTGACCCCCGACTTGAGCGCCACGCGATAGCCTTTCTCAAAGCCCGCCGCCAATTGTTCCGGGAAGAACTCGTAGGCGTAGGCATCTTTAGCCTTCTCCCAGCCATCCCGCTCGATGAACTCGGGATAGTAGGCAGGATTGTAGGGCATCATCACCTGGGGTGGGGTGTCAAAGCCATCTACCAAAAAGAGACAGTCATTGTGGGTCGAGAGGTTAATGGGCCCCCGCACCCGCGTCATGCCCTGCTGTCGCAGCCAGTCTTCAGCCGCCCGAAAGAGAGCTTGGGCGATCGCTTCCTCGGGCATACATTCAAAGTAGCCAAAGAGCCCAATCGCTTCGCCCTCCCGTTCAACTAACCGTTGGTTCACCGCCGCCACAATCCGGCCTACAACATCACCGTTTTGGATGGCAATCAAGGCCTGGAGCGTTCCATAGGTGCGAAAGATATAGTCTGGCGCAAGCTGCTTGGCAATGCTGCTGCGGATGGGGGGCACCCAGTTGGGATCGTGGGCGTAGACCTTCGCCGGTAGATCGAGGAAGGCGTCTAGATCTGCAGCGGTTTCGACGGGGCGGACGGTGAGATCGGGGGCAGTTTGAACCATAGGGTTGATAGGAGTTGACAGGGGATGACATAACTATCCGTTCAAAGCATAGGATAGGCTATGCAGTCCGGGCAACGTCTAGTTGGGTAGATCTAGGGGACGATCATGCCGGATTCAAGGGTAATATCAAATCCGGTTGAAGGTTCATAGCTGCACATCCTGCATTCGATCTCCCGCTTCGCTGCCCTCTTGCCAAGGGAGCTACAGACATCTGGGTACCACAGCATTGAATCAATAGTGTGCCTAACCAGATTTGATATAGCTAGGTTTGATCTCACTCTAGAGGGAGATCTCGAAACGTCAGGGTGTAAATCTCCGTGGGCATTTCAATACCAACGGCCTGCAATTTATCTTTGATCGCTTGGGCTGCATCAGAGGTAACCTGAAGGAATGATTGTTGCCTTGAATTAACCCAAAATCGCACTTTCAGATTGACAGTACTGGCTGCTAACTCTTGAACCAGAACTAGAGGAGCTGGCTCTGACTCAATTCCCTGAACCAGCATTAACGCCTCTAGAATTGCCTGTCGCACTGTATTCAGATCAGCGTCATAATCCACCCCCACCATCACGTCACTGCGCCGCACTGGAGAAGCCGTGTTGTTGATAATAGAGCTTTGAAACACCTGTTGATTGGGAATATAGACCAACCGCCCGTCGTAGGTAATCATGGTTGTGGCTCGGAGTTGCACTTGCACAACGGTTCCTTCATAATCACCAATCACCACTTGATCGTTGATGCGAAAGGGCCGAGCTGCCAGCAGAATGACACCCGACATGTAGTTACTCAACACATCTTTAAGGCTAAAACCAATCGCAACACTGGTGAGCCCCAAGGCTCCGAGTAAGGCAGCAAAGTCTAATCCCAAAACCCCTAGGGCAATAATACTTCCCAGTACCCAAACCCCGCCGTAGCACAATCGCCCAATTAAAATTTCAGTGCTGCGATCGCCCTCGGTTTCTTCTGCCCATAACAATCCTAAGCGTCGCACTCCCCTAGCGACTGTCCAGGTCACGCCAATAATGAAGAATGCTCCCAGCAACGATGGCACCAAGTCAATTGTGCGGCGTACCAACTGACGTCCAGTTCCATCCAACCGCTGTAGGGCATCAACGGCTAGGTTAGGCTTTACCAGAACTTGATTCAGCCGATCGGCCCACTGTTGAGCTAACGTTTCGATGGTGACATCAAAATCCACAGCATCTTGCGACGTGACGGTCATCAGCACCCGGTTGTTGACCTTGAGCAGGGCCATCTGCCGAGATGGATCAAGCTGCACCGTGACTGGTTCAATTGAGTTAGGCTGATTCAACAGTCCAGCAATGCGGCGGCTAATGACGCGGGCGCGATCGGCAGCGCTCAACTCCGGCAAGCTGCCTACCTGAAGAACCGGCTGCCCTCGCACCAAGACATCGGCGAAGAATATCCCATCTTCCATCGTCTCGCTAGAAGGTTCTGTGGTTTCAGGGGATGTTTCAATGGGAAAAGAACTTGTACTCTCCTCCGGTATATCCTGTCCGTAAGTTGGCAGCCCTAAGCCAACGAACACTAGGATGAGTAAAATAAGCTGAGCCGCTAAGTTTTCTGTGCCTATGAGGAGAGACACAGCGATAGTTCGCTTCTGATGGGGTGGGCGTTTGTTAGAGAGGTTCACGAAGGGCGTTTGGGGTCGTCACTGGAGCTTTTGAGGCCAGCAAGGCTCTTTTGCAGTTTATCTCGCTTAGCGGTCAAGGCTGCAAGTTTTCATGGATTTGGGGCTCGAATCAATCTCGTGATCTGCTATCCATGGATTTATCAAGTGGGAATGTAGCTAAATGTTGTAGGTGGATCAGGAGGGGCGATCGCTCCCTGTCCGTTGTTCATCCAGCCAAACTAATCCAGCTCCCCCCGCTTCAGCTAAGATGCTCACCAAGCGATAGATAGCCACGGCGCTGATGATCACAGCCGGCGGCAGACCGCTGTCGCCTTGGCGCAAAATGGCGATCGCTGTCACCTCAAACACGCCCAATCCTCCTGGCGCACCGGGTACCACCAGTCCCAGCAGCCAGGCAAAGCCAAAGGCACTGAACAGCAGCGGCACTTGGTAGCCCTGCACTGGCATCAGCACTTGCACCGTCAAGACAAAGCCGATGCCCCGCAGGATCACAAAGCCGAGTTCTCCTAGGAAGGGTTTGAGGGGATAGTGGTTGAGACCGAGGGGGGCAGCAGGGGATGCGTCGCGGTTGGTGAGGCGGCCTTTGGTGCGCTGTAGGTAGAGCAGGGGCGGGTTGAGCACTCGGGGATGGACGATGCCCAGGATCAGGATCAGGCTGAGCAGGGGCAGGATCCAGTTGGGTTGGGGGCTGCTGAGGAGGGCGATCGCCAAGGCCGCTGCGGCCATCAGCAAGGGTTCCAGCACCACGCTCAAGGTGGAAATCCCTAGGGGTACGCCGGCATTGTGGGTGGCCCAGACGCGCCCATAGAAATGCCAGACGTTGCCGGGTAGGTATTTGGCGATGTTGGTTTTCAGGTAGGTGGCAATGCTCCAAGCGGCGGTGACCGGCTGGTTGAGGTCGTGCAAAATCCAGCTCCACACCCAGCCCGACCAAATGTGGGCCATCAGGGTCACGCCGAGGGCGATCGCTCCACTGGCCCAGCCTGCTCCGGTAATCCGCAGAGCCACCACCTCCCGCCACTGGTCGCGCAGGGCCGCCAGTAGGAAGAGGATCATACCGCCGAGAATCACCCAGCGGAGGTAGGGTTTGAGGGCCTTAAGTCGCGGAATCATACAGGGGCGATCGCTGTGCTTGGATGGTGTCCATGATAGCGAACTAGGGCGATCGCCATTGGGGTTGCCCCGTAGGCTGGTAGCTTTGGGTAATCCGGCCGGCCCCGCGCAGTTGGGCGTAGTAGGCGGTGCTGATGGAATTTTCGTTGGGCGTGAGGCGATCGATGCCGATGCCGTTGCGGCCCTGGCTTTCACCGGAGCTATGCAGGTAGTAGCGATCGCCCAGGTAAAAGCCTACATGGGTAATCCGCTCCGGGGTGCCAAAGAAGATCAGATCGCCCAATTGCAAGGGCTGGAACCAGTCTTCTGAGACTCCTGCTGCTGGAAGTTCAGCTAGCCAGGTTTGGGATAGGGTAGCGCGGGTGAAGTCGGCCTGTTGGTAGGCATCGCGGGGTAGCCAGATGCCCAAGGTCATAAAGGCTGCCTGCATCAGGCCCGAGCAATCGTAGTTGGGCCCCGCCGTGCCGCCCCAAAGGTAGCGATTGGGACGATTCATCCAGTTCAGCAAAATAGTCACCACTGCCGGCATCTGGGTTTGGATCGCGGTGGCGCTGGGGGCGATCGCTTCGTAGGGAGTCTCCACCGACTCTAGCCTGGGAAGATCCTCCAGCGCTAGCCAGCCGGGATAGTCGTCTTCCACCAGGCACACCGGCACCGCGATCGCCTCCGCCCCCTGAGGGGATGATAAGATACGCAATTGACGACCCGCGATCGCTTGGGTCGCGAGGCTGGTCAGGTCTGGCGAACTATAGAGGTTGAGCGCCGTGCGACATTGGTAGCCCCAGGGGGCATCGGTCGCCGTCAGCAGGTCAGTCGTAGATACCATAGGCCACAGGATAACGGGAACCCATGCCATTCTTTCATAAAGATGCCGCCCTAGAGCAGGCGGGCGATCGCATTTTAGACGCCGTTTGGCAAGAATTTCCTACCCTGGCCCGCAATCAGGTGGCCATGACCTGGGTGGTCTATGATCAGCCGGTGATGGTGAATACGGGCGGGGCCCTCAGTCCTGATGCTTTTTGGGCGCGATCGCCCCGAGGGTTTTCCTATCGCGGCGTGGAGCGCATCTATCCCGCCAGCGTGGTGAAGCTGTTTTACCTAGTGGCGGTGCATGAATGGATTCAGCAGGACATGATCCAAGCCACGGCGGAGCTAGACCGGGCCGTGCGCGACATGATCGTAGACTCCAGCAACGATGCCACCAGCCTGGTGATGGACATGCTCAGCGGCACCACCAGCGGCCCCGAACTATCTGCCGGGCCGTTTGAAACCTGGAAATATCAGCGCAATATCGTCAACCGCTACCTGCAGTCCCTCAACTGGGAAGAATTTGCCACCATCAACGCCAACCACAAAACCTGGTGTGATGGTGCCTATGGGCGCGAACGGGCGTTTTTGGGCGAAGCGATGGAAAACCGCAATATGCTGACCACGGAGGCCACGGCGCGGCTGGTGCATAGCATGGTCGGGGGGGTGGCGGTGTCGTCGGAGCGATCGCAGGCGATGATGGCGCTAATGAAACGCAGCCTGAATCCGGCGGATCTGGCCGCTGATCCTGAAAATCAGGTGACGGGTTTTCTGGGCGCAGGAGTGCCCCAGGAGGCCTCGGTGTGGTCGAAGGCGGGGTTAACCAGTAAGGTGCGCCACGATGCGGCCTATATTGAACTACCGAATTGCTTACCCTATCAGCTTGTGGTTTTCACGGAAGGTAAGGAACATAGCAATAACGAAGCGATCTTACCGTTCATATCTCACCAAGTTGCCCAAGCCATGCAGGGTCTTTCTCAATCATGACCCAGTATTTTGCCACCGTCGCTCGGGGTCTGGAAGACCTCGCCGCTCAGGAACTAGAGTCCCTCGGCGCGCAGCATGTATCAACCACCTTTGCGGGAGTTGGCTTTGAGGGCGATCGCTCCCTTCTCTACCGCATCAACCTCTGGGCACGCCTGCCGTTTCGGATCTTGATGCAGCTCACCACCTTTTCCTGCGCCAATGATAAGGCTCTCTATCGCGGTATTCAGTCCATCGACTGGTCGCAGTATCTCACCCCCGAGCAAACCTTAGCAGTGCGGGCGACGGGTAAGAATCCCCAGCTTAACCATACCCATTTCTCTGCCCTGCAGGTTAAAAATGCCATTGTCGATCAGCAACGCCAGACCTTTGGGGAGCGATCGAGCGTGGATTTAGAAAATCCTGACCTAGCGGTGAATATTCATATCCAGGGTAGTCGCTGTACGGTGAGTTTAGATAGCTCCGGGGGCAGTCTGCATCGGCGCGGCTATCGTCCTGCGGTGGGGGCAGCACCGCTGAAGGAAACCCTAGCGGCGGCTTTAATCCAACTGAGTGACTGGACGCCGGATCTACCGTTTTTGGATCCCCTATGCGGGTCGGGCACGTTGCCGATTGAGGCGGCGTTGCGGGGGTTAAATATTGCGCCGGGGCTGTTCCGCGATCGCTTTGGCTTTGAATTTTGGCACGATTTTGACGTGGAACTGTGGGATCAGCTACAGCAGGAGGCGGAGGAGCAGGAGTTATCTGATTTGCCGAATTTTATCGGGGGGAGCGATCGCGACCCTGAAGTTCTAGACCAAGCGCGGCACAATGCCTATAGCTGTGGCTTATCTGAGCAGATTGTATTCCAGCAGCGGGAGTTTGCGGATCTAGAGGCTCCGGCGGATAGCGGTGTGCTGATGTGTAATCCACCCTATGGCGATCGCTTGGGACGAGACCAGGACTTGGCGGCGTTTTATAAGCTGATGGGAGATATGTTTAAGCAGCGGTTTAAGGGCTGGACGGCGTTTGTTTTGACGGGGAATTTGGAGTTGGCGAAATGCATTGGCCTACGCCCCAGCCGTCGGTTTGTGGTCTACAACGGCACCATCGAATGTCGGTTGCTGAAGTATGAGATGTATTGAGGTCAATCTAAGATAAGAGTTGGGCCACAGATCTCCGACTTTTTTGAAAAAGTCGGAGATCTTTCTATCACTATCCATTGAAGGCGCGCGATCGCTACGTTTCACTGACAATGAATAGTCCGGACAGGCATGAAAGTTTTTGGTAAACCCCTGTATGGGCTAGTCGTTATTAAAAGCCAGGTGTTATGGAACCAATGATCTGGAGTGTTCTGCTTGGGTCTACACTAGAAACGATTGTCAGTGGGATTATTGGTAACACGGCTGACCGAGTTGCGACTGGTTCGCTTCAATCAGTAGTGAAGTTTTTGAAGCAACGGGTGCAAAACTTAGAGGAGCACCCCATCAACCACCACCTCGAACGGGCTATCTTACGATCGCTCTTGCTAGCTCAGCAGACAATTGCAGCCGACTGTCTTCAAAGATTGACAGAAGGACGAAAATGGCAAGGACGACCACAGGCTGCTCATCATCAAGATCAAGCTACGGTGACTTGGCTTGCTCAGTATTGTCTTGACCTTGCACAAAAACTGAATTGCGTAGAAAAAACTGGCTCATTTCAGATCCCTTCGATATCTGTGGCTGAAATTGGACACCTGGTATCTCTTAATGAGACTGCTATCGTGAACCAGGATGCTATTTGTGAACGACTCTGCCGTTTTGTTATCACCGCAGACCAGCCCCAGTGCTATCAAGATGCTGTAGAGCAACTGTTATATCGGCATGTATGTTTTTTCTTTGCTGAGGAACTTCATACCCAGGAAGCTGTCCGCAATGCATTTCAAGTCCAAATATTAACAAGCGTTAACGAAATTCTTGGTCAGTTTCAGCAAAGTACTGTGGATATAGATGTTGTCTCTTCGCTGTTAAAGCGTCTTTCTATCCTGCCGGAGCTAGAGAAAAAAATGGAGGCTATTTATGCTGCAATACAAGAGTTGGACACCCGGCTTGAGGTAGGGTTCGCTCAGTTTGTAAGCCAACTGAACAGTCATGGAGTTACGCTGCAGGAAATAATAGATAAATTCATTAAGGATAAGAACAACTGTCCGGCAAGGTATAGCCATGGGTTATCAATGCTAGGGACATCGCTGTTTGTAGGACGGCGATCGCAACTGGATGACTTGCACCAAAAGCTATTGGGGCAACCAACTGGGACGACCCAACAGGTTGCCATTGTGGCAGCGGCGGGTATGGGCGGCGTGGGAAAGACGGCCCTGGCCCGAGCCTACGTGCGAGACCATCAGGCAGATTATCCCGGCGGCATCTGGTGGCTGCGGGTGAAAGGGGTGGATTTGGTTTCGGAAATTTTGACGGTGGCGGCGGTTTTCGGCTGGGAGGTGCCCGATCTACCCATTGCAGATCCACAGCAGAAACAGATCCAACAAATTGGCTGGTGTTGGCAACAATGGCAGACCCAATCGCCAGGAATTCGCTTGCTGGTGCTGGATGATGTACCGAAGTACGAAGATGTGCGTCATTTCTTGCCGACAGATGCCTCGTTTCGGGTGTTGCTGACGTCGCGCAATCGGTTTGGAACACCTGTGCAGCGGCTGGATTTGGGTGTGATGAAACGGGCAGAGGCTTTTCGCACCTTACGTTGCTATGTGGGAGACGATGATCGGATTCGGGCTGATGTACCCACTGCTAAACGGATTCTAGAGTGGTTAGGCTATCTGCCCTTGGGCATTGAACTGGTGGGTAAATATTTGGAACGTCGCCCCAGCGTCACCTTAGAAAAACTCTGGCAACGGCTTCAAGACAAGCGCCTAGATGCCAGGGCCATAGCAGATCTGCCTGAGGAACGGGTCTATGAATACAACCTGCGGGCAGCGCTGGACTTGAGTTGGCAAGAGCTTTCACCCATGGCGCAACAGGTAGCGGGGCTGCTGGCTAGTTTTGCCCTAGCTCCCATTCCTCAGCCATTGATCGGAGCAGCGTTACCGTCAGTGGAGGAGGAAGACCTAGAGGATGCCCTGGATGGAGAACTGGTGCGCGGCTCGATGGTGCAGGATCTGGGAGCAGGACGCTATCAACTGCATCAACTGGTGAGGGAATATGTGCGTGACCAGCTTGCCAATAATCTCAAAGATGTGGCTTCAGCCTTACGGCAGGGCATGGTGACCGCCCTTGTGGCCCAAGCCAAAACGGTTAACTACACTGTGACTCTCAAGGATCTGGCAAGGATGCAAGATGTTGTTCCCCATCTTACCCAGTTGGCCGAAGAATACCCGTCGATGGTGATTGATGAGGACGTGGTGTGGCCCTTCTTTGCCCTAGCGCGTCTAGCACAAGGACAAAGCCGCTGGCAAGAGGCCGAACGCTGGTACGGTGAATGTCTGACCATGACTGAAACCCGCTTTGGGCAAGACCATCCCGATGTCGCCACCAGCCTGAATAATCTGGCCGAACTGTACCGAGCGATGGGACGCTATGGGGAGGCAGAACCGCTGTATGGGCGATCGCTTGCCATCGACGAGAAGGTGTATGGAACCGACCATCCCGATGTCGCCACCAGCCTGAATAATCTGGCGTTGCTGTACGAATCGATGGGTCGCTATGGGGAGGCAGAGCCTCTGTATGAGCGATCGCTCGCCATCGCTGAACAGCAGTTGGGAGCCGACCATCCCGATGTCGCCACCAGCCTGAATAATCTGGCCGGGCTGTACGAATCGATGGGTCGCTATGGGGAAGCGGAACCGCTGTATGAGCGATCGCTCGCCATCGCTGAACAGCAGTTGGGAGCCGACCATCCCGATGTCGCCACCAGCCTGAATAATCTGGCCGGGCTGTACTATGCGCTGGGTCGCTATGGGGAAGCGGAACCGCTGTATGAGCGATCGCTCTCCATCAGGGAACAGCAGTTGAGAGCCGACCATCCCGATGTCGCCACCAGCCTGCATGGTCTGGCCGGGCTGTACTATTCGATGGGCCGCTATGGGGAAGTGGAAACGCTCTATCAGCGATCGCTTTCCATCTATGAACAGCAGTTGGGCCCTGACCATCCCGATGTCGCCACCAGCCTGAATAATCTGGCATTGCTGTACCGATCGATGGGTCGCTATGGGGAAGCGGAACCGCTGTATGAGCGATCGCTCGCCATCGCTGAACAGCAGTTGGGAGCTGACCATCCCTCTGTCGCCACCAGCCTGAATAATCTGGCCGAGCTGTACCGATCGATGGGTCGCTATGGGGAGGCGGAACCGGTCTATGCGCGATCGCTTTCCATATATGAACAGCAGTTGGGAGCCGACCATCCCTCTGTCGCCGCCAGCCTGAATAATCTGGCCAATCTGTACTACTCGATGGGACGCTATGGGGAAGCGGAACCGCTGGTTGCGCGATCGCTCTCCATCCGAGAACAGCAGTTGGGAGCCGACCATCCCTCTGTCGCCGCCAGCCTGAATAATCTGGCCGGGCTGTACTCTTCAATGGGTCGCTATGGGGAAGCGGAACCGCTGGTTGCGCGATCGCTCTCCATCCGAGAACAGCAGTTGGGAGTCGACCATCCCGATGTTGCCAAGAGCCTGTGGAATATTGCGGCTCTTTACTTGAAGATGCAGCGACTGGATGACGCGAAGCCAGCCATTACAAGAGCCGTTCAAATCTTTGAGAAAACCCTAGGACAGGACCATCCCGACACGGTTAGTGCTCTTCACTGGTGGCAAATGATTCATAATGGCTCTTATCCGTGAGTGCTAAGAGTTATCCCCGCAAATCGGAGGAGGGAATCCAATGACGAGCCACTATACGATCCTGATTCAGTGGTCAGAAGAAGACCAATGCTACGTAGTTAGCCTGCCAGAATGGGGCGATTTCTGTCACACTCACGGCACCACCTACGACGAGGCCCTCGCCAACGCTCAGGCCGTGCTGGAGTTGCTGATCACCTCAGCCCAGGACAAGAATGAACCGCTGCCACCCCCGCACTTGTTTGGTCGTTCCTTGCAAATGGCTTGACGGGGATCCCGTCTGGCAGGATGGGCGGATCAGCTTTCTGATGTCCGCCAGCGAATAGGTTACAGGATTACGACATTGGGGGATTTCTAGTATCGGGGAGCGATCGCTTCAGGGCATACAGCCACACCAGCCCAACGACGCCCAACGCAATCCCCGTCAAGCTCACCACCTGCGCCACCCTCAGCGGCCCGAGCATCAGGCTATCCAGCCGCAGCGCTTCAATCCACACCCGACCCAGACTATAGGCCACCGCATAGACCAGAATGATCGTGCCGCGCTTTAGCCGCCCCGGATGGCGCAATCCCCAGACAAACAAACCCAACAGGACAGCCAAAACTCCCAGGTTCCACAGAGATTCGTAGAGAAACGTGGGATGGTAGTAGGCCACATCGGCCAGGCCCGGAGGTCGCTGGGCCGGGGGAATATACAGCCGCCAAGGCACATCCGTGGGTCGTCCAAAGGCCTCGGAGTTGAAAAAATTGCCCCAGCGACCCAAGGCCTGCCCCAAGATCAGCGACGGGGCCACCACATCTGCCAATTGCCAAAAGGAGAGCCGATTGCGCCGGGCAAACAACAGAGTGGCGATCGCCCCCCCTAAGATTGCCCCATGAATGGCAATGCCCCCCTGCCAAATCGCTAGGGCCCGCCACGGGTGTTCTGCATAGCGCGACCACTCAAACGCCACATAGTAAAGCCGCGCCCCCGGAATGGCTCCGCAGATCAGCCAAATGGCCAATTCGCCAATGTGGTCGGAGGTCAACCCAAACTGTTTACCCAACCGCTGCGCCAACGACATCCCCACCACCAGCGATGTGGCAATCAATAGCCCATACCAGCGTATGGCGATCGGCCCCAGCTCAAAGGCAATGGGGCCGGGGGAGGCCAACTGGGCCAGGGTAGGGGATAGCCAAGGGATGATCATCAGGGGTTTAGGGTAGATTGCAACAGGGTTTGGTTCTGCGCTTGAAAGAAGCGAATCATGCTTTGGTCTTCGCCACGAATGTGGTGGGCGAGCCATTCTGTCAGGCAGGCTGTCACCTCGGAGCCTAGGACAGCTTCGCCTCGCTCCAGGCGGTTGATCAAGCTGTTCACCTTAGCCAACAAATTGTCATGCACCTGCTTATGGCGGGCATAACCGGGGTACTGGTGATCTTGCATCAGGGCTTCTTCGTGGCGGAAGTGCTCCACCGTATGGGTCGCCATGGTGGTTAATAAATCCCGTAGTTCCAAGAGCGGGGCGGATCGTTCTAGGGCATGGTGCAGGTCATTCACCATGTCAAACAAGCTGCGATGTTCGCGATCGATGCGATCGTCTCCTGTGCAGTAATCGTTGTGCCAGTGGGCAATGGTCATCGTGATTTTCGGTTGATGCAATACGTTAGGTAAGCTTTTGCAGTTTACCGCTGCCGGCCTACCTCTGAGTGATAAGAGTATTGACGAGATGGATCATCCTAAAAGCCTAGATCTACCGCCACCCGATGCCCGCAGGCAAATCCTGAAAATGCCACTGCGTTCAGCCCCTGTCCTGGGAAGGTGCTATCCCCGACGCAGTACAGCCCCGGAATCGATGTGCGGTTAAACGGCATCCCCAGTAGACCCAGGAGTTTCTTGGAGGGAATGGGGCCGTAGGTGCCATCGTCTCGCCCCAGGAAGCGACGGTGGGTGCGGGGGGTGCCGATTTCTTGATAGTCTACGGCGGCGGAAAGACCGGGGAAAATGGTTTCCAAGCGCTGGATCATAGTGGCAGCGATCGCCTTTTTCTTGGCCTCATAGTCACTGGGCGATAGCCCTTGCCAATCTTCAATCCAGCAGGGGGTGAAGCTATGGAAAATGTGATGCCCCGGTGGTGCTAGGTCGGGATCCAGCAAGGTCGGGATCGATAAGAATAGTGTGCCGTAGGCGTCTTCCATCTGTTGCCAGTCGTCCACAATAATGTGATGGCAGTCGGCATCGGCGGGCACGGCCTCGGCCCTGACGCCTAGGTGCAAACTCAGGAAGCTGGGGGATTTGCGATAGCGCTGTTGCCAGCGGGCTTCTTTGGGCGGCAGGGGAGTGGCGGGCATCAGTTTTTCGAAGGTGTCCCAGCGGGTGGCGTTGGAGACGATGCGCTTCGCCCGCAGCACCTCTCCTGAGGCTAGGCGTACACCTACGGCTCGGCCCTGCTCCACAACAATTTCGTTGACCCTGGCGCGATAAAGAATGTGGCTGCCGGCTTTCTCTAGTCCTTCTACTAATTTCTCGGCAATTTTGCCCACGCCGCCCTTGGGATAGTTGATGCCGCCGTAGTGGCGATCGCTAAACACCATGCCCGCGTTGATCATCGGCGTTAGATCGGCGGGTACGACTGACCAGCAGTAGCATTCAATGTCGATGAACTTCAGCAGCGCTGGATCGCTAATGTAGCGGCGGGCAATATCGCCCACATTTTGGGGCAAGTACTTCACCAAGCCCAGGCAGGCGAAGGGATGCTGGAAAAAGACGCGGGTGAGGTAGCCCAGTTCTTCCAGGGACAGCAGCTCCATGGCGTTGAGGCAGTTGAACACCGCCCAGCACTCATCGTAGAAGCGGCGAATCCCCTGAGCTTCGTGGGGAAAGGCCTGGGTGAGTTCTTGGATGAAGGCTTCGTAGTCGCGGTGGACGCGGATCTTGAGCTGGTCGGGCAGATGGTAGTGGATCTGCACCGGGTCGGGAATGGTTTCTAGGCTCATGCCCACGGCTTCTAGGGCGCGGGTGAGCAGGTTGGTGGTGCCGCGATCGCCAAAGCCGAAAATCATCGATGCGCCGACGTCAAACCGATAGCCCTGGCGTTCAAAATAGCCGGCACTGCCGCCGGGAATCAGGTAGCGCTCTAGCACCAGCACCTTTGCGCCCTTGGCTGCCAACTGGGTCGCCGTCACCAAGCCGCCAATCCCAGAGCCCACCACAATCACATCAAAGGCTTCCTGGGCGATCGCCTCCAGAGACAGACCGGCTTCAAGGGCATCGGAGGGGGGCTGAACCGCATCTGACATGACCGACATAAAACCAATTCCCGCAATGTTTATAGACTCACCCAATCTAGTGTATCGGGGATTGATGGCGGGGATAGCGGTCGTCCTACCCAAAACTAGGCAAAAAAATGTGGGACTAGCCTGCTAACTAATCCCACCTGCCGATTCCTCGAGAGGAGAACACTATGAAATTACTATAGAGCTTGTTGAAAATAATTGTCAATACTAAAGACGATTATTTTTGAAAACCTTGGGTGGGGCGGTTGCTGATGATTGTCAATGCCGTTCCAGCTTGCTGATCATACCGCCTTTGGTTACCAGAGCTACAGGTTTTCTCAGAAGATAGCTGGGATGGTTCTCTGTGGAAGACTGGGCAACTGGGAGGCGGCAGGCGATCGCTCTCGACTCTGCTAGACCATAGCTATTAAAATCTTCTCTCAATAACTTCCTAGGTGAACAGGCTGCCGAAACCTGAGGTGTCTGAACCATCTGGAAGGGGAACGGGGTATGATATGGCAGATTTCCGACCTGCCTAGGGGCGATCGGGATTGTGATCTAGACTCCATCTCCACGCCGATCCAAGACGCTATGACTCTGCAACTCCGGGTTTATGTTCCCCCCCATCCCTTAATTCAGCATTGGCTAGCGGTGGCCCGCGATCAGGGTACGCCGTCGATGCTATTCCGCAGCGCTATGACCGAGTTGGGGCGCTGGCTCACCTATGAGGCGATCCGCGATTGGCTGCCGACCCTCGATGCTCAGGTGCAAACGCCGTTGGCGGCTTGTCCGGCCACGTTTATCAATCCCGAGGTGCCCGTGGCGGTCATCCCCATTTTGCGGGCGGGGCTGTCGATGCTGGATGGGGCTCAGTCCCTCTTGCCCTTGGCGTCGATCTACCACATTGGTTTGGCGCGCAACGAAGAAACCCTCGAACCCAGTTGGTATCTCAACAAATTGCCGGAGCGGTTTGATCCCAATACCCGCGTGTTGATTCCAGAGCCCATGCTGGCGACCGGCGGCACGAGTATGACGGTGATGGCAGAACTGGTGAAGCGAGGCGTGAATCCTGAATGGGTGCGGTTTATTTCTGTGGTGGTTTCCCCCACGGCGCTGCAAAAGCTGAGTGCGGAATATGCTTCCTTAAAGATTTTTACCGCCGCCATTGATGAGCGTCTGAATGACTACGGGTTTATTGTTCCAGGGCTAGGCGATGCGGGCGATCGCACCTTTGGAACGGAGTAGGCACCATAGGCAGCGGGAACACCCTGTTCTACGATAGGGCTAGCTGCTGGGTCAGTTCCGTCACGTCTTGTTTTGACCCAACCGTCATCTCTAGGAGTTGCCATATAGGAGTTTACGATGAGTCAGTCTGATAATTTTTTGGGTGGATTTTTGCTGGGGACGGTCCTCGGCGGGGTTGTGGGTGGAGTGCTGGGCGTGGTGGTTGCCTCGCGTCTCTCCAGCAATGAGGCTGAGGACAAGAAGTTCAAAGCTCTGGATGACAAAGGACGTAAACGCCGCTTGGCTGCTCCCACGGAGGAAAGTATTGAGATGGCACGGCGCGGGCTAGAAGACAAAATTGCTCAGCTCAATGATGCCATTGATGATGTACGTCAACAGTTGAGCAGTGTGGATGGCAATGGCCAGGCCGATGCTCCTGACAATGCGATCGCGTCCGATTCTAACTAACGGGTGCCAGCTAACGGGCTTGGCTCTGTCGGGAATCTATTCGTCTCAAACGGCAGGGGCTAGTCAACCGTTGTCTTGGCAGGCTTGTTCGATCACGCTTGTTGGATAACAGATGGTCACCGCTTCATGGTCTAACGCCGCAGTCGCTCTATCTTCCGTTAAACTAGAAGACATCCGTAGTCACAACGTTTCCATTACGTAAGCATAAAGAGATATGAGTCAACTAATCGCCACGTCTCTAATTAATTTTCTAAACTTCTACACCGCACTTCTATTCATCCGTATTCTGCTAACTTGGTTCCCCACCATAGACTGGAGCAACCCGCTGTTGGCGGCCTTGCAGCAGATCACCGATCCGTTTCTCAATGTTTTTCGCTCTTTCATTCCGCCCCTAGGCATGATTGACATCTCGCCCATGTTGGCGATTCTGGCGCTGCAGCTTTTGCGCGGTCTGTTCATTTCCTATGCCGGCCCAGCCATGCTGTAGGTCACGGTTGACCTAGTGATGCTGAGTTGAGACCAGATGCGTTGGGGGCGATCGCTTTCCAGATCTCCCTAAAGATGGTTTGCCTGCTGGCATTTCTTCAAAAACTTGCCCATCTCTGATGCTTCCAGGGGTTCCGAGAACAGGAACCCCTGACCGTAAGTGCAGCGTAGGGATTTTAGCTGGGCAAGCTGCATAGGGGTTTCGATCCCCTCGGCGATGGTGTCTAGTCCAAGATTCCAAGCCAGCATCAGGATGGTGCGCACCAGTTCCACCTGCTCGCCATCCACGTCGATGTGGTTGAGAAAAGAGCGATCAATTTTCAGAGTATCCATCGGAAAGCGATACAGGTAGCTCAAGGATGAGTAGCCTGTGCCAAAGTCATCAATAGATAGCTTGACGCCCATTTGATTAAGCTGCTCCAGCAACTCTACAGCAAGCTGAGCATCCTTCATCAGGGTGGTTTCGGTGACTTCTAGCTTGAGGCTTTTCGCGGGTAGTCCGGTGCGATCCAAAATGGATTTGACCCACGTGACCAGGTTGGGCTGGCAAAACTGTTGACCGGATAGATTGACGCTGACCACCAGCGATCGGGCGATCGGGTAGTGCTGCTGCCACCATTTCATCTGCCGACAGGCTTCTTCCAATACCCAGGCATCAATGACGGCGGTGAGATCGGTGGTTTCTACCAGGGGCATAAACTGCACCGGCGATCGCTCCCCGTGAATCGGATGTCGCCATCGAATCAAGGCTTCAAATCCCACCAGGTCTTCACTACTCAGCAGCACAATGGGCTGGTAGCAGAGGCGAAATTCTTGGCGCTGAATGGCTTGCTGCAACTCTGCATAGAGCTGGGCATCATGGGGATTGACCTGGGACGCCACGTGAGCTTCTGGTGCCGATTGCTCATCAGAGTCATCCTGGGCAGGAGCTGCGACCACCAGCTGTATAGAGAAGGGGCGATCGCGTCTCGCCAGCCAGATGATATAGAGGCAACTGAAGCCAATCCAGCTCAGATCGGTCACTAGGGGCACGAAGCCATGACGGTTGGACTGGTGCAGTAGCTCGGCAATCAGGCGATCGCTGCCGAGCAACCAAGCACTGCTGGCGATCGCATAGAGCACAACTAACGCAAAGAGGGAGAAACGTGATCTATCGTGGTGCATCTAGTTGAAGAACGTCCAGCGGTAAGCACAGGAACCAGGGACTAGGCCTTGCTTCCATCATGAACTACAAGAATACCTGGGTAGAAACCGGGGAGTTATGGGAGCATTCCCATGTCTGTTTCCTTCCCCTTGCCGTCCACACCTTCCACCTTACAAAGGGTCGACTTTCAGCATGTCTACATCCCCAAAAGCCCACCACATCTGCTTGCAGACTACGCTCAACATAACAAACTTCCATCACGATTGACCGACGGCAGGCTCATAAAACCGACAGCCATAACAGGGGCCAGATGGATATACGGCGCAACGCACGAGTTCTGAGCCGGCATGAAAGCGGCAGGTGGCATCACCTAGCGTCCAGCGACCGTTCACCCAAGATTTTTCATCGGGGCGAGGGCTAGCTTGAACGGATAGGACAATGGTGTGAAGCTGATATCGCCCATCTCGAAGCTGGTAGCGATGCCGTCGCTCTAATACGGTGTAGGTTTTCCCCGCTAGCTCTAGGTATGAGCCAGGCTGAGGATGCCCCTCTAACATCACGCGATCTAGGGTTTCGTGGGAATGACTCAGAATGATCTCTGTGGGCAGAGAGTCTTGCTCCATAGCGATCCATCGCTGCTTACATCTCAGCATCCTAGCGCATTTATAATCTACAGCCCCAGCGCTCAGTGGCTACCCGGCGCTGGGACTGCGATCGCCCCCTAGGGGGTTTGGCGTAGCTTTTGAGACCATACCCGCGTGGGCAGACCCCATACGTAGATAAACCCTTCCGCTGCCTTGTGATCAAACTGATCATCGGCACCGTAGGTGGCCAGGTCAGGCGTATAGAGGGAGGTTTCGGCTTGGCGAGCCACCACGGTGGCTGTGCCCTTAAACAGCTTCACCCGCACCTTCCCGGTCACCCGCGTTTGGGTTTGTTGAATGAAGGCATCTAGAGCCAGCTTCAAGGGGCTATACCACAGGCCGTTGTAGACCAATTGGGAGTAGGTTTCTTCGATGCCGCGCTTGTAGTGGCTAACATCGGCGGTGAGCACTAAGCTTTCGAGATCGCGGTGCGCTTGAATGAGGACAATCAACGCTGGGGCTTCATAGATTTCCCGCGACTTGATGCCGACGAGGCGGTTTTCGATCATGTCAATCCGACCAACGCCATGGCGACCCACGGTCTCGTTCAGTTGGCTGATCAGCTCAACCGGTGCGAGGGGGGTGTCGTTAAGCGCTGTGGGCAGACCTTGCTCGAAGCTGATGTTCACATACTCCGGTTCGTCGGGGGTGTTGGCGATCGCTTGGGTGAGCAGATAGATTTCTTCGAGGGGCTCGTGCCAAGGATCTTCTAGTGGCCCAGCTTCGATACTGCGACCCAGGAGGTTGCGATCGATGCTGTAGGGCGATGATTTTTTCACCGGCGATTCAATGCCATAGCGCTCACCGTAGGCAATGGTCTCTTCACGGCTCATGCCCCATTCCCGAGCTGGCGCTAGCACCTTGATGTCGGGGTTTAGGGCAGCGATCGCCACGTCAAACCGCACTTGGTCATTGCCCTTACCGGTACAGCCATGGGCGACCGCATCAGCGCCATACTCCGCCGCCACTTCCACCAATCGCTTGGCAATTAATGGGCGGGCTAGTGCGGTCGATAACGGATAGCGATTTTCATAGAGGGCATTGGCTTGAATAGAGGGAAAGGCATAATTTTCAATAAATTCTGTCGTGAGATCCGCCACGATGGATTCGTTGGCCCCAGACTTGAGCGCTTTCACCCGAATTGGCTCTAGCTCATCTCCCTGACCTAGATCGGCTGCTAGGGTAATGACTTCCTCAACCCCCCACTCATGTTTGAGGTAGGGAATACATACGGAGGTATCAACCCCACCCGAATAGGCCAGTACAACTTTTTTGGCGCGCCCCATGATTTTTACGGTATTGAACGACTAAACCTCTATTATGCGGGTACGGAATGGCTTTTCTCACGACTCTCCCCGGAAAACTTAGTCGTGAAACCCTGATGTTTGCCGTCCTGTTTGCTGGAATATTGGATGACGAACGCCAACCTATCGGATTCTCCGTGGGTCTGTGGGGCGTATCGCCTTGAAAATAGGTCGAACAACCCCCTGCTGAGTCGGGTAAGATGGCAAATGTGCAGTTTATCCAAGTCCTAGGCTTCAAATCCTAGACAGGGCAGACCTCAAGGATTGTGGTCATACCTACCCATGGATGTTCTGCACTCACTCTACGCAATTAGGAGGACTATCTTGCCTACCTTGGGGGTCAACATCGACCATATTGCTACCCTTCGTCAAGCGCGACGAACGGTCGAGCCTGATCCAGTGGCGGCGGCGGTGCTGGCGGAACTGGCCGGGGCCGATGGCATTACGGTTCATCTTCGGGAAGATCGGAGACATATTCAAGATCGGGATGTGCGTCTGCTGCGGCAAACGGTGAGAACCCATCTGAACTTGGAGATGGCCGCCACAGAGGAGATGGTGGCGATCGCTCTAGACATCCAGCCCGATTATGTCACCCTGGTTCCCGAACGGCGGCAAGAGGTGACTACCGAAGGCGGGCTAGATATTGCTGGGCAGCGCGATCGCATGGCGCAGGTCGTTGCCACCCTACAGCAGGCAGGTATTCCCGTCAGTCTCTTTATTGATGCGGATCCAGCCCAAATCGATGCTTCAGCAGCGGTGCAGGCGCAGTTTATCGAACTCCATACGGGGCGCTATGCTGAGGCTCACCAAGAGGCGGAACGAGCCCAGGAGCTGGCCCTGCTGGCGGCAGGGTGTCAGCGGGCGATCGCGGCGGGGCTGCGGGTGAATGCCGGTCATGGGCTCACTTACTGGAACACCTATCCCGTGGCCTGTCTGGAGGGGATGGAGGAACTCAATATTGGGCATACCATCATCAGCCGGGCTGCCTTGGTGGGTCTAGAGCGGGCGGTGCGCGAAATGAAGCAGGTGATGCGCGGTGACTTCTAGATCTAGTCGGTCTAGTCGGGGGCGATCGCTCTCATAGCTAGGCTTCGTTTTACCCCTTGGCGTCGGGCGTTAATCTTTGTCTGTGCATGTTCAAACCACGTTAAATTCACATCTAAATCCATGGAAACCTACTACTTTGTTTTAGCAAGCGAAAAATTTTTGACCGAAGAAGAACCGTTGGATGAAGTGCTCAAGGAGCGTCATCGCTACTATCAGGAGCAGGAGCGCGAGGTCGATTTTTGGTTGGTGCATCAACCTGCCTTTTTAGATGCGCCAGAGTTGGCCACCGTGAAAGCAGCCTGTCCCCAGCCTGCGGCCGCTGTCGTATCGACCAATAAGTCGTTTATTGTCTGGCTGAAGCTGCGCCTTGAGTTTGTGCTGACGGGTGAATTTCAGGCTCCTTCGGAGTCCATTCCCAATCCCTTGGCGTCGTTAGTGGCAGCGTCCTAAACGTTGCCCTCTAAACGTTGCCCATAGCAGGCAGCCGGGTGAAACCTACATCCAATCGGGAGGACTGATTCCATGGCGATTCGAACAATGGTGCTTCGACAATTGGGGGCAGCGATCGCGATCGCTACGCCCCTGATCATCCAGCCGGGGGCGATCGCCCAATCCTTAGCAGATTGCCAACCCCCAGCCGATGGAGAATATCTGTTGCTGGTGGTGAATGACTCGGATGCAACCGAGACCCAGCTTCGGCAGACCCTGCCCCCCAATGCGGAGATCACCCGCTGCCGCTATCTAGAGCAAGATGTGACTCGGGTGGGCGGTTTTACGGAACCGGACACGGCGAATACCTGGGCACAGTATTTAACCGATATTGGTGGCCTTGATGTCGTTGTTGCCCGTCCATCGGCTGCCGTGGGCAGCGTTGTGGATGAGGTGTCGAGCCCGACGCCTGTCCCTGAGGTTGTGCCGGATCAGCCTCCACCCGCCTCTGAACCGCCCGCGTCTGAATCGCCCGCGCCTGAACCGACAACCGAGTCTCCTGGTCTGAGCGCTGCGGATTTTCCGATGGTGCCGCCAGCCGGATCGACGAGTCCGACACCCAATGCGCCTGCCAGTCCTGCACCTAGTCAGGGAACGGATGCGCCGACAACAGCGGAACCTGCTTTAGGTGTAGCTGGATTGGGCTATCGTCCTCAACCTTTAGGGCGGGGCTATGCTGTTTTAGTAGATTATTTTAATGATCCCAATGTGGCGATCGCCCTTCAAGAGAGCCTAGGATCGTCTGTGGGGCTAGTGGTCTATCAACAACGCCCCTATCTGCTGGCCACGCTCACCTCCGATGCAGCGATCGCCGTTTCCCTGCTGCAGAGGGCTGGTGATGCTGGATTTACGACGATGGTGGTCAATGGTCAAACGGTAATGTTGTTGACGCCCCAAGTGGCGCTGACGCCCTAAGCCAGGAATAAATCCAAAAAGAAAACCCCGGAGCCAACGGCTCCGAGGTCTGAATCAGGGTGCATCTACCATTCCTTTCTACGGATCTAGGTGATCCCGTCCGGACTGTTCCCGAAAAACTCTTTAGGTTTGATCCATCTGGGATTTGAGCTGCGCTAGGGATGCCCAGCGATGATCGACTAACGCTGGCGTACTCATGGTTTCTAAGGGAATGCCCGCGCAGGTTTCATCACAAATCTGACGATGGGGGAAGGCGAGGCAAAGCTGTTCATAGAGCCAAGCGCCCAAGTCAAAGTGCCCTTGGGGGGAGATCGATTCTACCAAGTCGTCGAGCAACGTCTCTTTTTCGACCAAGTTGCTGGCTTCATCTTCAGATCCATCGGATAACCAGATCAGTTCAGAGGCATCGACGGTAAGGCGGTGGTTGTATTGCTTGAGGCAGCGATCGCAGGTGAGGGTGACAATCGTCTCAGCTTGGGCCCGCACATCGAGATAGGTGGTGTTGTGGGTCACTTGGATGACGCCTTGAACCGGCATCAATGTTTCTAGATCCGGTAGGTACTCCTGAACCTGGGTGACATCCGTACGTTCCGGTGCCCGCAGCAATTGGGGTATGTGAATCGGCTGCAATCGAGTGGCCATGTGCCCTGCTCCTCACGAAAGTCTGTCTAGATCACGCCTGAGCCTGACGAACCACTAAGCGGCGATCGGGTTCCCGTCCAACGCTTTCCGTCTCTAGGTCATCAAACTCTTTCAAGAAGGTATGCACTTGGCGGCGTTCTGCCGATGAAAGTCCGGTCATCTCCGCAGGCTCACCGGTTTCTTGCACTTGGGCAGCGATCGCTTTTGCCATGTCCTGCAGCTCGGCTTGACGATGGGCGCGATAGCCGTCTAGTTCCACCGTGTAGGCCTGCTGTTCTGTTTCAGGCTGTCCAAGGTTCAGAATGGTATTAGCTAGATATTGAATGGCATCTAGACCTAAACCCTTCTCTCCCACAAGGGATGCTGTTTGCTCGGGCGTAAAGGCTGCTGCATCCATGACCAACCAGCAACTGCCCTCCGATGCTAAGCGATCGCCATCAAGGGTGACGGTTGCCGGTAGACCTGCATGGGTCAGCAATGTTTCAAGCCACTGTTGTCCGCGCTGCAGTTGCTGGTCTGTCATATCTGCCCCTTAAGACTTTTTCTTAGACGATCGCTTGCTGTCACTCTTGGGCGTGGAGCGCGCCTTGGGTGTTTTAGCCGCCTCAGGAGCAGCCTCCTCCTTGTCCTTTTTGCCCCGAGTGCCAGGTTCAAAGGGCAGCCGCTCTTTCTCTTCTTCCTGCTTTTCCTGAGCATCTACGATTTTCTGCAGATTTTCAGGCAAGGGTTCGCGGGACAGGATGAAGGTTTGAGCTGTTTGGAAGATATTGGCAATCACCATGTACATCAACACCCCAGCCGGCAGTGGAAAGATCAAAAACATCCCTGAAAATAAAATCGGGGTAGCTTTATTGACCGCCGCCTGTTGAGGGTTGGCATTGGCACTACTCTGCCCTTGCCCCGATAGCTGTTGGTTGAGGTAGAGGCTAAGCCCAAAGAACAACACCATGCCAACGATATCCCAATGGATTTCGCCGCCATCGCCCACGGCACCGATGCGTCCTAGGGCTTTAATAAACAGGAAGCCCTTATTGGCAGCTAAGCCCGTCAATTTGCCTTGAAGGGTTACTTCGCCAGGGTCAAGGGCTTCAATCGTGCCGTCCTCTTTGAGGATCACATGTTCTTCACCCTTGGTGACCGTCCATACGGGCGTCACTTCACTATCGGGCTGTTCCGCCAACAATTCCCGTAGAGGCTTACCTTCCGTCGTTTGGAAATCGACTTTTGTCTTCTCTCCCTCAACCAGGCGATTTCCACCGGGAATTAAGGCTGTGATGGGCACGTGGTAACCATCAACCACATAAATATTTTGAGGTTTCGTGGCATAGACTTGGGGCTGGATCTGCTCAATTTTTTCCTGGGGAAAAATTTGCAGGTCTACGGTGTAGGTGATATCGGCAAACGGTGATCCCCGCAGGGTTGCAAACAGCGCAAAGAGGATGGGCATTTGCAAAAGAACTGGGAAACACCCGGAAAGCGGGTTGCCAAACTCTTTGTACACATCACCCATGGCTTCCCGTTGCTTGACCGGGTCATCCTTGTAGCGCTCTTGCACCTCTTTGACCCGTTTCTGCATCTCTGGCTGAGCCACTCGCATTCGGCGCATACTGCGAATCGAGCCAGCACTCAATGGGTATAGCGCAAATCGAATGACCAGCGTCAGAGCCACGATCGCCAGACCGTAACTGGGCACAATCCCGTAGAAAAAATCTAGGATCGGCAGCATTACGTTGTTGGAGAGAAAACCGATACCAAAATCCATGCTTGCTATACCAACCTAAGTTGCTCTGAATCTAGTCTATTTGAAATCTAAGTGTATTGTAGCGAGGCAAGAGGTCATCTCAACCGTACCCATCGAGCTGTGGTGATGGGAGGTGGATTGAATGGACTACGTTCCCTTAAATATGACGCTTTTTTAGCGAACGGGAAGACGATAGTGGATGGCTTATGCAGATTTTGTTTTCGGTGGCTTCTTATCAGCCTTGGCTGCAATCCGTTCGTTCATGTAGTCGTATAGTTCGCGAAATCGGGGAACCGCCTTCATTTCTAGACGGCTGCCGTCTTTCAACGTCACCACCATATCGCCCCAGATGCCTAGTGCGCGGGGAACTTTGACAATTTTAGAAACTTGGGAATAGATCACATCGGAGCGATCGCGCCCTAGCCAGCCTCCGGTAATGGAAATCCGGCGATCGGTAATGCGATAGCGCAACCAAATAGCTCGGACAATCGCCCCCACGGTGAGCGGTAGGCAGATCACGGTAAACCCCAGCAGGATGTTGATGATTAGGTCGCCCACATGGGGCCCACCTTCATACTGCACGTCTTCTCGAATGCCCATCAATGACCTCTGCATGTATCAGCAACTCTTCCAATTCTCTCAGAAATTGCTCATAATCGCACTGAAGCGCCGAGGGATTCACCACAATGACGAGCCACCAACCCCTGGCCACATCAGGCAAAAGATAGCGAAATGCTGCTTTAATTTGACGTTTGATCCGATTCCGGTTGACGGCCCGCTTGCTGACCTTGTGGCTGATGGATACCCCAAGGCGAGAAGGCTGAGAGCCCTTCTCCGACGTTGCGTCGTGGTGCAGCGCTCTCAGGGTGAGAACGTTGCCCTGACACCGCAGTCCATGCCGATAAACGGTGCTGAAATCTTTGCGCTGCCGAAGTCGATACTGGGAAGCAAGAGACACAACAGATACTGACCGCAGTTAATAGTACGTTCTGAAGGGCTGAACCACCCTTTAGGAGAGCTTGATCAGCTTTTCAGGTTTTGCCATACGCTAACCTAATCAGCCGTTAGCCTAGATGTCCTTACCTAGATGCCTAGGGATAGCACATGACGACTCTGGGAGCCTGATAGGCCCTACCTAAGGCTGCCTTGCCTTTTCTGGAAGCAGGAGAGGGGCAAAACGCGAACTGCTTAGGTCGATCAACTAAAACAAGATAGCGGTTATGACTACACAAAACTCTCCCCAAACATTGGTTCGGGGAGAAAGTGTATCCATGATCAAACCTGTCATGGCGTCATCAAGGTGTCTATGGTAAAAACCTAGACACTTAGGCGAGCACGACCTTTATTGCGTCTTGCCTTGATAACCCGTTGTCCATTTTTTGTCCGCATCCGAGCGCGAAAGCCTGATGTTCTCTTGCGCTTGCGGCTAGTACCGCCGAGAGTACGCTTAGTCATGACGAACCCAACTCTTCTTTAAAATCTGATTATGCCGGAAGCACAGTCTAACACTATATAAGTCAGGCGTGCTTTCGTCAATAGCGGTAGTCATGACCAGAGCGCTAGATGAGATGGCCTA
Source organism: Leptolyngbya sp. CCY15150 (assembly GCF_016888135.1). Classification (NCBI taxonomy): domain Bacteria; kingdom Bacillati; phylum Cyanobacteriota; class Cyanophyceae; order Leptolyngbyales; family Leptolyngbyaceae; genus Leptolyngbya; species Leptolyngbya sp. CCY15150. Next base: position 287,658 of record NZ_JACSWB010000278.1, read on the forward strand.
TGCTGACTGTTGCCTTGAGATTAGGGTTGCGATCGCGCCCTAGCCTCCTAGGTTGAGAATCCAGGTGCCGACGTAGCGACCGAGGGGTAAATCTCCTGGAGAATAAATCAGCGCATTGAAGTAGTAAAACCCTGCGCGGGGGTTACGAATGTTGTCTAGGATGACTTCTACGGAGCTATTGGCGGGCACTTCTGCCTGGGGATAGATATCAATGACGCGATTGTCTACATCCCAGTTGGCTTCATCAATAACAACCTCTTCCCCATCAACTTTGACTTCAATATCAACATTATCAATATTGAAATTAATGCGGTAGTTGTCTGGGTAGGTAATGGAAAACCGAGATACAGCGAATTCCATTTTTTCCGGTGGAATTCTCAATCGATAGCGATCAAAGCGGTTGGAGCGGCCTTGGTTATCTAGGCGATAGCCCAACTCATAGCCGTCATCAACTCCGCTGAAAATGGTTAGACCTGGCAACCCCTGAGCCATGACTGTGATGGTGGTTCCAGTTAACAAACAGGTGGCGATCGCCGCAGCCGAGAAGAACCGACGAGTCAAACGCTTTACAAGAGACATAAACCTCACCAAACCCTCATAACACTTGAGTAAAAACCGATCTATACATAACGATGAGCCATGCAGTTTGGCGTTTTAGAACCCAAAACCCTCAGCCAATTGCTAGCTGCATGAACCCTGGTATAGACTCTAGCAGGATCTTGGAAAAACCTGCTGGACAAGTTTAGAGACTGATAGGTCTGCCGTGGTGTTCCTTGTGTCAGCGATTCACGAACCGCAAAGGACTTGGCGCAGGGTGCGGAGGTTGTTGGGCAAGTCTAGTCGAATCGCTTGCTGAACCAGCAAACTGGGTACTGGAATCGACGGTGTTGCGCTGACCCCGTAGGTGAGCAAGGTGCCTGAGCCGAAATCTTGTACTTTAAGATTGGCGTAGAAATCTGAAAAGCTGCCCTGCTCCATGCAAAACTGCACCTGTTGGTGATCGGCCTGCACAATTTCAAAGACTCGCAGGTAGATTTCAACTTGCACCTTCAGCAACAGAAATTCTTTGCGGGCTGCTTGATAAAGCCGAATAGATTTTGAGAGGCCTGCTTTGGAAAGAACGGCGCTCTGGGTCAGATTGGGAAAATACTCCACCCAGCGCGGGTAGTTGGTGAGATGTTGCCAAACCTCATAACGGATCAAAGGCACATAGATTTGGGCTGTGACCGCGCCTCCCCAAGCGCTGTGCGGTCGCGCTTCTAGAAGCACCTCGCCGTTGAGTAATGCCGTCTTGCTTATGTCTGTCGCTGACGATGAAGGGGCGTCGTTAGCGGTTATCAGAAATGCAGTCATGAATTCTCACTCAGGTGAATGGATTTGGATCAGTCAACCCGAACATACTCCTTCAAGCTTCCCCGATAGTTCCGTTTTACTCGCCACTTCTTTATAAAAAACTCCGAGAAACTACTAAAACTTAATAACTCTGGGCAAAAATTTATGGTTTTTTCCGGCAAACTACGGACATGTTTGACCGTATGGTGAAAACCTGGCCGATTTTGCAGGCCGTCTTCCCGTAGTTGCTACGGTGTGAATAGCTCTAGAAGCCATGAGCGCCATAGTAAGAACGCCATAGAAGGTAGATATGTTACAAACATTGCGGCTTGAAACCAAGATTTTTTTGGGCTGTTTGGCGAGCACGCTAGTCATTTGGATCCTCCGAGGCGTGGGACTGCTGACGTTTTTGCCAGGGATTATCCTATCGCTGCTGCTGTTGCTATCGATTGGAACCGGGGTTTTATGGGCTCTGCAAGCGATTCGCCGGTTTTAGGGATTCTGCTGATCGGCATCGGGGCCATCCGGATTGGGCTCGTTCGTGATATCTGGCTCGGAGCGATCGCTCTCCGGGTCATCATTGGGGCGATCGCCCTCTCCTTCCGGCAAGGGTTCAGGGTCTTCTGGCTCTCGATCGCTAGGTGCTTGCTCCTCAGAGGCTGCATCATTGTCCTCGCTGCCAGGGGACTCGTTCGGCTCTGCTGGGTTGGGCGCTGCATCGTTGTCCTCACCGTCCGATGCTGCTCCGTTAGGTTCGGGTTCGTCGAGCAGAGATTCGTCGGGCAGAGGCTGGGAGCGTTCTTGGAAGCTATTGATCACCCTTTGAAGCTGTTCTCGATGGCTGTCAAACTGTTCCGGGTCTGTCCAAGCTAGGATTTGATAGAAGGCATAGCGAGTTTCGATCGTGGTGTGCAGGTAGGTGACGGCTACGCTGTCTAGATAGCCTTGTACGTCTACTTGTCGGGCTTGGTAGGAACCAATGCGCCGTATAGCCGTGGGTGGACTGATGGTGGGTTCCACGAGACGACTGCTGAGGGCATTGAGGGTGAGGATAGCGTGATCGTCAATGGATAGATCGGAGCGATCGCCGCCTGATGCTTTTAGATCCCTCAAGACAATGATATAAAGCTGTTCAGCTTCATAGGATATTTGCAGCTCGGCATGATCATGAAGATTTTGATCACGCTGCCATCCTTTCGGCAAGGTTAACGCAATGGTGCCATCCAAACTGGTCACCGTTTCTTGGGGGGCAAGATTCTCCGACGACGATGGGGTAGACCTAACATTCCTAGCTGGAACCATCCCACAGCCCTGCAGCCCGCTTAGGCTGAACAAGGCCGCACCGCCTGCGGAGGCTATTTTCATCCAACCACCCATAGCGCTCAATCCACTCTGCGATCGCTCTGCGGGTATGATGATACGTTACCTGGGGCGATCGCACATCTGCTGAGAGAGCGTAATATTTTGCAATATTTTTCCCTAGACCCAATGCCCTGAGACCCTCGTTCCGGGCTTACAATGAAAAACTGTTGTCTTATGGTTCATGGAAGGGACAAGGGCCGCTGTGCATCTCACTTCTGATCATGCTGCGATGCTGTTCGACCATGCCCAGCAGACGTATCCAGACGAATGCTGTGGATTGTTGATTGGCATCACGACTCCAGATGGCCAGCGATCGCTGCTAGAGGTGATTCCCACCCGCAATGCTTGGGACATGGACGCCGCTGAACAGATGGCGAATGCTCAGCCGTCCCTGGTTGTTGATCGTCAGCAGGACAAGCGATCGCGCCGATATTGGATTGATCCCCGCGATTTACTGCAGGCCCAGCGCTATGCCCGCACCCTGACCCATCGGGACGGAACCCCCAATTTAATTGGGATTTACCATTCCCACCCCGACCATCCCGCCCGTCCGTCAGAATGCGATCGCCTCTGCGCTTGGCCGGACTATTCTTACATCATCGTTTCAGTTCACCACGGCGTTCCCCAAGACCTTTTATGCTGGAAGTTAGACCCACACCATCAGTTTCAGGCTGAACCAATCGTCATTCAGCACAAGGGGGGCGATCGCTCCTAGCTGAATTCTGGGTTGCCCTATCTCGTTTTCGTCTCTTGTCGTTTCCCCATACCCACCACTCACTACCGTTAGATTTGCTATGTTGAACCCGAATCTGGACGACATCCAGCTTAGCCGCGATGAATACGATCGCTACTCTCGCCACCTCATCTTGCCGGAGGTGGGGTTGGAGGGGCAAAAACGGCTCAAGGCTGCCAGCGTGCTCTGTATTGGCACCGGTGGGCTTGGCTCTCCCCTGCTGCTCTATCTAGCTGCTGCGGGCGTTGGGCGCATCGGCATCGTTGATTTTGATATTGTCGATCGCTCTAACCTTCAGCGTCAGGTGATCCACGGCACCTCTTGGGTGGGCAAGCCCAAAATTGTGTCTGCCAAGGATCGGATTCTTGAGATCAACCCCAATTGCCAGGTGGATCTCTACGAAACCCGCCTCAGTGCTGACAATGCCCTCGATATCATCCGTCCCTATGACATTGTGGTGGATGGCACCGACAACTTCCCCACCCGCTACCTGGTGAACGATGCCTGTGTGCTGCTCGACAAGCCCAATGTCTATGGCTCCATCTTCCGCTTTGAAGGGCAGGCCACGGTCTTCAACTATGAGGATGGCCCCAACTACCGCGATCTATATCCCGAACCGCCGCCGCCGGGCCTGGTGCCCTCCTGCGCTGAAGGGGGCGTGCTGGGAATTCTGCCGGGGATCATTGGCGTGATTCAGGCAACAGAAACCATCAAGATTATTTTGGGCAAAGGCACCACCCTCAGCGGTCGCCTGTTGCTGTACAACTCCTTGGATATGACCTTCCGGGAGCTGAAGCTGCGCCCCAACCCGGTGCGTCCGGTGATCGACGGCTTGATCGACTACGAAATGTTCTGCGGAATTCCCCAAGCTAAGGCAGAGGAGGCTAAGCAGCAAATGGCGATTCCTGAAATGACGGTGCAGGAGCTGAAAGCCTTGCTCGATAGCGGTGCGGATGATTTTGTGCTGCTGGATGTGCGCAATCCCAATGAGTACGACATTGCCCAGATTCCGGGATCGGTACTGGTGCCGCTGCCGGATATCGAAAATGGTGATGGCATTGCCAAGGTGAAAGAGGTGCTCAATGGACATCGCCTGATTGCCCACTGCAAGATGGGCGGGCGATCGGCCAAGGCGTTGGCGATCCTGAAAGAATCAGGCATTGAGGGTACCAATGTGAAGGGCGGTATTCAGGCTTGGAGCCGAGAAGTGGATGCATCCGTGCCGGAATATTAAGCATTCCTGGGACTGAGTCTTGCAATAGGTGTCGTGGGACTGGCTCTCCATCGCTGCTGCTCGGGCTGACGTTGGCATATCAATCCTGTTCGGCACTTTATCCTCAAGGGGGAGGTGGGTCATCTGCCTCCCCCTTGTCGTTGGGTTGAACCGTTGTCCGTTGGATTCCCCCGAGCTTGCGGTTAGATTAGGAAAACAAATCCCGTTGTTTCCCTTCCAAGTCCTTTCTAAATACGTCTGAGAAAGCCATGACCTCTGCTGCCCCCGCCCCGACAATTCTCTGGCGACAAGTGATTACCCTGGCGACGGTTCAGGCGATCATCTCCTTGATGTGGGTGATCTATGGAGCCTACATGCCTGATTTGTTTGCCCAAATGGGCTTGCCGGGGGAGGCGATCGCGCTGTTGTTCATGGTGGAAAGTGGGATTGCGATCGCCGTCTATCCCATTGCTGGGAGCCTGTCCGATCGTAGTTTGCATTGGTTGGGGACGCGTTTTCCGATTATTTCCAGTGGTGTGGTGGCAGCGGCGACGCTGTTTATTCTGATCCCGGCCCTGGCGATCGCTGGTGGAGCAGCCTTTCGCTGGACCATCATTTTTCTGTTGGTGGCCTGGGCGATCGCCATGACCCTGTTCCACAGCCCGATTGTTTCGCTGCTGTTCATCTATTCCAGCGTGCCCCAGTTGCCCTTGGTGGCCAGTTGCCTCATTTTTGCCCAGCAGCTCGTAGGTCTAGCCAAACCTTTGGTAGAGCGGGGGCTGCTGGCCCTGGGCCCTTTGGTGACTTTCTGGGTGGCATCCATGGTGCTCTTGGGAGCGGCTTTTGTGTTGCGACGGATTACCCCGCCGGCGGCACCGGTGGTGCAGATGCGATCGCCGGGGTGGCGGCCGCTGACGTTCATTGGTCTGGCCGGGTTGACCATTGGCTGGGGCACGCGATTGGTGATGGGGAATATTCCTAAATTTGTGCTTAGTCTGCAGCCAGATTTCAATGGCGATCGCTTGATGTTCTTCGTCGCCTTGGGGCTGGCGGCCGCGACGTTGCCTGCGGGCTGGTTGGCGAGAAAAATCGGCAATCGCCCGATCCTCATCCTGGGCTTAGCCACCACTATCGCCTTCTCCTTGCTGCTCATGGTGCCGAGTTCAGGACTGCGGCTCCTTTGCGCAGGGTTGCTTCCCCTCAGCCTCAGCAGCATTTTCAACGGGGCTTTTCCCTTTGCCCTCACCCATGTCCCTGGTGAACGCGCGGGGCTGGGCATCGGCATGTATCTAGCCGGGACAGCCGCCGCTGCTGTGTCCTTTGGCTGGATCATCCCGACCCCGGAGGCCCTGGCACCGGAGTTCTTGGCAATAGTGGGGGCGATCGCCCTGGGGCTTTGTATTGGCTGTGTGGTGCTCACCCCCGATCCCCCGCCCCCCTTGGTTGATGCCAAGTAACCGCAGCCTCCCCCAAGTTGTCTCCCCCTGCCTACAATAAGCAGAGAAGCTCACCTCACACATGCACGGACGTTTCCCTGGCTATGGCTTTCTCTTCCATTGTGCGGGCTCTGGGGCGATCGCCCCTCACCCAAGAATTTGTCACTAAACTCCAAAACCATCGCCATCTTTACCTCAACGGTGTAGCGCGATTGCCCAAGGGGTTAGTGGCGTCTGCCCTCGCCCAAGCCCAAAACCAACCGCTTTTGGTGGTCACCGCGACTCTGGAAGACGCCGGCCGCTGGGCGGTGCAGCTTGAGGCTATGGGCTGGCAAACGATGCATTTCTACCCCAGTTCCGAAGCCTCGCCCTACGAACCCTTTGATCCCGAGTCGGAAATGACTTGGGGGCAACTGCAGGTGTTGGCGGATCTGGTGGGTCTTAAGCATAAGCCCCAGTCGTCCCTAGCCATTGTGGCCACGGAGCGATCGCTTCAGCCTCACCTACCTCCCAAAGCGGCCTTCGAGCCGTTTTGCGTCACCCTGCAGCAGGGGATGGACATTAACCTCAAGGATCTGAGTCATCAACTGACGCGGCTGGGCTACGAGCGGGTGCCGCTGGTGGAAACCGAGGGGCAGTGGAGCCGCCGGGGAGACATTATTGATGTATATCCGGTGGCGGCGGAGTTGCCGGTGCGGCTGGAGCTGTTTGGGGATGAGCTAGACAAAATTCGCGAGTTTGATCCCGCCACCCAGCGATCCCTCGACAGCATTCCCCAACTGGTGTTGACGGTGACCACCTTTGCCCCCATCGTGTTGGAGCAGTTGCGGCAGTTGGGCAGCGATCAGGAGGTGCTGTCGCCCTACCTGTCGCCGGATGAGCTGGAGCAGGTAGAAACGGGCCATACCCTAGAAGGGGCGCGCCGGTTTCTGGGGCTGGCGTTCGATCGCCCGGCCTCGCTGCTGGATTATCTGCCGGAGACGACCCTGATTGCGGTGGACGAGCCAGATCAGTGCCGTGCCCATAGCGATCGCTGGCTGGATCATGCCGATGATCATTGGCAGGAGATGTTTGGCAACCATGCCGCGCCCCTGCCAAAACAGCATCGTTCGTTTGACGAATCTCTGGGGGCGATCGCTGCGTTTCAGCACCTCGATCTCAGTGAAATTGCGGAGGAGGGCCAGGGGGTAAACTTAGCCAGCCGTCCGGTGCCCACCCTGCCCCACCAGTTTGGCAAGCTGGCCGACGTGCTGCGTCAGGAACGCGATCGCCGCTTTGGCATTTGGCTGGTGTCGGCCCAACCGTCGCGATCGGTGGCATTGCTCCAGGAGCACGACTGCCCAGCCCAGTTTGTGCCCAATCCTCGGGACTACCTAGCCATTGATAAGCTGCAAACCCAGCACATTCCCGTGGCGGTGAAATATTCCGGCTTGGCGGAGCTAGAGGGCTTCATTTTGCCGACCTTCCGTCTGGTGCTGGTCACCGATCGGGAGTTTTTTGGTCAGCATACCCTGGCCACCCCCACCTACATCCGCAAACGCCGCCGGGCTGCGTCAAAGCAGGTGGATCCCAATGCGCTGCAGACGGGCGATTTTGTGGTGCATAAAAACCATGGCGTGGGGCAGTTTCTCAAGCTAGAAAGCCTGAGCATTAACAACGAGATTCGCGAATACCTGGTGCTGCAATATGCCGACGGCTTGCTGCGAGTGGCGGCGGATCAGGTGGGATCCCTATCGCGCTATCGTAAGGCCGGTGATGCAGCTCCCCAGCTCAATAAAATGAGCGGCAAGGCCTGGGAACGCACCAAGAGCAAGGTGCGCAAGGCGATCAAGAAGGTGGCCGTCGATCTACTGAAGCTCTATGCTCAGCGGGCCGAGATGCAGGGTTTCCCCTTTCCTCTCGATATGCCTTGGCAGGAGGAAATGGAGGACTCGTTCCCCTACCAACCCACGACGGATCAGCTCAAGGCCACCCAGGATATTAAGCGGGATATGGAAAGTCCGCGCCCCATGGATCGCCTGGTCTGCGGGGATGTGGGCTTTGGCAAAACGGAGGTGGCGATCCGCGCCATTTTCAAGGCTATTACCGCTGGTAAACAGGTGGCCCTGCTGGCTCCCACCACGATTCTGACCCAACAGCATTACCACACCCTCAAGGAACGGTTTGCCCCCTACCCCATTCAGGTGGGCCTACTCAACCGTTTTCGCAGTGCCGAGGAACGCAAGGAGATCCAGCGGCGGCTGGCCACCGGCGAACTAGATGTGGTGATTGGGACGCACCAACTGCTGGGTAAGGGCGTCACCTTCCGCGACTTGGGATTATTGGTGGTGGACGAAGAACAGCGGTTTGGGGTGAACCAAAAGGAGAAAATTAAGGCGCTGAAAACCCAGGTGGATGTGCTCACCCTGTCGGCAACACCTATTCCCCGGACGCTCTACATGGCCCTGTCTGGGGTGCGGGAAATGAGCCTGATTACTACGCCGCCGCCCTCCCGCCGGCCGATTAAGACCCACCTATCGCCCTATAACCCCGAGGTGATGCGCACGGCGATCTGTCAGGAACTAGATCGGGGTGGGCAGATTTTCTATGTGGTGCCTCGGGTGGAGGGCATTGAGGAGGTGGCCGGTCGCCTGCGGGAGATGGTGCCTAGCGCTCGGATTGCGATCGCCCATGGTCAGATGGTGGAAAGCGAACTGGAGGCCACCATGCTGGCCTTTAGCAGCGGCGAAGCAGAAATTCTCGTTTGTACGACCATCATCGAATCGGGCTTAGATATTCCTCGGGTGAACACGATCTTGATTGAAGATGCCCAGCGCTTTGGTCTATCCCAGCTCTACCAGCTTCGCGGCCGGGTGGGACGGGCGGGCATCCAAGCCCATGCCTGGCTGTTTTATCCTAAGCAAAGTCAGCTTACAGAAACGGCCCGCAAGCGCCTGCGCGCCATTCAGGAATTTACCCAGCTTGGCTCTGGCTACCAATTAGCGGTGCGGGACATGGAAATTCGTGGGGTGGGCAATTTGCTGGGGGCGGAACAGTCGGGGCAGATGGACGCCATTGGGTTTGACCTGTATATGGAGATGCTGGAAGAAGCGATCGCTGAAATTCGCGGTCAAGATATTCCTCAAGTGGACGACACCCAAATCGACCTCAACGTCACTGCCTTTGTCCCCGCCGACTATATTCCCGACCTCGACCAAAAGATGAGCGCCTACCGGGCCGTGGCCGCGGCCCAGTCCCGTCGCGAGCTGACCCAAATTGCCGCCGACTGGAGCGATCGCTATGGCCCTCTCCCCGGTGCCACCCAGCAGTTGATTCGGGTGATGGAACTCAAGCAAATTGCCAAGGGGCTGGGCTTTGCCCGCATTAAGCCAGAGGGCAAGCAGCATGTGGTGCTAGAAACCCCCATGGAAGAACCGGCCTGGCGACGGCTGCAGGAAAATCTCCCCGACCATCTGCGATCGCGCTTTGTCTACAGCAGCGGCAAGGTGACGGTTCGGGGGCTAGGAGCGCTGAAGGCCGAGCAGCAGCTTGAAAATCTGGTGACCTGGCTGTCTAAAATGCAGGGAGCCTTGCCGGAATTGGCCCTCGTGTCGTCTTAATCCCAGGATCTAATCACTATGACCCTAAGTGTTTAGTACTCTGAGGCGGAAGTAACCCGCTTAGGAGCTAAGGTGGAAACCCTTGTGTGCCCTAGACTTCCTTGTCGTTCTTCTGTCTTCGTTCTTCTATCTTGTGGCACTAGGGGCGATCGCTCTGTCCCGCTAGTTGACAAAGAAGGGTGGCCGAGAGGATGGCCGCGGCTCCTAGGATGCCCTGAATGCCCAAGCGTTCGTTGATCACCACAAAGGCAAAAATCGATGCCCATACGGGCTCTAGGGTGTAGATAATCGAGGCTTGGCTGGCACCCACAAACCGCTGTCCCCAGGTTTGCAGGACGGTGGTGAAGGCGGTGGTAAAAATCCCCAGATACATGAGGGCAGGCCAGGGTAGAGTTGGCCAACTGCTGGGCATGAGATACTCAGCTTGTCCTAGGAAAACCCAAAGGAGGGCGATCGCTGTGGTGCCCCAGAGCTGGGCTGCGGTCAGGGTGAGGGCGTTAAACGAGGGTGTATGAACTTCTAGCCGCCAAATGTAGAGGGTATAGGACAGGGCAGCGCCCAGCGTCCATAGATCACCGAGGTTGGGTGGTGTGCCGTCATAGGACAAGAGCCCAACCCCCAGCAAGGCCAGGCCAGCCCCAATCCAAAAAACTCGCCCCACCGATCGCCCCAGGAGCCAAAACAGGATGGGAATGCCCAGCACATACAAACTAGTGATGAAGGCGCTGCGGTTGACCGTGGTGTAGATCAGACCAATTGCTTGGGTGGTATAGCCGCCCATGATCCATAGCCCTAGCTCCAGCCCGACGCCGATTAAGCGGCGATCGCGCTTCAAAAAAGGCAAGAAACACAGGGCTGCAATGCCAAACCGCACCAGGGTGATTAAACTGGGTGGCACGTCAGCGATCGCTCCCTGTACCACCACAAAGGAGGTGCCCCACAGCAACGTGCCGCTGATCAATGCCAAAAGCCCCAGCAGGCGCAATCTGGGGCTAACGGGTAAGGTGATGGGTGTGGTCAATGTCTTGTCTCAGGTTTTCGTGAAGGACAATCCCGACAAAACAGCAAAACCTGTAACATCTCTGCACGGGGAGGATCGTATCGGCTTACCAACCCCAAACCGACGGCAGCGGTAGGCTAGGGCTAGCCGAGACCTCGGAGGATGCTGCTGGATCCAAGCGGGTTTCCGCACAAAACGATGCGGTGTTAAACCCACCAAATCGTTTCACGGTGCTGGTGCGAAAGCGGAGGTTGGGGTTGGCAAACCAAAAGCGTTCGACCGAACTCATGGTCTCGTATTCGGTAATCAAAATTAGCCCATCTGCTTCATCCACCTGATAGCGCCCGACCACCGGCACAATTTCCGCATAGCCGCGCTCGCGCAACATCTTGCCCTGGCTCGGATCCTCGGCATCGGGCACAATGGCAAACCCCGTATTGCCTTCGTGGTTTTCGCCTTCTTTATCCCAGGCCATAGAGCCATGCCACTGCACCGCCGCGCCACCGAGGGCTAGGGCTGGGTCAATATCATGCATCTCGCAGATGGCAATGACCTTGGCATCATCGGCAGCCAAAGCCTCTGCCTGAATCTCTAGTTCCCCTAGTTCAGTGCGTCGAAAGGGCAGGTGATGGGTGGTGCGCTGCGATCGCCACTGTCCTGCACTCATTCGAAAAAAATCCATTACGTCCCGCATGAACCGCTGCTCCTTCGATCAACAATACTGGCTGAATCACTGGCCCATGATCCAGGGTAGCAGTTCCAGGCTAGTGGGTTAAAGCCCTAGGACGAGGATCCTCAGCCCCTGGGCAGCGCGACCTAAAACCCTGATGAACGGGTAAAGGTGCGGGCTTGCCAACGGTTGAGATGGGACTCGGCTAAGTTAGCTAGGCTGCGTAGTCCGGCCATATCCCGCTGAAGCTGTTCAATGGTGGCTTGGTGTTGACGAGATTCCTGGGCGATCGCTGCATAGTCACGCTGGCGTAGAAGACACTCGCTGGTCTTTTCTTGAACCTGGTCTTGCAAGCCTTGCAAATGCTGATTGAGACGAGCGATCGCTTGATTTTGGCGCTCGACGGTGTGCTGAGTTTGCAGGTGTTCTGCCTGCTGTCGTTCTAATAGATGCTGAAGCTGGCCGACGTGACTGTGGGCATCCGCCAATGCCTGTTGGTGCTGTTCCACAATGGCTTGTAATTCGTCTCGTGCGGCCGCGATCGCATCCTGCTGTTGCACCTGCTGAGTTAACTCTGCCAAAGCTTGCTCTTGCTGCTTGACCGTCGCTTGCAGTTGATCCCGTTCCTTGGTGACGGCCTGCTGTTGCTGCAGTTGCTGGGTGAGCTGCCCTATCTGCTCCTGCATTTCGACGATTTGATAGTCCTTCGCCGTGAGCTTAGCTTGATGAGCATTCATCTCCGCACCATAGGTTTGGCATTTAGACTGATAGTCGCCAATTTGCTGGTGTAGCCGAGCTACCAGGTCTTGCTTCTGCCGGAGCGCCTCCTCAACTGTGGAGGTTGCTGACTGTTGCTCTGCTAAAGCCTGTTCCAGTTCCTGAACCCGCTGGCTCAGATCTAATGATGCCGATGCTGCTGATGACGACATCTCTGTATCTGTTGATACGGGCTCAGAGGAGGACGATACAGAGGCGATCGCGGCTGGAGCCACGTCTTGGTTCTGATCCTCGTCCTGTTTCTTTTCTACCTCGTCCGACCCTACCTCGTTCGATGCCGCAGAGGACTGAGCCACAGGGGGCTGCGATCGCGAACGTTGACCTTGTGCTGGTGTCGATGTCCCGGTTGATCCCCGACGATTAGGGTTAGATTTACTTCGCTTCCGCCGTGACATAGCTCGACCTCCAAACTCCAAAACATACCTATTTTGTCTAGGATAGCGGGCAGGATTGCGAATCTGGCAGAGACCTTAGCATTTAGTTAGCATCAGTCTCATGGGTCTAACTCATGGGTCTAGCGATCGCCCCTGGTTACCTATCGCTACCCATAGAGCTACCCAGCGATTTCCCAGCGATCATCGCCTAGCCAGCATCCTAGACATGACTCTAATAGTCGTTTGAGAAATTTCTCCTCCGGAAACTTTGTACTTTCTTAAGAATTTGCATTGCCTTAGTTTTAACCCTCAAGATCGCCAATTTTCAGAGATATTTTAGAGACATTACTTAATATTTGATTCATGAAGATTTGGTTTTTTCAGGGGAGATGATCGTCTATTCTGTTGTGGAAAACACAGACACGGGCTTTCATGCCGTTAAGAAATCAGTCGAATTCACGACAAGTCTTAACAACTTGTAAAGAACAAACACCCTGTAGGGGTGTATAAAGAAGTCTAGAGGGTTACGAAAAGTGGATGAGCACCAATCGGAACAACGCTTTCAGGGAGTCATACCGATCTCTCATGAATGCTAAAGTTTTTCTCAGATTTCACAAGATGTGACAGAAGATTATGCCTCACCGGGTCAGACCACTCGGTTTAGACCATCGGGGTTGATCAAGAAAAAGCGCTTGTGTCTGAGGCTAGATAAGTGCATAACTCAATTTTTTATCCCTCTACAACTATGCTGCTCAAACAGCTAGGCTGGTTTTTGTATATCCAGTTTTTTCAAATCAAGCTCAAATCGAGTCAATCTTTAGGAGATTTCTGATGTTTGACGCATTCACTAAGGTTGTTTCTCAAGCAGACACCCGTGGCGAATTCCTATCCACCGCACAGCTCGATGCTCTTGGCGCCATGGTTGGCGACAGCTTCAAGCGGATGGACTCTGTAAACCGCATCACCAGCAACGCATCCAGCATCGTTTCCGACGCTGCTCGTACCCTCTTTGCTGAACAGCCTCAGCTGATCGCTCCTGGCGGCAACGCTTACACCAGCCGTCGTATGGCTGCTTGCTTGCGCGATATGGAAATCATCTTGCGCTACGTGACCTACGCTATCTTCTCTGGTGATGCCAGTGTTCTAGAAGATCGCTGCTTGAACGGTCTACGCGAAACCTACGTTGCTCTAGGTACCCCTGGTGCTTCCGTGGCTGCTGGCGTGCAAAAAATGAAAGATGCAGCTCTTGCGATCGCTAACGACCGCGCTGGTATCACCCCTGGCGACTGTAGCGCTCTGATGTCTGAAATCGCTGGTTACTTCGATCGTGCTGCTGCTGCTGTTAGCTAATAGCGCCGCTTGCGCTGAGGCTCTTGCAGTCCCAGCGGGTATCCATACACGTTTGTTAGTAGATCTTGCAAAAATTAGGGAGATATTGATCGATGAAGACCCCTCTAACCGAAGCAGTAGCTGCTGCTGATTCTCAAGGACGTTTCCTGAGCAGCACCGAAATCCAAATCGCTTTTGGTCGTTTCAAGCAAGCCAGCGCTAGCTTGGAAGCTGCTAAGGCTTTGACCGCTAAGGCTGACCAGCTCACCAGCGGTGCAGCTCAAGCCGTTTACAACAAGTTCCCTTACACCACCCAAATGCAAGGGCCCAACTACGCTTCCGATCAGCGTGGTAAGGACAAGTGCGCTCGCGACATCGGCTACTACCTCCGCATGGTCACCTACTGCCTCGTTGCAGGTGGAACCGGCCCCATGGATGAGTACCTGATCGCTGGTATCGACGAAATCAACCGCACCTTCGAACTATCCCCTAGCTGGTATGTCGAAGCTCTCAAGTACATCAAAGCTAACCATGGCTTGAGCGGTGACCCTTCTGTTGAAGCCAACTCCTACCTTGACTACGCAATCAACGCGCTAAGCTAGGCGCTTATGTTTGCCCGGGAAGGCATGCAGTTGTTAGCTCAGGCTGATAATTGTTTGACTTTCCGGGCATTGTTGTATCTAGATCCGTTGAGATCAGGTACACAAGCCGTTGTAGCACCGTCCATTGGCGTAGCGTTAAGGTTATCTAGCCCAACCCTTATCGCCATAACTAGTTTTTGGGTGAATTGGTGTTTAATCAGGAGACAACACAGTGGCTATTACAACAGCATCCGGGCGCTTAGGTACGTCCGTATTTGCTTCGACCTCTCCCGTTGAGCTTCGAGCCAACTGGAGCCAAGATGATGCCAAAGCCGTCGTTCGTGCGGTCTATCGTCATCTTTTGGGGAACGACTATTTGATGAAGTCTGAGCGCCTTACCAGTGCCGAGTCCCTTTTGGTGAATGGATATATCACCGTTCGGGAATTTGTGCGCTGCGTCGCTAAGTCTGAGCTATATAAAGCGAAGTTTTTCTACTCCAACTTCCAAACTCGTGTGATCGAGTTGAACTACAAGCACCTATTGGGACGCGCTCCCTACGATGAGTCTGAAGTAATTGCTCACCTCGATATGTATGAGCAACAAGGCTTTGATGCCGATATCGACTCCTACATTGACAGCGAAGAATATCTAGCGAACTTTGGCGAGAACATTGTTCCTTACTACCGTGGGTTCAACACCCAGCGGGGTCAGAAAACAGTCGGGTTTACCCGGATGTTCCGTCTCTATCGCGGCTATGCCAACAGCGATCGCGCCCAGTTAGAAGGTAACGATTCTCGTTTGGCATCGGAACTAGCGCGCAATTCAGTATCGGCTGTCGTGGGCCCATCGGGTAGCCACGATGGTTGGGCATACCGCGCCGCCAACTCGGGCGATACCCCCAACAATGCTTTGGGTGGTGGTACTCCCTTTGGCTCCGCTGATCGGATCTTCCGCATCGAAGTCTCGGGCATGCGTTCACCTGGGTATCCCAGAACTCGTCGGAGCAGCACGGCATTCCTCGTTCCCTACGAGAAACTGTCTGCCAAGCTTCAGCAGATCAACAAAATGGGCGGTAAAGTCGCCAGCATTACCCCTGCTAGCTAAGCACAACGGGCGTGAAGAGTAGGAGAAGCGGCATCTGTGGAGTCTAGCGGCCCATTGCTTCGACATCACAAGCGAACCCTGAACCATCGCGGTATCATGGATCCGTTGCTGATGCCGCATTCATCCTACTCCTATACGTTAACATAGCTTAATACAACTGCCGGTTTTCACCGGATAGCCAGGGCAGGGGTGTCCCTCGCCTAGGCTGGGGTAGGTGCTGTGGTGAATCCCTTAGCGATCGCGACGCTAGGCAAGCTACGGCAGTGTTACTTAACCAGGAGAGATCTGAATTATCATGCTTACTGCATCCGCAATTGGTGGTTCTAGCACACCCTCAGGAAGTCGTGTGTTTGTTTATGAGGTTTCTGGCCTGCGCCAGACCCGTGAGAATGATAAGAACGACTACCCCATTCGCAAGAGTGGCAGTACTTTTATCAAAGTTCCCTATGCTCGCATGAACGATGAAATGCGTCGGATTGCTCGTATGGGTGGACAGATTGTCAGTATCCGTCCGCTAGACGCTGATGATGCATCTACGGACGAATAAATGAGTGTCTCTTCAGACCAAGATTCTGGACTCAGGTCTTCGGCTGAAACGGCAGTCGATGCGGGTTCACTCACCATGGAACAGGCGATCGCTAATCTGCAACAGCGCCAAGATTTGAGCTTGCGCTACTACGCAGCCTGGTGGTTAGGCAAGTTTCGGGTGAGGGAGCCCGCTGCTGTTGATGCCCTGATGGCAGCTTTAGATGATGAAGACGATCGCGCCCCTGATGGTGGGTTTCCGCTGCGACGCAATGCGGCCCGCGCCTTGGGAAAGTTGGGCGATCGCCGAGCTGTACCTGGGCTAATCACCTGTCTCCGTTGTGACGATTTTCATGTCCGCGAAGCGGCAGCTCAAGCCTTAGAGCAACTGGGCGATCGGTCTTGCGTGCCAACCTTGACGGCCCTCCTCACCTCACAGGTCGGCAAGTCGTCTGGGCTAGGTCTCGATCAACCCTACGATTCGATCCTGGAAGCCTTGGGTACCCTGCAGGCCACCGAGGCGCTGTCAGCCATTCAACCTTTTTTAGATCACGATATTCCCCGGGTGCGCTACGCGGCGGCCCGAGCCATGTATCAGCTAACCCAAGAGGCGGCCTACGGCGACCTGCTGGTGGCCTCCCTCCAGGGGAGTGACCTACAGTTGCGACGCTCGGCTCTGATGGATCTAGGTGCATCGGGCTATGTGGCAGCGGCTCCAGCGATCGCCCAGGCCTTGGCGGAAAACAGTCTTAAATTAATCGCGTTGCAGGGATTGCTAGACCATCAGCTCCAGAGCGATCGCTCTCCGGCAACCCAAGACTTGGCGCTATCGGACACAGCCTGTGAGCTGCTGAGCTTGATGGATACCTTGCTCTAATTGCTCTAATCTTCCCCTTTCCACCTAGGCGGCAGCCCAGCCCTTGGGTATGGTTTTTCCAGGACTTTTTCGTCGTATGACCCTTCCCCTATCTCCTTCCTCCAATGCTCAGGCGCTGATTCAGGCGGTGGAACAGGCGACATCTCCGGTGGCGCTGCTGCTGGCGGTGCGATCGCTGGCGGAGTTGCGATCGGTTGACGCTATTCCAACTCTGATTCAAGTGTTGGGCTATAACAACCCCGGAGCCGCTGTTGCTGCCGTGGATGGGTTGGTGAACCTAGGCGATCTAGCTGCTCCGGTCATCCTGGAACAAATTGACGGCTACAACTATGGTGCAAGGGCTTGGGCGATTCGGGCCCTATCGCGCATTGGGCACCCTGACGCTCTCGATACGTTGACCGAAGCTGCCCGTCAAGACTTTTCCCTAAGCGTCCGCCGGGCGGCGGCCAAGGGGTTGGGTACGCTCCGATGGGCTGTGCTTCCCCCAGACCAACAGCGTCCAGTGCAGATGCAGACCTTGGAGACCTTAACGGCGGTCTGTGCCGATGGGGAATGGGTGGTGCGCTATGCGGCGATCGCTGGCCTGCAGGCCCTAGCAACAGTGCTTGATCCCGCCGATTCGGCCGTGGCTGATATTCGCCGTCTCTTGCAGCAGCAGGCGGCTACCGACGAAACCCTAGCGGTGCAGGCGCGGGCGCTGTGGGCTCTACAGGCGATCGCTCCCGATAGCAAAGCCTAATGTTAGGGCTAGGTAACAATCCCATGATCGAGGGACAGCGGTCTAGAGGACGCGCCTCATGTCCAGCCTCAATCAACTATCAACCAACCAACAACAACAAACCGCCCCCGCCTGTAGTGATGGCGTGTGGGGCGGTTTGTCGATGAACCAGCAGGTGTAGATAGATTCCGCAGACGTGTGTTTGAAAGGCAGGGGCTTAGGAGGGGTTGGACTCTGAGCGAGGCATTTGGGCGATGGAATAGCGGGCGATCGCCAAGCTGAGGCGGGCTTGTTCGATGCCAGATAATTCTGTCCAAGCGGCACAGCGCATGGTTCGTAGGGCAGCTTCTAGGGAATCAGAGTTGGAGTCCCGCATGGCATAGGCATAGGGACGGGCAAGCACCTGCCAATCTTCGTTGGCCATGGTGGGCAAACAGTCTTGCACACATTGAATCAGTTGCTCTTCAAGGGCCAGACCGCTAGCCGCGACTCGCTGGGCCACCTGAATAATGTGATCCACGATTGTCTGGGGGACATCTACAGAAAGGGCTTGGTGGATGCGGCTCTGGAGGGTTTCTGCCATGGAGGGGTTGGCAGTAGACGCCCAGAGCTGCTCCATCACTTGTCCTAGGGATTCAGCCCGTTGATCCAACTCATCCGACCAGCCGAGAGCGATCGCATCTTGCTCTAGGTGCTCGAAGTAGGCGTCTGACTCGGGTGCAGCCGGATTCCAAGGATAGACGGATGCTTCAGCATCTTCTTCGAAGGGAGTCGTCTCTAGGAATAGGGCCAGAAGGTCTAGCTCTGCTTGGTAATGCATGTTGAGGGATAGGGAATTGCCTGCCATGAATCTGCTCCTGCGTGGGTTAGTGGAATCTAACATCGGTATCTACAAGCGCGATCGTGCCCGTTCCGCACAACCTCGTGAACCGATTAGAATTTTTGATCCAAAAGGCGAGGACAGCCTCTCCCGTAGCGCAGCTCTGCTCAGATTTTACTCCCACCTAGCCCTAGATGCCTACCTATTTTCTAGGAAACAGCCGGTTGATAAGCAACGAATCATGAACGTTTAGGCAGGATATGTGTTCGATGACCGGATGGCGATGGATGACAGGATCCCTTAATTGAGGTCGATATGAGGTCGATACCATGCGGTTGAATGTTCGGATTCCACTCCCGTTCGCTTGCCTCTCATCATGCCTCGACAGGTCATCTGCACCCACCATGAATGGTCACATCCTGTCTGTGGCACAACGGGGCATCTAGAGGGACGGTGTTTGCGCTAGATCTTCAAAGCTGGTGCGGCGCTGCTCCTCTTGCAGTTCTCGAATGCGCTGCTTCTCGGCATACATTTGCCGTTGATAGTCGTAGGCGCGATCGGGTTCTTGGTCGCAGTCGGTTTCTTTCCAGCGGGTATTGAGATGGCGAAACCGTTTTTCACACATCACCTGCTCGATCGCTGCTGCCGCCCCCCGCACCACTAGGGGCGCACGCAGAACATCGCGCTGCGTCTTTTCATCCAGTTGAAAAATATGTTGAATGGTTTGCAACTGCCCAGGAATGCTGGCGTAGTGATCATGCACGCGATCTATCAAGGCGGTATCGGCTTCGATCGGGTGGGTTTGGAGTTGATGGATCACCTGCCAAAGCTGGCGGTGGTAGCTCATGCCAAAGTCTAGGTCGCGCTCATTCATGGTGGCGATGATCAGCGGCCGATGGTCTGGAAGATGCAGATAAATCCGTAGGAGTTGGGCTTCTGATTCATCCATGAGGGAGCGATCGCCCGGCCGTTGCCATTTCCGCGATCGCCCGTGCCAGCGCTGTCCTCGCACTTGGTTGCGCAGGTCGTCTTCCAATCGCACCACCATGCGGGCATCCCCTTGGCTGAGCAGTTCGGCGCAGCGATGAATATAGTGGGTGCGCAGGGTAGCATTGGGAAGATTGCCCAGCAGCTTCACCATGCTTTGGGTCGCTTGCTGGAACTGATCGGCTTGATTGAGATCGGCCTCCAGCAAAGTCTGCTGCAACTGCCAATCGAGCCAGAGGGGGGCTGTGTCTAGGAGGGTCTGATAGTCTTCTGCATGGTGGGTTTTGAGAAACTCATCGGGATCTTTGCCTTCAGGCATGGTCAACACCCGCAGTTGCACATCCCCCCGATAGGCCAGATCCGCCACCTCACCAATGGCTCGCTCGGCGGCCCGGACGCCCGCCGTATCGGCATCGAAGTTGAACACCACCTGCTTAGATTCGGTGTAGCGCAGAAGCTGACGAATTTGATCAACGCTCAGGGCGGTTCCCAGGGAGGCCACGGCATTCTCGATCCCGGCGGCATGGAGGGCAATCACGTCAAAATAGCCCTCGACGACGACGGCGCAGTCTTGCTTGGCGATCGCTGCTCGGGCTTTATCCAGACCAAATAGGGTTTTGCCCTTATCAAAAAGATCCGTTTCGGGAGAATTCAAATACTTCGGTTGATCATCCCCAAAGGCTCGCCCCCCAAAGGCAATCACCCGCCCCTGAGTATCGTGGATGGGGATCATCAAGCGATCGCGGAAGCGGTCATAGTAGCCATCTTGCCCTTGGCGAGGAATTATCAAGCCAGCCTTTTCCACCAGTTCGGCTGGGTAGCGCTTTTGTTCCACCAGATAGCCATAGAGCGTCTGCCAGCCGGCTGGGGCATAGCCCAACTGAAACCGCTGCATGGTGCGATCGCTGAGATGGCGTGCCGCTTGGAGGTACTGCAGGGCTGCCTCTCCTGAGGACTGATGCAGGGCATGTTCATAGAACCGGGCCGTGAGCGCCACAATTTCATAGAGCTGATCCCGCAGGGATAGCTGGCGCTGAAGTTCTTGGCGCTGAGCGGGTTCGAGGGTTTTAACCGGGACTTGATAGCGCTTGGCTAGGTCTAGGACAACGTCACTAAAGGAACGCTTGCCCAGCTCCATCAAAAAGGTGAGGGCATTGCCGCCGGCACCGCAGCTAAAGCAATAGTAAAACTGCTTGCTGGGACTGACGCTAAAGCTGGGGGATTTATCATCGTGGAACGGACATAGGCCCGTAAAATCTTTACCGCGCTTGCGCAGCACCACGTGGTCGGAGACGATATCGACAATATCGGCCCGTTCCTTGACGGCATCAATGGTATCGGGGTGAAGGCGAGGGATGTCCATGGAGAGCTGGTAGGCAGGGGCGATCGCCCAGGAAGACGAAGGGGACTGGGAATTCGCAAACGACTACGGTTGGGATGCTGACCGGGAAGCGATCGCTTTCTACAGGCAAACCGTTCTAGAGATATCTATCCTAGCGAAGGGATCTGGATTAGGTTGATGAGACGGCTAACGGAAGCCAGTTAGGATAGCGATCGCCTCTAGCCAAGTAACGGGAGGATGCCTGGAGGTACCGATGACGCTGCCGCTGAATGGGTGGGTACTCTATATCTAGCGCCACTATACGAGAAAATCCTGGGGATCCGCAAGGGCGATCGCCAGCCACAACGTCAGCCTAGGCTTAGCTCAGGGTTCCTGTGGGGGCAATGACAATAGCGGTACGACGATGGGCATCCCTCCATCAAGATTCATCGACAAGTTCGCCCGAATCTCTACATATGGTAGTAAGCTAATGGGCACTTCTGACCATACTTTTCGCACCATACTTTTCGCACAGTGCTGATGAGATGGGGCGATCGCCTCTAGACCGTGAGCGCCCTAGGGTGGTTAAGATGTCTGCGGACTAGGGTACCCTCATGCTCTGGGCGATCGCTAAGCTGCTTGGGGGATCGCACAGGTGATCCACTCAGCCATCTCATCCGTCAACAGAACCGTAGAGGACAGCACATGGGACGTATTTTTATCTCGGCCGGTCATGGGGGGACAGACAATGAACTGCTCGACCCAGGCGTTGTTGTAGGCGACACCACCGAAGCCCAAGAGATGATTCAAATTCGAGATCTGGTGGTTGCAGAGCTGCGATCGCGGGGTTTTGATGTGTTGGCGGTGCCTGATGACCTCGGTCTTGTGCAGTCGATTGACTGGATCAATGCCCGTGGACGCTTTGGTGATGTGGCGATCGAGATCAATGCCGATGCCTATACCAACCCGGAGGTGCGCGGGGCCAGCGTCTACCATATTGCCAACAACCAAGAGCGCCGTCGCCATGCCGAGCTGGTGCTGTTTGCCATGCTGCGCCGCTTGCCGGGCTATGTGAGTCGCGGAGCCCGCCCTGATACCACAACGGCTGTGGGGCGTTTGGCTTTTTGTCGATGGGTGGTCTTGCCCTCGTTGCTCATGCAGGTGGGGTTTCTCACCAATCCTGAGGATTTGCGCGTGTTGCAAACCCAGCGGAATGATGTGGCGCTGGGCATTGCTGATGGGCTGGCATCGTGGAGCCGCGCCCTCACCCAGGGCAGCACCCCTGATTCTAGCTATCCGCTCATTGATATTCAGCTCAACGGCTCACCCTACGGCGATCGCGGTATTTTGGTCAACGGTAATTCCTATATCCCGGTGGCGTTGGTGGATCAACTGGGAATTGACCTGTCGTCTGCTCCCGATGTGCGCCGGATCCAGCATCACAACATTGTGTATATCAAGGCGATTGACCTGCGGGATTTCAACATTTCTGTGGGCTGGGAGAAAGAAACACGCACCGTGACCCTACGCTCGATTCTCACCATCTGCCCCGGTGCCTTAGATCGGATCATGGGCCATGGCAATGTCCGAGACATGCAGTTGCTGATGTTTCTGAAAGCCAACAATGAAAATGTGGTAGAAACCTTTGCCAACCTGCCCAAATACTACCGAGAAGAGGGCAGCGTGGAGGGCGTCAACTACGACATCGCCTTTTCCCAAATGTGTCTGGAGACCAACTTTTTGCAGTTTGGCGGCGAGGTGTTGCCAGAGCAATATAATTTTGCCAGTCTGGCCAGCGCTAATGCTGAAGAGGTGGCGGCAACGTTTCCTAGCCAACGGGTGGGGGTGCGGGCCCATATTCAACACCTCAAGGCCTATGCCAGTCAGGAACCCTTGGTGTATGAACAGGTTGATCCCCGGTTTACCTTTGTCACTCGGGGGGTCGCTCCGCTGGTGGATCAGTTAAGTGGACGATGGTCGGCGGATCCAGGCTATGGCAGCAAAATCATGGCAATTTTGAAGCGTCTCTATGAGTCAGCCGATCTACTTTGATGTCTAGTCATAGCAAAGCAGAGAAGTAGCTGATCTACTCCTCCGCGTTGTTGGTTCATTGGTTCCCAAGTTATCGAGTCCCAAGACTATCTTGGCCTCGGGATGCGATCGGGACGATGTCATATATCAAATCTGGTTAGATGCGCTGTTCATTCGAGGCCTTGTCAGCACCCGAATGTCTGTAACCCCTTTATGAAGGGGCAGCGCAGCAGGGGATCGAATGCAATCTCCCACCATGATTCATCCAACCGGACTTGATATTACATTCCGGGCAGGTTTAAGCCGCCGGTGAGTTCTTCCATCCGCTCGCGCATGGTGGTGGTGGATTTCTCATAGGCATCTTTCATCGCCGCCAAGACGAGGTCCGAGAGCATCTCTGCACCTTCATTGATGGCTTCAGACGTCACTTCAACCCGACGAGGTTCTTGGTTACCGCTGAGGAAGACTTTGACTTGCCCGCCTGCCGAGGTTCCTTCAATTTCTAGCTCTTCTAGCTCTTGCTGCAGCCGTCGAGCGCCTTCTTGCACCTGTTGGGCTTTTTTGAACGCATCGGCAAGCTCTTTCATTTTGCCAAGACCAAAGCCGCCGCCAAATCCCTGTCCTTGCGTCATAGTTCTCTCGTTACCCATTGTGTTGATCATAGTATGTGTCTCTGTATTGTTCAGGGGAGCGACGTGCTCATCCGAACATTCAGAGCCCTGCAACCCTTGACTTAGGAGTCGATGCTGTCGCGTCACCAGCTAGGGGCTAGAGGAAGCGATCGCTGCTGCCAACGTCAAGGAGCGGTTGCGGTAAAATTGTACTGCCAGGATCGATCAAAAGCTAACAGCATCCCTAGAGACAAACGCTCCAATCGTTGATGCTCTTGGACAGTCCTGCCCTCTTATCTTAGCGGCTGTCGTGATCAATGCCCGCAAAAAACGGTTAGACGGCCTGGAACTCGCCCAGCAGTCTGACTTCGGGCTCTAGGGTCATAGACCATTGATGGTAAACCGTCTCTTGGACATGATGAATTAAGCGGAGAATGTCGCTGGCGCTAGCACCACCACAGTTCAAAATAAAATTGGCATGGCGCTCGGCCACTTGGGCCCCGCCAATTTGGTAGCCCTTCAGCCCCGCTTGTTCAATGAGCCAGCCAGCGCTGTAAGGCTGGGGATTACGAAAGACGCTGCCACAGCTAGGCAGGTGGTAGGGCTGGGTGGTGCGCCGACGCTCTAGGTGCTCGGAGGTTTGCTCTAGGACAAACTGGGCATCGGCTCCAGGCTTGAGCTGCAGAGTGGCTTGGGTGACTAAGCGGCGATCGCCCTGGAGGTTGGAGGTGCGATAGGCATAGCCCAAGGCCGATGGAGCAAGCTGGTTGAGGCTATGGTCGGGCGACAGCACCAAGACAGACACCAGGATATCTTCCATGGTTAGCCCATGGGCTCCAGCATTCATGACCACCGATCCTCCCAAGCTGCCGGGAATGCCAACGGCCCACTCTAGCCCTTGTAAGCCTCGATGGGCGGCCTGCCAAGCCAGTTTAGCCATCGGTACGCCAGCTTCCGCCGTAACTCGCCCGTCGTCATAAAATTGAATGCTGCGCAGGTATCGAGTGGAAATGACGAGCCCTGGTACGCCCTGATCGCTGACCAAGAGGTTAGATCCTGCTCCCAGCAAGGTAATGGGAACCGATTGGCGATCGCCCCAATCGAAGCTAGCGTATAGCTCATCCATGGTGCGTGGCGTGACATAAAATTCAGCGGGGCCGCCCACTCGAAAGGAGGTCAACCCAGATAATGGAACCCGTTGTTTGATGAGGCAGTCGTAACCGTCTAGCGGAATCGGATCGCGCTGTGCTCCAATTGGTGTAAACCTTGACGGAGAACCACCCTCCCCCAACGGCACAACCGCACGCGTAAGCTGGGATGCCTGGTGCCGAACGGGAGGTTCTTGAGATAGTGTCATGATTGCACAGGTTGTAGAATGCGTTGACATAAAGTAGAAGGCGCTGATCGAGCAGGCTCAAACGCTGAAGCCGCTCGGCGCATGGTTCGCACCCTGGTTAGAGTCTGTCAAGGTAGGAGGTGACGGATGCCCAAGAGACGATCTGGGGACGGATTCCTCAATGGGATAGGTGATGATACAGGTCACAGATATAGCTACAGGGCTGCTTGGGCTGGTTCAACGTAGTCTTCATAAAAACGAACCAAATCTGGGATGACCTGGTTTAAGTTACCAGCGCCTAAAAATAAAACTAGATCGCCAGGAACTAAATGAGTTTCTAGATAGTGCACGACATCGTTCAGTGTCGGCTGATACTGAACATGGGAATGCTGGCTGGCGATCGCCTCTGCCAAGGCCCGTCCCGTAACGCGACCTAGATTAGACTCCCCTGCGCTGTAGATGTCGGTAGACACCACTAGATCAGCATTCCCAAAGGAGCGAGAAAACTCTTCCATAAAGGTTTCTGTGCGGCTATAGCGATGGGCTTGAAATACCGCTACAACTCGACGGCGATCGCCGGAAGGCATCTCGGCCCGCAGGCGCGCTGCGGCTAGCGTGGCTTCAATTTCACTGGGATGATGGGCATAGTCATCGATAAAGGTAATGCCATAGGCGTCGCCTCGATGTTCGAAGCGCCGTCGGGCTCCTTCAAACGTTAGTAGACTATCGGCAATGTCTTCAAACGAGACGCCCAAATATCGGCTAGCGGCAACCGTTGCTAGAGCATTGCTGAGGTTATGGGTTCCTAAAATCGACAGGGTGAGACGACCAAGACGTTCTCCGCGCTCCCAAACATCGGCGGCGGTGCCCTCTGAGCTATAGACCACGTCTGTGACGGTGTAGTCAGCCTGTTTATCAGGATTTAGACTGTAGGTGATGTCAGGTTGGAGCGATCGCTCTACGGCTTCAGAGTCAATGCAAGCGACCAAGGTCTGGCACTGACTGGCAAACTGCTGAAAGATGCTAATCACCTCATCTAATGTGGTGTAATGATCAGGGTGATCTAGCTCAATATTGGTCACGATGCCAATGTGACCCCGCAGCTTAACGAGGGAGCCATCCGACTCATCCGCCTCTGCGACCAAATACTTACCCCGGCCAGAGCGAGCATTACCACCCCATGCTTTCACTTCACCTCCCACCACAATTGTGGGATCGAGCTGGGCATTCAGCAAAAGATATCCGAGCATACTGCTCGTTGTGGTTTTGCCGTGGGTGCCAGCCACCAGGATGCTGTGATATTCATCGGTTAAAGCTGCCAAAATGTCTGAACGATGGAACACAGGACAGCCCAAATCAAGGGCAGCTTGATATTCGGCATTGGCTGTGCTGATGGCTGTCGAACAGACAACTTGGGGCAGGTAATGCTCAGCTAGGGACGATGGGACGGCAGTCGTTACCGTCCCTTCACGATCCAAACTTGTGTTGGCTAGACGCGATCGCTCTGCTTCCGGGCAATAGTAATGCAGATTCGTTGCGTCTTGGCTCCAAAAGATATGGGCACCTTCTTCCTGGAGCCGCTGAGTGATATGACTCAATCGAAGATCAGAACCGGAGACTGGTAAGTTTCGTTTGGCCAAGATGTAGGCGAGGGCCGACATTCCAATTCCACCGATACCGATGAAATGAAACGGCCTCCCGCTGAAATCAACGGAATTCAGCATTCTAGCTCCTTAAACACCACACCACACCGATAACACGCGCTATCATAACAAGAATTACAAGTTTGCGAAATCGCTGAAGTTAATTACTCAACTAAGATTTCAGGTCTTGTGCAGCTTGGCTCTTGTGCTAGATTCCTGGCCCTTCGATGGTTTAAGCACTTAGGGAGCCATAAGTATTTGTGCGGATATTAGATGGTTTCGTGGTCGGATTGTCCGTTACGTTTTCATCATGCATCCGCGAGCTGCAGGTTGAACAGCAGGTGATCGATTCTACTGAATCGTCAGTTTAGAGCAGACGTCTAGGGGGCGGCCCCTGTTTTGCACGTTAACGAGACGTCTCACCAAGCCTACCGCCTATTCCCCATAATTGATACCGATGATCACGTTCTAGAAAAGTTTGGGGGCAACATTGCTGCTCTTTACACCTTCAAACGTGGTCGACAAACCACCCCATTCCATAGGGCAGAGGTTGGAAGATTTCTAGACAATGAGATGCTGACGAGCTGGCTTTCAATGGAGGCATTGAAGAGCCTAAACTCTGATGGTTTTTTTGTACTTCGGAGGCGATCGCCCCTGATCCGTACATTCGTTTGAAACGTTTGAAAATTGTTTTTGAGTATATGCGGCTTCTTGGCAATATGGGTAAGATTGCAACGCATTGTTGAGTTGATGCATCCATCCAAAAGACATAGTCCGAAAGGCCTATGGGGTGAGTGTATGGGTTCTAAACTTAGGCTGTTCTGCTCTTTCCCTCCCGAATGACTGTGGTTGCTCCCTCGTCTCTCTGCCCTCAACGGCTGGCGCTTTTGGGCGGCGCATTTAACCCACCCCACTGGGGACATCTCCATTTGGCACAGGCGGCCTACGACCAAGGGCAGTTAGATCAGGTGTTGTGGGTGCCAAGCTACAGTCCTCCCCATAAGTCTGACCCAGCCCTACCGAGCTGGCAGCAGCGGATGCAGTTAGTAGACTTGGCGATCGCCCCCTATCCTCAGTTTCATCTCTGGCAACCCCCGCACCTGCCGCCACCCCGCTATGGAGTCGATCTGTTGCACACCCTCCAGCAGCAGTATGCGCCCCAAACCCATTGGGTTTGGATTGTAGGAGCCGACACCTTTCAAACCCTGCCCCGTTGGTATCGCGTGCTTGAGGTTGCTCCCAAGTGTGACTGGTTGGTGGCACCTCGTCTTGGGGATCTGTCTGGGGAGCCATCTGGGGAGCCGTTTGGGGATGATGTCGCTGGGCATTCTCAGCAGCATTGTCAGCAGGTGGGAGAGCAGGTTGCCCATGCCTTGCGCGATCAGGGGGTGGATCTCACCTGGCGCTGCCTCAACATGCCGGTGATACCCATGTCCTCCACCGATATTCGTCAACGATGTCGCGATCGCCAGCCGATTGATCACTTAGTTCCAGAGGCGATCGCCACCTATTTGAACGATCACCCGCTCTATGGCTAGGGGCCGTTGATGGTTCTGGAGATGGAGAAGGGGCCTGATTTTTTGGGAATGGAGCGATCGCCTATGAATAAAGGAATTGGCCCGAGTTTCTACCCCGATCCCCTATTGAGACGGGTACACCTAAAAGTGTATGATTTGATTCAACAATAGCGATTAACAATAGTACATACAGAGGGCAAGGCGCAGTGATTAGAGTAGCGATTAACGGTTTTGGACGCATCGGACGTAACTTTTTGCGGTGTTGGCTGACGCGTAGCGATAGTCAGCTTGATGTGGTTGCTATTAACGATACATCTGATCCAAAAACCAACGCCCATCTTCTTAAGTATGACTCTATGCTGGGCAAGCTGGATGCAGATATTGAAGCTGCTGAAAACGCCATCATTGTTAACGGCAAAACGATTAAATGCGTCTCCGATCGCAACCCTCTTAACCTCCCTTGGAAAGATTGGGGCATTGACCTAATTATTGAATCGACAGGGGTGTTTGTCTCTGAAGAAGGTGCGTCTAAGCATATCGAAGCCGGTGCCAAAAAAGTCTTGATTACCGCTCCGGGCAAAGGTGGCAACATTGGTACCTTTGTGATGGGTGTGAACCACGACCAGTACAAGCACAGTGACTACAA
The DNA here is from genome assembly GCF_016888135.1 of Leptolyngbya sp. CCY15150. Classification (NCBI taxonomy): domain Bacteria; kingdom Bacillati; phylum Cyanobacteriota; class Cyanophyceae; order Leptolyngbyales; family Leptolyngbyaceae; genus Leptolyngbya; species Leptolyngbya sp. CCY15150. Next base: position 316,201 of record NZ_JACSWB010000278.1, read on the forward strand.
TGTGCTGAGCAACGCAAGCTGCACCACCAACTGCCTAGCACCTGTGGTCAAGGTCATTCATGAGCAGTTTGGCATCATCAAAGGCACCATGACCACCACCCACAGCTACACGGGTGACCAACGCATCCTAGACGCCAGCCACCGCGACCTGCGTCGGGCTCGGGCTGCTGCCGTCAACATCGTTCCCACATCCACCGGTGCCGCCAAGGCCGTTGCTTTGGTTCTCCCTGACCTGAAGGGCAAGCTCAACGGTATCGCCATGCGGGTGCCAACCCCCAACGTCTCCGTGGTGGACTTGGTGGCTCAAGTGGAAACCAGCACCATTGCAGAACAGGTGAACCAAGCGCTGAAAGAAGCGTCTGAAACCACCCTTAAAGGTGTTCTAGACTACACTGACCTGCCCCTAGTCTCCTCGGACTACCGCAAGACGGATGCTTCCTCCATCATTGACGGTCAGCTCACCATGGTGATGGGCGGCGACATGGTGAAAGTGATTGCTTGGTATGACAACGAATGGGGCTACAGCCAACGGGTGGTTGACCTCGCTGAAGTGGTGGCTCAACGCTGGGAATAAGCGATAAGCGATCGCCTTAAATAAACAGCGTGAAGGGGGCACCGTAGTGGTGCCCCCTTTGTCTTAGCGTTTCCTGACCATGAGGTGCCGTAACGTTAGAGATGAGACTGGTGGCTGTAGGCCTAGCTCCCCGAGACCATCTCCGGAGCCTCAAACTTATAGCCAACCCCCCGCACCGTTTGAATCAGAGCTGGCTGAGTCGTGTCGATTTCAATCTTTTTGCGGATTTGCCCGATATGGACATCCACGACCCGCTGATCGCCCACATACTCGTAGTCCCACACTTTTTGAATCAGCTCTGCCCGTCGCCACACCCGTCCAGGATTGCTGGCTAAAAAGTGCAGCAGGTCAAACTCTAAGGCAGTCAGCGCTACCAAACTGCCCTCCAGCAACACCTCTCGGCGCACGGGATCAATCATGAGATTGTTGAACTTGAGGCGCTGTTGTTCCGCCGTGGTGACCGGGCGTTGGCGCTTTAAGATGGCTCCAACCCGTACCTCTAATTCTCCCAAACTGAAGGGTTTGGTGAGGTAATCATCTGCCCCTTGGGAAAATCCGCGGATTTTGTCAGCTTCGTCGGAGCGACTGGTGAGCATCAACACAAAAACACCCGTGCGATTTTGCATGTCTTGGCAAAGGGTGTAGCCCGTTGCATCGGGCAGATTCACATCCAAAATGACTAAGTCAGGATTGAATTGCTCAAAAATGGCCATCGCCGTTTTGCCATCTTCCGCAGATTCCATCTGGTAGTTCTGCTTGGAAAGGAAGCGATGGATGAGGGTGCGGATGGACGGATCGTCATCAACAACAAGAATTTTGGGTGAGCCCATGGCCGTGACTTAACTCAAAAGTAACGAACGTAAGCACTGAATATGACTAGGTTGATCAGCCGTCAGTTGATGAAACCATTGTAGAGAGAAGAGGCGAAAAACCGGTTCTCTCTACCCTGAACTCTCGCTGTCATTCAGGGGGCAGGATCTTCTGAAGGTGCGTCTATCGACATAATCAAGATAGGTCTCAGTGACATCGGTGAACTATGTGCGGTAGAGGTTGTGTTTAGGAACAAGACAATAGCAGATGCCTAACAACAACCTGAGATTTGAATATGGGCTAGAGGATAGAGCCCACGTCAACTATTCGTATAGGATTTTGTAAAATCTAACATTTAGTTGCCTCTTCCCCCATAGCATATCAAGCGATCTTGGCATCGGCTTGGCTTTAATCTTAGATTCTTTATGTCTACCGTACCCTAGATATTCAAGAGATGAGAGGAATTGCGAAGGAAACTAGGTGGTTGGTTAGAATAAATCCATTAGACCGCGTGAGTTGATTCCAAAATTTCTAGAAATTCTCCATCGCCACACTTGGGTTAGAAGAGTATGATGCATGGAAGGTTCTAGAGTGGGTATGCTCGTCTCATCGACCTTGATTCAACCTTTCTCCGTGGCAGCAGGGGGCAAGACATGAATCGGCAAGGGGAGGATGGGGTGGGCGATCGCCCGTTTGGAAATCACAGGTCAATCCTAGTTAATATCAAGAAAGCAAGAAAGATTTTGCTGACACGAACCATACTGTACGCTGGCAAGGCTTCAAGGAAGGGCGGTAGAACTCTAACGATTGGGTTTCTATCGAGTCATACAATTGTCAGGCAATTCCTAAAATCTTGTGGACAGTTTTCTTGCTGATCATAATTGACAACTCTAAATTAAGTACAGTGGGAGTCTTGCGGAGGTCTTAGATGAGAGAGCAAAGCGGTTATGAATTGCTCGGGGTCGGCGAAGATGCATCGTTTGAAGAAATTCAGCAGGCACGTAGTCGTCTGGTGGAAGAGTACAAAGACGATCGCAAGCAGCTAGAAGTGATTGAAACTGCCTACGACTCTGTGTTGATGGAGCGTCTACGCCTGCGCCAAGAGGGCAAAATTCCGGTGCCCGATCGCATTCGGTTTCCCGAGCGCCAGTTGGCCGATGCTCCGGTGAAACCAGCGCCAGCGACATCGGTACAAACGCCAGATTGGCTGCAGGGCGTGTTGGATACACCCAGTCGCACGGACATTCTTTGGCCGGGCGGCGTCATGCTGGCCACGGCAGTGATTGGCGTCATGGCTCCGCCGGCAGCTTTGGCCATTGGCATTGGCGCTAGCATTTACTTCATTAGCCGTAAAGAACGTAAGTTTGGCCGGGCGGTCTTAATTACATTCTTGGGCTTTTTTGGAGGGGTCTTCCTGGGCTCATGGCTGGGGGGCGTGCTGCTCACCCAAGGACTGTCGAGCATTGCTCCAGATGTGTTTGCCACCATGGTGACGCTGATTGCCCTGTGGCTGACGAGCAGCTTTTTCCGGTAGTGCCGGTTTGCCAGACCTAGGGCCAAACCTAGGAACTAGGGAGTGATGTTCTCGTGGTCTAGAACCAGATCAACGGCAGCGACCAAGTTATCCACAATGAAGTGGGGGGCATGGTGGCTCAGTTGTTCACGGTTGCGAATGCCCGATAGGACAGCGATCGCCTTAATGCTGTAGCGATGGGCGGCGGCTAGGTCTGCCTCGGTATCGCCGATCATCCAGTTGGAGGCGGGGGGCAGCTCTGCCATGGCCCGTTCCATCAAACGCGGCTTGTCTTCCACATCGCTGGTTTTCACGTAGTCATTGCTGAGGCAATAGCGGCGATCGCTGGGGAAAAAGCGTCCGAGGTCATAGCGAGCAAAGGCGTCGTCTAGCTCTCGTTCTCGGCGCATGGTCATGACGGCTAGGTCGATGCCCAGGGACTGGATGCGTTCTAGGGTGGCGATCGCTCCTGGTACGGGCTGATCGTACTTGAGGTAGGGCAGGGTATGTACCGTTTTGCGGCGATATCGGGCAAAGATTTCCGCTTGTCTTTCATCGAGTCCAGAAATACGCCCAATCTGACGTTCGGGCACTTGGGCCCGCTTCAGTTCCCAAAAGTCTGCTTTGGATAGACAATTCAGCGGTTGATCTGGGCGACCCACCTGCTCTAGCCCAATTTGATAGACCTGGTAATAGCGCTCCGACACGTCCATGATCGGGCCGTCAAAGTCAGTGATAAGTCTTAGCATTCAGCGAAAGGTTGAGATGATCTAGGTTGCTGTTACGTTTTATCACAGACTGGGGCTCTGTAGATGTCGTCTGAAGCGATTGAGGCGCGATCGCTCCCTTGCCAGTCGGGAGTCTAACGGAGATCTCGCTGTGTAAACGTGAGGGCAATACCCACTTGTATCTTCTCCCATTGACGTCATGGAACGCCCATAGAAGATCCATAGAACGTCTAGGAATGCTGCCCGTGGCTTTGTAGGGGGTGCCCCAGGGAAGCGATTCCATGGCGGGACTCGGCGTTAGGTGATCTTTAAAAGAAAAAAACCGGCAGAGTCTTAGGTCCACCGGGCTGTTAGTCAACTAGCACTCACGTTATCCGAGGGGTAGGGCAAATCGTCAGGATAGTCTGATCAAGTTGTTCCCCAAAACCAAACTTTTTATACATTCTGTGGGGCCCGTGCCAACTAGGTGATACCCTAGCGCCGGAGGACTAGAACTGGGCAGGGCGATCGCCGCACCACGCGTTCTGCAACCGATCCCAGCATCAGGCGGCCCATGCCCGTGCGCCCGTGGGAGGGAATCACAATCAGAGATATGTGCTGCTCTTTGGCGTAGCGAATGATTTCGATGCTGGGTGTGCCAATGAGCACCGTGAACTGCACTTTCTCGTAAGGTTTGCTGGAGAAGCGATCGCGAAAGCTTTGCTCGACATGCTGTTGACGACTGGCGGTATTCACCGTTTGCCAAGTGATGCCGGGCTCCCCCGGACTGAGGGGCGGCAAGACATGCAGGATATGTAAATGGGATGGATCGCCTACCCAGGTGAGGGCAGCGGTTTGGGCGGCAAAGGCGGCATCGGAGAAGTCAATGGGGACGAGGACGCGGCTGAGACCGCTGAGATTGATATCTAAGGGCTCCATCGTCATGCTCCTGATTTATGGTCAACCATGGGGGCGGGGATGCTGTAAGTCTCCCATCCCATTCTTGACAGTGACCTAGGTTAAAATGCGGTTAATTCCGTCAAGATTTGTGTCGTATCGGTCAGGTGTGGCTTCAGCGCGGCTGAGTCTGCCAGGTCTGGGTATCCCAGCGATCGCCTGTGACCGAGAAGCGATCGCTCGACGGCGACTCGTTAGACTGATCAGTTCCCTGACGTGGTTGGAGCTATAGTGCCCTTGGATGATAGTCGTTGGCAAGAATGGGGCGGTGTTTGGCTTGAGGGGCTTGGCCAGGGCCTGCAATCCCTAGATAACGGCTTCACCTGGTGGGTGGAGCGGGTGATTTCCCCTGTGTTGTTCTACGATGCCGGCACGGGAATGCCTTTCTTGGTGCTGTGGCTGCTGCTGGGCGGGCTGTTTTTCACTCTACGCATGGGGTTGATTAACCTGCGGGGCTTTGCCCATGCCATTGCGGTGTTGCGCGGTCGCTATGATGCTGCCGATGAGGTGGGGGAAGTGTCCCATTTCCAGGCTCTGTCCACGGCCCTGTCTGCCACCATTGGTCTGGGCAATATTGCCGGGGTGGCGATCGCCATCCACTTGGGCGGGCCCGGGGCCGTCTTTTGGATGACCCTAGCCGCTCTACTGGGTATGAGCAATAAGTTTGTGGAATGTACCCTCGGGCAGATGTACCGGGTGGTGCGTCCCGACGGCACGGTGGTGGGCGGCCCCATGTATTACCTGTCGCAAGGGCTAGCAGAACGGGGGCTGGGCCGGCTGGGGCAGATTTTGGCGGGGATGTTTGCCCTGTTTTGCCTGTTGGGCACCTTGGGAGCCTCTACCCTGTTTCAAGCCAATCAATCCTATCAAGCGATCGCCACCGTGGTTCCAGCTCTCGCAGACTGGGACTGGCTCTATGGGGCGGTGTTGGCTGGCTTGGTGGGTTTGGTGTTGATTGGTGGCGTGCAGCGGATTGGCTGGGTGACCAGTCGCTTGGTGCCCTTGATGTGTGGCCTCTATGTAGGTGCGGCGCTGTGGGTGTTGCTGTCCCATGCGACGGAGATTCCGGGGGCGATCGCCACCATTGTCCAAGGTGCCTTTTCCCCGCAAGCGGTGGAGGGGGGCTTTGTGGGGGTGCTGGTGCAGGGATTGCGGCGATCGGTCTTTTCCAACGAGGCGGGCATTGGCTCGGCAGCGATCGCCCATGCGGCCTCCCGCACCCGTGAACCGATTCGGGAAGGAATTGTGGCCATGCTGGAGCCGTTTATTGATACGGTGATTGTCTGCAACATGACCGCCCTAGTGGTGATCATCACCGGCACCTATCGGGATCCTGCCCTGGCGGGGGTGAGCGGGGCGGAGTTGACGAGTATCGCCTTTGGTTCGGTGATCAGTTGGTTTCCCTTGGTGTTGGCGATCGCCGTCTTTTGCTTTGCCTTCTCCACGGTGATTTCCTGGGGCTACTATGGCGAACAGAGCTGGGATTATCTGCTCGGCGACCTGGGGCGGCGTACCCATGGGCTGTATAAACTGCTGGTGTTGGCGGGGGTGTTTATTGGGGCGATCGCTGATCCGCAAGCGGTGATTGAATTTGGGGATGGCATGATGCTGTCGATGGCCGTGCCCAATCTGCTGGGGCTGTATCTGATGACCGGCATGGTGACCAGGGAGCTGCGTCGCTATATGACCCGCCTCAAAGCCGGAGCCTTTGAGCCCGTCTTGGTGTCTCAATCTGTCCCAGGGAAGCGATCGCCGGTGGATAGCCGTCCTTAGTACTGCAAGACAGAAGAATGAAGATAGAAAAACGAAAAAAACTTCCAGGACACACAAGGGTTCCTGCCTTAGCAACTCAGCGGGTTACTTCCGCCTCGGAGTACGAGTGCCTGCACAAACCTCGGTTGGTGATGAATAATTGAAATAGACCCGTGTGCCCTGGGCTTGCCTAACCGGCCGGGATGTTCCTCCAGTCCTTTACCCTTCTGCCACTTGCCTTGAGCCTTCCCACCCCCATTCAGCTTGATACCCTAGACCTCCTGGAGTGGCCCCGCCTCTGCCAGCATCTGGCCACGTTTACGGCCACGAAGCTGGGAGCGGTTGCGGCCCGCCAGATTCGCATTCCGACGGCGTTGTCGGAAAGTATGATCCTGCTTGCCCAAACCCAGGACATGGCGGAGCTAGAGCAGACCTTGAGCAGTCGGCTGTCCTTTGATGGCATCCAAGACATTGGCGATGCCCTCGAACGATCGGCGCTGCTGGGCGTGTTGGGGGGAACGGAACTGCTGGCGATCGCCACTACCCTGTCCGGTGTGCGCAACCTGCGGCGCGTTATTGATGCCCATGCCGCCGTCCCGACCTTGAAAACCCTGGTCACCGATTTGCGTACCTATCCAGACCTGGAGCAGCAGATCCACCACTGCATTGACGATAACGGCCAGGTGGCTGACCGGGCTAACCCTGCCCTGCGCGGCATTCGCGACAGCATCCGCAGTGTGCGTAGCCGCATCTACGATCAGTTACATCAAGTGCTCAACCGGCAAGCCAATGCGGTGCAGGAGCCGGTGATTACCCAACGGGGCGATCGCTTCGTGATTCCCGTCAAAGCGCCCCAGAAGGACGCGGTGCCCGGCATTGTCCATGATGTATCGGCGAGTGGCGCGACGCTTTACGTAGAGCCCCAGTCGATTATTAACCTGGGCAACCAAATCCGGCAGGCTTGGCGACAGGAGCGCGTGGAAGAGGAGAAAATTCTGCGAGACCTGAGTGCCGCCGTGGCAGCGGTGAAGCCGGATCTGGATCATCTGCTGGCGATCGCCACCCTCTTAGATCTAGCCATGGCTCGGGCTCGCTACGGTCTGTGGCTGAATGCCAACCCACCCCGCTTTGTTGAGCCTCAGGACGAAGCAGTGGTGCTGCGAGATCTGCGCCATCCCCTCCTGGTTTGGCAGCAGCACCATGAACAGGGCCCCGAGGTGGTGCCCATTAGTTTGACGATTCAGTCCCACATTCGGGTTGTCGCCATCACCGGCCCCAACACCGGCGGCAAAACCGTCACCTTGAAAACCTTGGGACTAGCTTGCCTCATGGCCAAAGCCGGTCTCTTTGTGCCGGCGCGGGAACCGGTGGAAATTCCCTGGTTTCAGGCCGTGCTGGCCGACATTGGAGACGAGCAATCCATTGAGCAAAGCCTGTCTACTTTTTCGGGGCACATTCGCCGTGTGGGACGGATTTTGGAGGCGATCGCCCCCGAGTCCACCGCCCCCGAGTCCATGGCCCCCGAGTCTACCGCTCCCGAGTCCACCGCTCCCGATGCCGACAATACCGCATCCCTGGCCAACGCCCTCGTCCTACTCGATGAAGTGGGAGCTGGCACCGATCCCTCAGAGGGCAGCGCCCTGGCCATTGCCCTGCTGCGTTATCTGGCGGATCATGCCCAGTTGACCATGGCCACCACCCACTTTGGCGAACTCAAAGCCCTCAAGTATGACGACGATCGCTTTGAAAATGCCTCAGTGGAATTCAATGACCAAACCCTGTCCCCTACCTATCGCCTGCTCTGGGGCATTCCCGGCCGCTCCAATGCCTTGGCGATCGCCCAGCGATTGGGACTAGATGTCAGCATTATCGATCAAGCCAGGGAATACGTCGGTCTGTCCGGTGCTGATGACGTCAACCAGGTGATTTCCGGCCTAGAAGCCCAGCGCCGCCATCAGGAAGAAAGTGCCAACGCCACGGCCAAGCTGCTGCGCCAAGCCGAACGCCTCCATGACGAAGTTTCCCGGAAGGCAGCCATGCTTAAGGAACGGGAGCGGGATCTGCAGCAGCAGCAAGAGCAGGCCATTCAAGCTGCGATCGCCCAGGCGCGGGAAGAGATTGCCCAGGTGATCCGCCGCCTGCAGCGCGGCCCCCAAACGGCCCAGGCTGCCCAGCGGGCCACCCAAGCCCTGCAGGGCATTGCCGAGGAGCAGCTCAACCCTACGCCCAAGCCGCCCAAGCCAGGCTTCCGTCCCCAGGTGGGCGATCGCGTGCGCATTCCCAAACTCGGGCAAACCGCTGAGGTGCTCACCCCGGCTGATGAGGATGGCGAACTGACCGTACGCTTTGGCATGATGAAAATGACCGTGTCCCTCGCAGATGTGGAATCGCTTCAGGGCGAAAAGGCAGAATTGCCTAAGGCAAAACCTGCTCCTGCACCGCCGCCCCCGCCGCCCCCCGCTCCGGCTGTGCGCACGTCTAAAAATACGGTCGATATTCGCGGCAGTCGAATTATGGATGCGGAGATGGCACTAGAAAAAGCGATCGCCCAAGCACCAGTTGGCCCCCTGTGGATTATTCACGGCAAAGGCACCGGCAAACTCCGGGCGGGGGTTCATGAATTTCTGAAGCAGCATCCCCAAATTACATCCTTTGATTTAGCCCTCCAATCCGATGGCGGTGCTGGGGTGACTGTTGCTCAGGTGAAGTGATCAAGCAATCCATCTTCTCTGGTTGTGTTCATGATGATGAAAGAATATAGCTTAATTCTTTTTGATTAGGACGAAGCTTCCTTCAGCACAAGCTCCATCGCCTCTCGTAAATTCGCAACGTCTCCCAATACTTTACGAATC